>JAISGU010000033.1 GCA_031262935.1 Mycoplasmataceae bacterium | reverse complement strand
TGAACTATACTAACATTTGTATAGTTCGGAGATTTAAAAATATAAAAATGGTTATAAAATAAACCTTTTTTGAATATCTAAATCTTAGAAAACCAACCCAATTTGGCCATTAAGCCCAACTTTTTGAACATTCATATTTTGTTCACGATATACCAATAGCATGTTTTAAACTACGTGCAATTAGTGCTACCTGGTTTTCTATTTTTCGTTTACATTTGAGTCAAATTCCATCAAAGATTAAAACCTTATATATGGCACCGGTACTATTTAAAATTCGTGGTAATTTATCTCAACATATTTTTAATTTTCTTTTTGTAGTAAGTGAATTAAGTTTTAGATCCACTAGCGATGATTGATGTAACACTCAACGCTCAAATGTCTTTGTTCTATTCTTTATAGAAACATCATCTCTTTTTAGTGTAAAACTTTTCTTACATATCTTGCAATATCATCGTTGTGAACCTCTTCTAGTATTTCCTTTTTTTATTAACTTATTACCACATATTTTGCAGTATCTTTTCCCATTATTTTTCATATGAACTATGATACAAAATCCATAGTTCAATAGAAATTAGATTAAAAAATACCCTAAAAATAGAGTGAAATTAAATATTGACTAATTAAAAAAAGCACACATTTTGATATTTAAGCCCAGGATTATTAAATCGAACAGAACGAAGAAAACTAAATACATGTTGAAGATAATGGACAAATTAGGTTGATTTAAGTGAATAGTATCAATTTAGTCATACTTTAATTATCGTTTTAGTCATATATAGAGTATAATTTTAGTCATATGATTAAAGATACAAATATTAATTACTCAATTAAAAGACATATAGAAGAGCATGTTAAAGAATGTATAAAACAATATCAATGTGTTGTTTTAACTGGTCCTCGACAAGTAGGAAAATCAACTTTAATTGAATCAATATTACCAAGTATTGGGAATTACAAAATTGTAAAACTAGATTCTACCGAACTTATAAATTATGCTAAAACCGACCCTATTGCTTTTTTTAATGAATATCAACCACCGGTTTTTATTGATGAAGTTCAAAAGGCTCCTGAGTTATTCAACTACATCAAAGAATTAATTGATAAACATAAACAAAAATCAATGTTTATTTTAACAGGTAGTGAATCATTTGAATTAATAAAAGGTGTAGGTGACACGTTATCTACTAGAGCAGCATTAATTGATTTACAATCGTTATCAATATCTGAGATAAATGGTAGAGCTAACTTTGTATTTGAACCTGATTACAATAAATTCTTATTAAGAAAATGTAAACAAAAAACTCAACTTGAAATATTTAAGGACATTATCAATGGTAGTATGCCTGATGTAATTAATGGTAGTAAGACAAATTTAGATACCTTTTATAAAACATACATTAAAAGTACGTTATTCAAAGACATACGGGAGGATGTTTTAAACATATCAAATTTTGAAGATTTCTTAAACTTTCTTTCACTTATGGCCTCATTAGTTGGTGAAACTTTAAACTATACATCTATTGCTAGAAAAGTTGGTGTTACGCCATTAACGATTAAAAAATGAATATCTGCTTTAAAAGCAACTGGTGTAATCTTTTTTATTAATCCTTACTCAAATAATGCTTTAACCAGAACAATTAGATCACCAAAAATGTATTTTTGAGATACAGGATTAGCTTGCTACTTAACAAAATTTGATGATCCCGATTTCTTATTGAAAAGCGATTTTGCAGGCCATATATTTGAGTGTTATGCAATTAGTGAAATTGCAAAGGGATATTTAAATGCTGGAAAAATGTTAAATATGTTTTATATAAAGACAATAGATCCAAATAACAATAAAAACAACAACACAAATTTTGAAAATCATAAAAATGGAGAAATTGATTTAATTATTGAAGGCAAAGGTGGCATCTTATATCCAATTGAAATTAAAATGAATATGACACCACAATTTAAATATTTTGAAAATATTAAGTTATTATCAAGCATTAAAAATAAGAAAATCGCACCGATGACATTGATTTGTTCAGTGCCATCTTCACAAACATTAGGACCAAATAAATTAGTTTTGCCGGTTTATTGGCTATAGTTGATTAATGAATATTAATTTTTATGGTTCTTCGCCGTTTTGTGTGGAATAGAACGCTTTAATTTGCATAGTTTTTAACACTTTTGATAGCATTAATACATTATCAAAATGTAGCTTAGATGTTCACCACAAACAAACATTTAAGATTATTCTATAGTCTATGAGACATCGAAAAAATATTGATTTTTAGAGAAGAATTTCACTTAGTAGCGTAATCAATGGCAACAAATAGTTTGACATTAAGTTGCTTTTATGGACATGCAATTTTAACAGGATACAACATCATACAATTACTCCAATTTACTAGTTATTCCACACAAAATAGCGAAGAACCATTTTTATTAATCCTAAATGATTTACTAATAATCTTAATTAGATTTTGTTCGTTCAGTTTAGTTCGATGAATATAGATGTTTGGATATAAATATTTAACATCTTTTACTGAATAAACTGAATAAACAAAATCATGTAATAGTTGACTATTATGATCTACAGTAAAGATGAATCATCCATTATCTAATTCAATTAGATTCATAATTCTTAATAATTGTCTAATTTCTGTGAATGAATAATTCTTATGAAAACGATTAAGAATTAGATTATGAAAGACATTAAACACCATTCCTGAAATAATACGATTAGCTATTCTTGCAGATAATATCATATTATTGTCTGTATTTTCAATAATTAATGATGATTCATCAATAAACTGTAGTCAATTAACAACAACATCTGTAATCTTTTTAAAAGCAATATTAGCAGTTTTGTATAAAACTACTTTTTCTTTGTTTTTTAAATATTTATTAGCAAAGTAATTAGTAAAGTCATTATGGATGATGAAACGAATCTTGTAAGATATTTCTTTTTCAATGATTCGTAGATATGCTAAGATATTGACTTCTTTATCATCAATACTAAATACTCTCCAATATCTTACATATCCATCATCAGATAATATTAACATTAGAGTATATTCTTCTGTAATATTAGGTTTTCTTTCAATAAGAATATCTCTAATTAAAAAGATGTATGTATCACTCTTTTTACTATAGATATTGTAAAACTCATCAAATAGTTCATAGAACTTTTGCATTGTTACTTTATTATCTGGATAAACCAATTCATATTTCTTTTCAAATATGAATTGAGGATTATCAGTAATGTAATATCCTCAAATCATATGATATAAATGTGTTAAGAAATATTTATACATACTTAATTGTTTAGCTTTCTTAACAAATCTATCTGCTGTACAAACCGCTTTACAATAGATATAACCGAAGTTAAAGATATCGTGATTTCATCCTTTTTTAGTCACATTAATACTTACATTATCTTTAACAAAATCTTTATCAGATGCTTCGTTGGCTTGTTTTTTTAATTTACTTAAGAAGTTCTTATCTTTTTTTAATAGATCGTAATATTTACCATATGTTTTAACAATGGAGTGTGTTGGTTTGCCATTATGATCACGATATGATTTAACTAGATAAACACCACTCTTTTCACTAATTGGTTTTGGAGATATTAAGATATACATATAAAAAATTATAAATCTTATGTTCTACAAAAAAGATGGTAGCAATAATGTATGTATACATTATTTACTATCTTAATGTTCTACAATGTGCTACGATATTTTATAAGATAAACCTTTCTAACTAGATAAAATACCATCCAACTTGACAATCAAATTGATAAAACATATAATGTTTTTACCCATCTCAGATGGGCATTAAGGAGAATTATCGAGATAATGGACTTAATGCCCTAATATCTCATCAAACAATGACTGAAAAAACTTTATTAAAAAATAAAGAAATAGATAAAACTATTCAAAATCTAGAAGATAGTTTAAAAATAGATATGTTTAATGTTTCAAAATATTTTGAATTAGCTTCATGTTATCAAGCTAGAAATAAATATTTAAAAGCTAACGACATTTATAACAAGACTTTAGAGATTGAACCATACAATCCAAATATTTACGAATATTTGGGAAACAACTATTTATATTTAAATGATTATGACGAAGCATTAAATTGTTATCTAATGTCTTGAAACTTACTTGTAGATAATGAAGAACAATATTTGAATGCGATGTATAATATGTGCAATAAAATAGTTGAAATTTATTTAAAAATAGATGAATATCAAGAATGTTTAAAGTGAACAAAAAATATGATTGAGATTAATCCTAAAAACACTCAAGGATATTTGCATATGTCTGATGCTTATGCAAAATTAAATGATTTGACTAACGCATTAAAATATGCCCATATGGCATTCGATATTAGGGATAAAAATAACCACATTGAAAAATCATTAATAATAAAATATTACATTAAAAAGTATGCTAATTAATACACAACTACCAAAAATTAAAATAGGTTATGATCCAGAAGACGATGATGTCGGGCCATATATTGACATTGGTGATGCCGGTAATGGCATAGATATCGGTGGAGATGAAGATGGAAATATTAAACCAAGGATACCGTTGCCATGATAGAAAAACAAAAGTGATTAAGACTTATTGGTGATAAAAATTCTGAAATCCTGATATTAGGAAGCTTCCCTAGCAAAGTTTCTATTGAGAAGAATCAATATTATGCAAATAAATCTAATAGGTTTTGAAATGAAATTATTAAGCCTATTTTTAACAATAACAAATGTTTTATTGGTGAAATTGATGAAGAAATTTATGCTAGTAAAATTAAATGTTTATTAATAAATAAAATCGCTTTATCGGATGTTTTTTCTACAAAAATTGAAAAAAATAAACTAGATACATCTATGGATAAAAACATAGACACAATAAATTCATCGAAAAATAATTTAATTCAAATATTAAACGACTATAAAAATATAAAAAAAATAATTTTCAATGGTAAAACTGCAAGAGAAAATTTTGATTCACAAAATTTCAAAATATCAAGACAAATAAAATTAATAACTGTTTTGTCAACGAGTGGTGCTAATCGGCGATGAGGTAATGGCAAAAAATTGTATGATGATTGAATTAAAGCTTTTTATGAATAATATTCTATGATGATTCCGCATCTCTCTTTAGAAATATTTCTTTTTTCCTTGGATGAAATGAACCAATTACTTTAATAAAATCTTTGTAAGATTTACTACTTATAAAAAATCTAAAGTAGTTTGGATCAGCATATTTGCTTGGGTTATGAATGACACCACATTTAATGTTCATCGTTTCTAAAGTCTGCTTGATTCATTCCAATTTAGGTTTATTCTTTTGTACAAGTTGTATATAAAAACGATAAGAAATATTTTGTGGAATACCACCTTCAGTGTCAAAGAAGCCACGGATATATGAAATCTTTTAAGATAATGGACAAATTAGGTTGGTTTTTTATGATTTAATCATAGTAATTCTTCTACCATTTTTCTTTGTTTTGAATATACAAGTCCAGGATGATCACCAAGCCTTTTTCTAAGT
>JAISGU010000006.1 GCA_031262935.1 Mycoplasmataceae bacterium | reverse complement strand
TTGCTGATGTTGGTTTAGTATTATTATCAAATTCAGCATAGTAATTGACTCCCGTTGTATTGGCAACACCAGTTGTGCCACTTAAATTTTCATTACCATAAATTTCTATGCTTGTTGGATCTGGAATCGGAGCCGGTGATCTTGATAACACTAAAGTAACAATTTCCTCCCCTATAAGACCATTTCCATCTAAGTATTGAATTGTAAAAATACAACTTTTAGCGTTATCGCTCCACGTTATTTTTCCTTCGTTTTCATCAATATAAACACCAGTAGGAATCGCCGTACCTTCTTTGAACGATCATGTCCCGTTACTTGCTATAACATTAGTATCATACACGGCGCGGTAATTGTATCCGGTTGTATTGGCAACACCTTCTGCCCCAGTTATATTGCTAGGCCCATCAATCGTTATTTCAGTAGGTAAATTTTTTTTATTACAACTTGTGATGGCTCAACAAATTGATGGCATAGCAACACCAGCAATAGCAATTGTTGATAATATTTTAATTATTTGAAACTTTTTATAATTCATAACTTTATACATTATACTATTTTATAATGATTAATAAAATTTTATGATTAAATCAAAAAGATTATATCGTTTAAATGTTTTCGCACCTTGAAGACGAATTTTAAAAAGAGCAAAAGTTGTCGCTAATAAAGTTGATGCTCTTAAAGATAAGTTTAGAAAGATGTCTAATAAACAATTATCTAATATGACCAACATCTTTCTAGAGCGAATTCGTGAAGGACAATCATTAGATGATATTATGGTCGAAGCTCTTGCAACCGCAAGAGAAGCATGTTATCGTGTACATAAATTGTTTGCTTACAAAGTACAAATTGTTGGTTGTGCTATTGTTCATTTTGGTGACTTTGCTGAAATGTACACTGGTGAGGGTAAAACATTAACATTAGTAATTGTTGCTTATTTAAATGCTTTATTAAAACAAGGTGTACATGTTGTTACTGTTAATGAATATTTAGTTGAACGTGATGCTAAGTTTTGTGCACAAGCATTAAATCCATTAGGCATTACGGTTGGTTACAACACCGCAGCAATGTCACCTGAACAAAAACGAAAACAATTTGCATGTGATATCACATATACCACGAACAGTGAATTAGGTTTTGATTATTTAAGAGACAACATGGTAAGAAACTATGACGAGAAAGTTATTAGAAGTTTATCATTTGCCATTGTTGATGAAGCTGACTCAGTATTAATTGATGAAGCGAGAACACCATTAATTATTTCTGGTCAACCAAAAAGAGATGTATCAATGTACATTGAAGTTGATCAATTTACAAAAACATTAAAACCAGAAGACTATAAAATTGATCATGAAGCAAACGCTATTAATCTAACTGATAGTGGTGTAGCAAAGTCACAAGCTCATTACAAAGTTCCTAATTTATTTGCCATTGAAAATTCTGATTTAATTCACAAAATAAAGAATGCTTTAATGGCTAATTTTGTATTTCAATCTGGTATAGAATATGTTGTTAAAAATAATGAAATTTTGTTGGTTGATCAATTTACAGGAAGAATTCTTGAAGGAAGAAGTTACAACGCCGGTTTACAGCAAGCCATTCAAGCTAAAGAATATGTTAAGATTGAACCAGAGAATGTCATTGTTGCAACCATTACATACCAATCTTTCTTTAGACTTTATAAAAAATTAGCTGGTGTATCAGGAACAGCCATGACTGAGGCTGAAGAATTTTTAAAGATTTATAACATGGTTGTTGTACCTGTACCAACCAATCGACAAAACATTAGAAAAGATTTAAATGATTTTATTTTTGCTAACAAAATAAGTAAATGACATCACGTTGTTGCAGCTATCGAAAAGATTCATGCTACTGGCCAACCAATTCTAGTTGGTACAGCTTCAGTTGAAGACTCGGAAGACTTATGTAAATATTTAAGAAATAAAGGTCTTAACTATGAATTATTAAATGCCAAAAATAACGCTCGTGAAGCTGATATTGTTGCTAATGCTGGTCAAAAAGGACAAATTACTATTTCAACCAATATGGCTGGACGAGGTACTGACATTAAACTTGGTGATGGAATTGCTAAACTGGGCGGACTATATGTTATCGGTACTGAAAGACACGAATCAAGACGTGTTGATAATCAATTAAGAGGACGTAGTGGAAGACAAGGTGATCCTGGAACAACCAGATTCTTTATTTCATTACAAGATACTTTATTTAAAAGATTTGCTGGAGATAAAATTGATAAAGCGGATAATAAAATTGATAATGACTATTTTGATTCATGGTTCTTTACAAGGTTATTAAATTCAACTCAAAAAAAAGTTGAAGGTTTAAACTTTGACTCAAGAAAACACTTAATTGATTATGATAGTGTTTTAAGTAATCAAAGAGAACTTGTTTATAAACAAAGAGATCAAATTTTAAAAAATATCGACAACACTGATATTGTTAAAAATATGGCAAAGAGTGTTGCTAAAGATATTTGTAAAATGTTTAAATCTACAAGTAATGAACTTTATGTTGATAACGTTAAACTTGCAGATTCATTAAATAAAAATATTTTTAACGCCAATATTATTAATCCTGAATTCTTCAAAGAGAAAACTATTGAAGAAGCTACTTTAATCGTTACTAAGATTTTAGATTTAAGTATTGAAACAAGAATTAAATTATTGAATGGCAATAACAATCAAGCCAATTCAATTGTTAGAGACATGATGATTCAAAACTTAGACTATCAATGAACTAATCATCTTGACACTATTACTAAAGTAAGAGAAGGTGTTACTTTAAGGTCATTAGAACAAAGATCACCATTAAACATCTATGTAGAAGAAGCTGATTGACATTTTAACAAAATGCGTTCTAATGTTGCTCATGCTGTATTAATATCTTTACACCGTATTTATATTCCGCACATTAATGAAGAATTGCACAACGAATTAGCAAAAGCACTACCTGAACTAGCTTTAATAAAACCAGATACTCAAGCACCAAGCAAAATTATTGATGAAGCATTTAAAAAAATTCCTGACCTAACACTAAATGTGAAACCACAATCACCTAATGAAACTCCTAATAAAGTTGCTAATCAATCAAAAGATGCTAAAACAGAATTATTAGAAAAGATAAAAAAGCTCAACAACAATAGTTAATGGTCAAAAAGTGGTAGTTTTCAAATTAGGCCCTAAAAGTTGGGTTAATTGTCAAAAATGTCACTTTGCACACCTGGCCCTCTATGTTGGAGTAGAAATATGGGTAATAATGAAAACAATAAACTTCAACTTAATAGAAGAATCTATTAATTGAATAAAGTCTCAAAATGTTTGCTTTTTTAGAGGTTAAATCTATAAAGTTTACTTCGTAAAAAGGTATAAAAAATTGTCTAACTTATATTAAGTAGGAGTTAAGTTATGACAAAATA
>JAISGU010000001.1 GCA_031262935.1 Mycoplasmataceae bacterium | reverse complement strand
ACAATTAGGTAAATGAGACACTTATCGTATGACGCCAATTCAATCATTAACTTTTAACTACGAAAGGTATACTTAATGGGTATTAGATATTTCCACGATGTCTATCTTCTCACCAAATTAACTATAGATTGGGAATTTAAAATCATTTATAACTATTCGATCATCATCATTTGGGTCTGCAAATGTGTGTTGTCCTGGATCTGCCCATATATTTGTACTATCTGCATAAATATATTGAATATCATAAGTGCTCGTATGCCCAGAAATTATTTCATAATGAGTGTCGCTTGACGTATGTCCATTATCATTTAATCATTTAAGTACGCTTTCACGTGATGAAAAATTTTCTATCGGGTCTCCATCTAAGTTTTCTTTAATGCTCGCTTTTAAAAAACCAACATTATGAGGTTGATTAGTAAACATTATCCTATGATCATACCCTTGTAAATGATTATTAAGCGTATCTGAAAACATAGATATTTTTGTAAAATCAATTTTTTCAGTTTCCGTTCCAATAGTTATTTTTTTATCTGCAGAAAAAGATAAATATGTTACATAATGTGAAGTGTTAGTTTTATATCCTCTGCAGTATTCACCAGATACAGTAAATGTTGAAGCTAAATTTTTATCCAAACAATCAGAATTCTTTAGTCAATCAACTAAAGAATCAATATTATTAAAAACTGATTCATCATTATTCTTTTGATTTACGATGATAGAAATACCAAAAGCATTTAAATTCGCATCATCATCTGCCGTTATTGATATATGATGAGATTTTATCATTTCAGTTTTACAACTAGTTGTAGAAAGCGTCATTAATAATCCCCCCCCCTGCAAGAATTACAGGGATTGATAAGATTGTATGTAGTTTTTTCATATTTATTGCCTTTTTATTTTCTATTAGATTAATTATATATAATGACGACTCTTATGGGATGAATAAGTATTGCATTAATCGTTATATCAGCAATTTGTTTAATTGTTGGTCTTTTGTTATCTGGTTCAGGAACAACTCAAGGTTTAACTAATATTGCTGGACAAGACCTTGAGTTGTTCAAAAAAACTAAAGATCGTGGTTTTGTAAAAATTTTACAAATTACCATGTTCATTTTAATGTTTGTAATGTTTGCTATTGCAATTGTTGGAGCAATTACTAAAAAGTTTTAGTTATGCTTCGCAATAAAGAGAAAGCAGAACTAAAACAAGCGATCATTGATTTAGTTAATAATGAACATGGTAGACCAATTCCACCAGGAATTATTGTTAAGAAATTATTAAATCAATATAAACATATCGATAATGTTAGAAATTTGATTTACAAACATATTTCAGATTTAATAAATGAAAAACAATTCAAACAGTTACCAAGTAAATCAATTGTTTTATTTAATAGTAAGAACAATATAAATGTATACACAAATGCTCCAATAGATAATAGTCAAACATTACAAGGAACAATATCGATTAACTCTGCTGGTAATGGTTTTATTAAATTAAAAGATGAAAAGAAAGCACAATACTATGTATATAAAACAAATTTAAATTCAGCTTTAGATGGTGATACTGTTGAGTTTTCACCAATGAAAAAACCATCAATTGGTGATTTAAAAGACGCTGTAATTACAAAAGTTATTAGTCGTGGAAAAGATTTTTATGTCGGAATTTTTAATTTGAATAAAGATGGAACTTATAAAATATCCATTGATAATCAAAAAATAAAAATGGATGTTAAGCTAGACGACATTCACGGATTAGTCAATGGACAAAAAATCTTAATCCAAATTAAAAAGTTCGAAAAAGATATCGCTTATGGATCAGTAAGTCGTGTGATTGGACATACTGGTGATGTTGGTGTTGATATTTTATCCATTGTTTATGACAATGGTGTAGAACCAGAATTCCCTAACAACATCATTGAGTATGCAAGAAACTTAAAACTCGATATTGATCCATATCAAAGACAAATCAGGAAAGATTTGACTAATCTACCAATCGTGACCATTGATCCAGCTACATCAAAAGATTTTGATGATGCTTTTTATACTAAGAAGCTAGATGGTGATAAATATTTTTTATCAGTTAGCATCGCTGATGTTAGTCACTATGTAAGATTTAAATCTGAATTGGATGAGGAAGCATTGAATAGAGGTTGCTCAATTTATTTAGTTGACCGTGTTATTCCGATGCTTCCTCATAATCTTTCTGACGATTTATGTTCCTTAAATCCTAATGTAGAAAGATTAGCACTTACTTGTGACATGATTATTAATAATGTTGGTGCAATTCAAGATATTAAGGTTTATCCGTCAATTATCAAATCACATCGTAGATATTCATATGATGAAGTTAATGCTTTCTATAACAAGACAGATGATTTAAAAAATGACCCAAAAGATGTAAAAGAAATGTTATTAATAGCTTTAGAACTTCATCGAGTATTAGACATTACTAAAAAGAAAAGGGGCTACATTAACTTTGATGTTCCTGAACCAATTATTATGGTTGATAAAGACTGTGTACCAACTGAAATTAAAAAACATGAATCAGGAACTGCTCAAAGAATGATTGAAGATTTCATGGTTGCTGCTAATGAAGCAGTTACCATTCATGCAAATAAAGAGAAATGACCATTTGTTTATCGTGTTCACGATAAACCAAATGAAGATCGCTTAAAAACTTTTGCACTTGAAGCAAAAAGATTAGGTTTTAAAATACCAACTGATATTAAAAATATTAAACCGATTGATATTAGCAAATGATTAGAAGTTAATAAGGATAATCAAAATCTTGATTTAATTCATATGATGTTATTACGTTGTATGGCAAAAGCGGAATACTCAACTAAAAATATTGGGCACTTTGGTTTGGCATTAAAAGACTATACACATTTTACTTCACCAATTAGACGTTACCCTGATTTAATGGTACATCGTATTTATTGAATGTATGAATTTGAAAAGAACAAAACTAATGAAGGTAATAGAAAAGAAATGTCTTCATTATTAGAAGAATATTGTGAAAAATCTTCTAAAAATGAACTTCGTTCAATCCAGTGTGAAAGAGATGTTAACCAAATGAAATTTGCTGAATATATGTCTAAACATATTGGGGAAGAGTTTGAAGCAACTGTTTCATCAGTTTCTAACTTTGGAATGTTTGTACAATTACCAAATACAATAGAAGGTTTAATTAAATTAGCAAGTTGTAAAGATGATTACTATACATTTAATGAAAAAACTAATGAATTAGTTGGCAAAAGAAAAGGTAATCGTTACTCTTTAGGAACAAAAGTAAAAGTTAAATTAATTCTTGCTGATAAAAACACAAGGAAGATTGAATTTGAACTTTTACAACATTTAGGGAATAGATAATTTACAAAGAGTCTATTTCGTCAGTTGCTGATCCGATAATTTCACCTGGTAATCCATAGTTTCTTTTTGCCCTTTTCATTTTTGTATTCATATTACTATCGATATCAGTTGAATTGACATCAACCATTTTAACAACCGCTGTATCACTAATCTTGTCAATGAAACAACGTTTCTTGTTTGATAAGCACATATGGATAATGATAAAAATAATAATTACTCCTGAAATTACATAAAATGTTTGACAAAAAATAACACCAATGTTTGTAGATTTTTCAGGACTATTATTTTGAAATAATAAGTCTCTTAAAAATGTTCCAGATTTATCAAACATGATAAAAATCGATGCCATTAAATTAGCGATGGAAACAATCATTCATAAGAAAAACTCTTTCTTAATAATGTTTAAAGTAAAACTTTTAGTAGGTATTAAATTAAACATTTTTAGCTTAAACATTATCAAACCTAATGTTCTACCGTCCGTTAATCTTTGAATGACAATAAAATAAAGTACAGATATAAAAATAGATATTAATGTAATTAATAAATACCTTCACTTTTGATTTAAATCAAGCGCTCCTTTTAAACCCATTTTATCAGTAGCAATAATTGCAATTGCTAACCCTGCCACAACAATGGTTACTATTAAAACATCGATAACTCTAGCAAAAATTCGATTTCAAGCTTTTGCAAGCATGTATCGATGTTTTTTTTGATTTTCATTACTTATTGTTGTTTGTTCCATTAAATAGCATCGTTTTTCATTGCCTTCATTACGTATGAATATTTAAATTTAAATCTCTTATAACATTCAACTTGTTTGTGAGGCAAATTGAGAGCTTTATTATTTAGTAATTTATTATTCTTCCAATTTGAGATATTTTTTGTTAATCAATTCTTTGCATCATTAATTGACGAGATTCGATTCTTCTTATTAGAATATGAAAGAATCATTCTTTTTAAAAAAACATGTAGAGTATTTAAAATCATTAAAAACTCAAAAAATTGAGCATGTTGTTTATAAAATTTAGTGTTTTTATGTTCATCTAAAATTAAATCATTTTGGTTTAAAGCATCATAAATGTTATACGAAAATGTTTTATTTGGTTTTACTTCTATTAAATCACGGTCAAGCACTAATCACTTTTGACTATCACGCATAATTTGATAATTGAAAACGAATGGTGAATATTGTTCTTCAATTAAACGGATGTTTCTCTCTTTTAACATTCTCACTAAATAAATCTTATCATGCATTGTTTGCTTTAACATCAATTGTAATTTAACTGGTAAGCTATCAAAAGCCATTATAGCACCGTGATCATTAATTTTTGTTAAAGATATAACGTCAATCTTTTTATTCTTTGTTATTGTTTCGTTAATGACTTTAACAAAATCTTTATCAAAAATTACATTAGAACCGCCATAATACATAAAATCATCCGTAGCACTATTGATACATTCATTAAAAGATAGAGAATGCCCAACATTTTGATTAAAAGCAAAATATTGAAATGAATTTAACTTATCAAAGTCAAATTTATTAAGAATTTCATCTACTTTTTTTGATGCATCATCATTTATAAGAACTAAACTAAAGTTTTTATCAGATTGATTAAAAACTGATTTTAATGATTCTTCTAATCATTCATAATTCTTATAAACATGATACACGATTAATAATTTCATAAGTTTAACTTTTTAATTTTGATGCGTTAGTCGTTGGTGCTGGTTTTTTAGCTTCTGTTTTCTTTTGTTGACTATTACCAAAAAGATCTTCAAAATTTAAATCATTAAGTTTACTTAAATCAATATTACCTAAATCACCCATCCCACCCATTTTATCTAATAAATCTTTAAATTTACCAGAAACAACTTTCATTTGATCACCACTTTTAGCAAATGAAGTTAAGATTGATTCTAAGTAAGCATCAACAGATTTTAATTGCATAGCAACAGAAGGATTTTTAATAATCTCATTAAATTGTTGCTTTAATTTTTCATATACATCTTGATCAATTTCTAAATTAATTTTGACTTTGTTCATAATTAATTAATTATATAGATGTATATCTATACATTGGTTACTATAATTCTAATTCATGTTAAATTTAATCAATCTTAATAAACAACAATTTGATGCTGTAACTATCCATAACGGACCAATTCTTGTTGTTGCAGGAGCAGGAACTGGCAAAACAAGAGTGTTAACAACAAGAATTGTATATCTTATTGAAGAATTACATTTTAATCCCAATAAGATATTAGCAATTACATTTACTAATAAAGCATCTAATGAAATGAAAACAAGAATTAACAATATGCTTGACAACATTTATGTACCATGAATTGGAACATATCATGCTATCTGTTTAAGAATTCTTAAACAAGATATTGGTGTTTTAAACCGTAATACCAACTTTACTGTTTTAGATGAAGAAGATCAATTATCCATATTAAGAGATATCTATTTTGAAGGTAAATTAAATCAAAAAGACATCAAAGCTAAAAAAGCATTAGAAATTATTAGTAATATTAAAACTAATAATATTGATTTAAATGCTATTAATAATATTGGTAAATGTAAAGAACTTGGTATTTATAAATTTGAAGAACTAACTACAATGAAATACATTTATAAAATGTATTGTAAAAAACTTCTAATTTCTAATTTATTAGATTTTGATGATTTGTTAATACTAACTCACAAAATCTTAGATGAAAATAAAGAAATTAGAAGTAAATGACAAAACTATTTTGAGTACATTTTGGTAGATGAATTTCAAGATACTAATTTAATGCAATTTGAAATTCTTTCTTATTTAATTAATCCATCTACACAAAATGTATTTGTGGTTGGTGATCCAGATCAAACCATTTACACATGAAGAGGAGCATACGCAAACATCTTTACCGATTTTTTAAAATCTTTTAAAAACGTTAAGACATGTGTATTAGACATTAACTATCGTTCTACTAAAAAGATTTTAAGTGCTTCTAATGAACTTATTAAAAACAATCAAGATCGATTAGACAAATCTTTACAAACCAATAATGATGTCGGTAAAGATGTAATCTTCTTTAAAGGTGAATCACAATATGATGAAGCTAACTTTGTTAGCAAACAAATTCAAGAACTTATCAAAGATAAAAATATTGAATATAAAGATATTGTTGTTTTATACCGTGCTAAACATTTATCAAGATCAATTGAACAAGAATTAATTAGTTGTGGTATTCCTTATTACATTTATGGTTCAATTAAGTTTTATCAAAGAAGGGAAATTAAAGATTTAATTGCTTATTTAAAGCTTATTAGTAATGCAAATGATGAATTAGCAATTAAAAGAATTATTAATGTTCCTACAAGAAACATTGGTAATACTACCGTTGAAAGAATTAGTCAATACGCTATACAACACAATGTTAATTTTACTAATGCCTTAAATCTTTCAATGGATAGTTCAACTGATGTTTCTTGAAATCGACAAGCTGTTAATAATTTCATAGCATTATTAACAAACATTATTAATAATTGTAAAAATAAACCTATTAGTGAATGCTTAGAAGTTATTATTAAAGCAACAAATTATGAAGAATACATTAAATCATTAGATCAAGCTGAAGAACGAATGGAAAATATTAAAGAATTAAAAGATTCCATTGTTTTATATGAAAATAAAAAACCAAATAGTAGTATTTCTGAATACTTGCAAGACATTTCTTTATTTACTGATAGTAATGATGAAAAAATGTCAAAAACTAATAGTGTATCTTTAATGACAATTCATTTTGCTAAAGGAACAGAATTTAAAATTGTATTTTTAATAGGATTAAATGAAGGAATCTTTCCATCAATTAGACTTAATCAGCAAAATGATATTGAAGAAGAAAGAAGAATTTGTTATGTTGGAATGACAAGAGCAAAGGAAAAATTATTTTTATCTTGCTCTTTAGGTTATTCCCCAACATTACAAAAAGAATTTATTATTAGTCGTTTCATTAATGAAATTGGTAAAGAAAACTATCAATTAAAGCAAGCTGAATTTAAATCAATTAGTAATGCTGATTTATCTTGATATGATTCCAAAAAACAAGTTAACTATTATGAAAATTATGCTACCAATGAAGTTAATTTTAAAGTTGGTGATGTAATTGCTCACACTATTTTTGGAACTGGTGTAATTGTTGGTGTAAAAGATAATTTAATTGATGTTTTGTTTAAGGCACCATTTGGTAGAAAGACATTAGTTAAAACACATAAAGCAATTAAAAGACTAAAAAATTAAGATAATTAACTAATGTTAAATAGTGAAATCAGATCAAAAATCTTAAAGGAGCGTTGGTTATTACCACCACCAACAAAAACTAAATATGATCATACAATTTATTTAAAAACATTAACATTTATTAAAAATAAATCAATTAAAAATTACATTGGTCTTTATTGGCCAATTGAAGGCGAAGTAGACACTATTGCTCTAATTGATGAATTATTAAGACTTAAATATCGTGTTTGTTTACCATACATTGAAAATAAAAAAATGGTATACAAACAAATTAAAAACACTAATTTTGATTGTGAATTCTGAAAGAATATGCGTCAACCATTAAAATCATTTTTAACAATTAAACCAAAACAAATTGATTTGCTAATTGTACCTTTAATTGCTTTTAATGATAGCAATCATCGATTGGGTTATGGTTTAAATTTCTTTAATAACTATTTAATTAAAAATGATACTGATGCTGTTGGTTTAGCATATTCTTTTCAGCATACAAATAACTTCAAAATTACTAATAAAGATATATCATTAAAAAGGATTATTACAAACTAGTATGAATATCTTATTTATTGGTGATATTTTTGGTAAACAAGGTAGAAAAGCTATTAGGAATGAATTACCAAAAATTATCAAAAATGAAAAAATTGATTGTGTAATTGCTAATGCTGAAAACACTACACACGGTAGATCATTAAGCATTAAACACTACAACGAATTAAAACAATTAGGTATCAATTATTTTACTTTTGGTAATCACACATGATATTTAGAGGAAATTTATGATGTTTTAAAACAAAAAGATGTTGTTAGACCAATGAACATCAAAAAAACATTAGAACAAGGTAAGTATGGAACCGGTTCAATTGTTTTTAAAATAAAAAACAAAACAATTAGATTAACTAATCTAATTGGCAATACTTGTGATGTTCATGATTTACAAGAAAATCCATTTCCTTTATTTGAAGAATTTTTAAAAAAACATCACAAAGAAGATATTCACATTGTTGATTTTCATACTGAAACAACAAGTGAAAAGAACGCTTTCTTATTAACATTTGCTAATAAGGTAAGTGCTATTATTGGCACACATACACATATTCAAACAGCAGATGAAAGAATTTATGAAAACACCGCTTACATTACTGATGTAGGAATGAATGGTGGAACAAACGGCGTCATTGGTGCAGAAGCCGATACTATTTTAAATATGTTTATGGGCAAATCTGATCGTTTCAAACTAACACCAGCAAATGCACCATATCAGTTTAATGCTGTTGTTTTGTCATTTGATGATAAAACAAACAAACCTAAAGATATTAAAAGAATCTTTATTAGAGAAAAGGTTACTACTAAGTAATTTGGTGCCGACTATCGGAATTGAACCAACAACCTACTGATTACAAGTCAGTTGCTCTGCCAGTTGAGCTAAGTCGGCAAATGTGTAGAAATTATAAAGAGATTGATATAGAATATTAAAATATTTGTTTGTAGTATATTTATTAACACTAATGAAACAATTACCATTAATTATTGGATTTTTTGACGGATTACATAAAGGACACTTACAATTGTTTAAGGATTTACAAAACAAAAAATTTAATATTCTAACTTTTATTAATATTCCTAATAAACAAAATGATTTTATATATGATAATCGAGATAGAATTTCTCATTTAAAAGAATTACATCCAAATAAAATCTATATTCTTGATTTACAAAAATCTAATATGCAAACTATGAGTTTTGTAAATCTATTATTAAAAAAATGGAAACCATCTTATTTAATTGTTGGAGATGACTTTAAGTTTGGTAGAGGAAGACTTGGAAATATCGAACAATTAAATAAATATTTAAAAGTTAAATCTGTCAATATTAATAACAAATTCAAAACATCCATTGCCAAGAACTACATTAAAGAAGGCCAAATTATTAAGGCTAATGGTATTTTATATAAACCATACTTAATAAACGGTATCGTTATTCACGGAAAACAATTGGGTAGAAAACTAGGATTTAAAACAGCCAATATTAAAATATCAAATAAGTGTATTGCTCCAAAACAAGGCGTTTATTCTGGATATACGTTTATTAATAAGAAGATATATAAATCAGCTGTTTTTGTAAGAGATCATTTAGTTGAAACTCATTTATTGAACTTTAATGCCGATATATATGGAATGGATATTAAAGTTCAATTACATAAATATTACGGATTACCTGTCAAGACCGAAGCATTTAATCAACTTAAAACTGTAATAGGTAATAAGGTTAAGATGATTCATAAGAATTTTTAAAAATACTTACAAACTTATAATAAACAATATATGAAATATCGAATAGAAAAAGACTCCATTGGACAAATAAAAGTAGAAGATAACAAACTTTGAGGCGCACAAACACAAAGAAGTTTAGAAAACTTTGTTATTAGTCATGAAATTATGCCGATAGATTTGATAAAAGCATTAGTTTCTATCAAAGTCGCTTGTGCTGATAGCAATCATTATTTTAGGAAATTAGATAGTAGTAAAACCAACGCCATTATCAAATCTGGCATGGAAATTTTAAAAGGTAAATATTTAGATCAATTCCCTTTAAAAATTTGACAAACTGGTAGTGGGACACAAACCAATATGAATGTTAATGAAGTCATTGCTCATTTAGCAAAAAACAACATTCATCCAAACGATCATGTAAATATGTCTCAGAGTTCTAATGATGTTTTTCCAACTGCTATTCATGTTGCGATATCAGCCAATATTATTAATAAATTAATTCCTCAAATTAAATTATTTATTAACTCATTAAAAACATTAGAGAAAAAATATAGTAAGGTAATCAAAATTGGTAGAACACATCTACAAGATGCCACACCAATCACATTAGGTCAAGAAATAAGTGGTTGAAAAGCTAGTGTAGAAAATTGTTTAATACAAATAAATAATTCGTTAAATTATTTAAACGAATTACCAATTGGGGGCACTGCTGTTGGTACAGGTTTGAATTGTCCTAGAGGTTTTGATAAAAAAGTATGTAGTTATTTATCAAAATTATGAAAAATTAATTTTAAACCTTTACCAAATAAATTTAATGGACTTGCTTTTAAAGAAAGAGTTGCATCAACTCATAGTCAATTAAAAGTATTAGCAACGACACTTTATAAAATCGCTAATGATATAAGATTTTTATCAAGTGGTCCAAGAGCTGGGATTGGGGAAATCATTATTCCTACTAATGAACCAGGTAGTTCAATCATGCCAGGTAAAGTTAATCCTACACAATGCGAAGCAATGATGATGGTTTGTAATCAAGTTATTGGTAATGATGTGACAATTTCATTATGTGCAAGTCAAGGAAATTATGAATTAAATACATTTATGCCCATCATTGCATATGGTGCGTTATGATCAATTAGATTATTAACTGATGCAATTAATTCATTTAACCATAAATGTGTTATGGGCATCACTATTAATAACCAAAGAATGAAACATAACCTTGATAACTCGTTAATGTTGGTCACTGCATTATCACCAAAAATTGGTTACGCTAAAGCAGCAGAAATAGCTAAACTTGCTTATAAAGAAAATACATCTTTAAAACAAGCTGCATTAAAACTTAAATATGTATCTTCCAAAGAATTTGATGAATTAGTAAAACCAGAAAAAATGATTTAATATCTTTTATTCATTTCTTCGTCAGAAATAGGATATGGTAATGATGGATCAGAACCATACCTGTTATTTTTAATCTTACTATCAATGTAATCAACATCATCTTGATTTAAATGGACATAAATAGCATTGTAATTTTCAATTAAATGATCTTTATTCATTGTTCTTGGTAAAGGAATACTACCTTTAAACAAAGATCATGATAAACATATTTGTGATGGTGTTGCATGATGTTTATTAGCAATTATTTGTAGTGCTTCTTCATCATTTGCTCTACCATGAATAATTGGCCCTCACGATTGTAGTCTGATATTGTGTTTTTTACAATAATTAATTAATTGATCATCATAACAACCAGGATGCATTTCAATCTGTAATACACTTGGTTTAATTTTGCAATTGTGTAGAATATTATCAATTTGTTCACAATTAAAATTACTTAATCCTAAAGATTTAATTTTTCCTTGTTTATATAAATCTTCCATAGCTCTTCAAGTATCAATGTTCAGTTGTTTATAGTCATTTAAGTGCCCGTTAGGAATCGCTCAATGAATTAAATACAAATCGACATAATCTAAATTTAATTCATTGAGTGATTTATTAAAAGCTCTAATAGTATTATCATAACCTTGGTTAGAATTTCAAACTTTTGTTTGAATAAAAATATCATCACGCTTAACAATACCGTCTTTAATACATTGATTAACAGCTTTACCAACTACAGTTTGTGTCTTATATAATTCAGCTGTATCAATTAATAAATAACCTTGCTTAATCGCTTCAATAATGATTTTTTGACCAGATTCATTTGTGTTAACATGACTAGTACCAAAACCAATTATTGGGATTTTTTTATGATTATTAAGATTAAAAAACTTATAAAACATAAATTAAATATAAGTAATTAATTCTTTTTGTTTTCCATAATAGCAATGTTTTTATTCTTATCGATATAAACTTTATATGGTTTGTTTTTAATTAATTCATTACTTACAATTTTGGAAGCTAAATAGTTTTCAAGATGTTTTTGAATATAACGTTTAATTGGTCTTGCACCGTAATTTAAATCATAAGCTTCTTTCCTAACCTTTGTGATTAGTGATTCATCAAACGATACGTTAATATCAGAAGTTTTTAATCGTTTTGATAAGTCATCTAATAATTTTTCAATGATTTCATCAATAACATTTTCGTTTAATGAATTAAAGACAATTACCTCATCAATTCGATTAATAAATTCTGGACGCAAATGTTTTTTTAATTCTTTTAAAGCATCTTCTTTTTTGCTAGTTAATATTTCATTTTGGCCAATATTAGTAGTCATAATAACAATGGTGTTTTTAAAGTTTACTAATCTACCTTGACTATCTTTTAATTGTCCATCATCTAACACTTGTAACAAAATGTTTAACACATCTTGATGAGCTTTTTCAATTTCATCAAATAAGATAACGCTATATGGTTTTCTTCTAACGGCTTCAGTTAATGCGCCGGCTTGTTCATACCCTACATATCCAGGAGGTGCACCAATTAGTTTTGATACAGAATGTTTTTCCATATATTCACTCATATCAAATCTAACCATAGCTTTTTCACTATCAAACAATTCATATGCTAATGACTTAGCGAGTTCTGTTTTACCAACACCTGTTGGTCCCATAAATAAAAATGAACCAATTGGACGATTAGGATCATTAATACCTGCTCGCCCTCTTAAAACGGCTTGAGCAACAATATCAACTGCTTCATTTTGACCTTTAACTCTCTTTTTAATATCAATATTTAAATTAACTAATTTACTTCTTTCATTACTCATTAGTTTATTTAAAGGGATGCCTGTTGCTTGTGAAATAACCTCTGCTATCTCATTAGCAGTTACATCTTCACTAACAACTTGATCGTTATCATTAATGCGTTTTTCAAAGTCTGCTATCCTTTTTTGTAAATCAGGAATAGTAGCATAAAGTAATTTACTTGCTTTTTCATAATCACCATCAATTTGATAACGATCAACTTGTAGTTTAGAATCAGCTAATTTCTTTTTTAAGTCAATTAATTTTTGATGTTCTGCTTTTTGTTTGTCTCAATATTGTTGCTTTTTAGATTGCTCTGCTTTTAAACTTGTTAAATCTTTTTCAACAAGTTTTAATCTGTTTTTAGATTTGTCATCAATTTCACCTTTTAAAGCAGCGCGTTCAGTTTCTAGATGAATAATTTCACGATTTAATTCATCTAGTTCTGGTGGTAATGAGTGCATCTTAGTTTTTACACGAGCACAAGCTTCATCAATTAAGTCAATTGCTTTATCTGGAAGATAACGATCTGAAATATATCGATCTGACATATTAACTGCAGCAATTAGCGCTTGATCGTGTATCTTAACTTGATGAAATAATTCTCAGCGATTTTTTAGTCCCCTCATAATTGTTAATGCTTCTTGCTTAGATGGTTCTTTAACAATTATTTTTTGCATTCTTCTTTCTAGTGCTGCATCTTTTTCAATGTATTGACGATATTCATTTAAAGTGGTTGCACCAATGATTTTAACTTCACCACGTGCCATCATTGGTTTAAAAATATTAGCAGCATCCATTGAGCCACCACCAGTTTTACCAGTTCCTACCAATTGATGAACTTCATCAATAAATAAAATTATTTGTCCATTAGAATCTTTAACTTGTTTAATAACATTATTTAATCTTTCTTCAAATTGTCCTTGATAACTTGCTCCCGATATTAGTGATGATAAAGATAATTCTCAAATAATTTTATTTTTTAAACTATCTGGTACATCTTTATTAACAATTCGTTGTGCTAATCCCTCAACAATAGCTGTTTTACCAACTCCTGGTTCACCAATTAATACAGGATTGTTTTTAGTTTTTCTACTAATTATTTCAATTAATCTTTTGATTTCATCTTCACGCCCAATAATTGGATCAATCTTATTATCAATTACGTCTTGATTAAGATTCCTTCCATATTTAGCTAATGGATTTTTGTTATCTTCTGGTGGTGTATAGTTAAATTGCATAATGGTACTATTATATACTAAAATTAGCACTCTATACAAAAGAGTGCTAATTCTGGTGAGAAGATAGACATCGTGGAAATATCTAATACCCATTAAGTATACCTTTCGTAGTTAAAAGTTAATGATTGAATTGGCGTCATACGATAAGTGTCTCATTTACCTAATTGTTTGTTTCAAAACTTATAAGATTTAGTTCGTTCTGTATTGTAGAGTTTGTATCATTCATTAATTAGATTGATAGCATCATTAATACATGCACACTTATTAATACGATCAAGCAGTTCTAAATCTATTTGTCTATGAATGTTTTCAATCTTACCATCAGTTTCTGGTTGTTCTCAAAGCGAATATTGATGTAAAACGTTTAATGAAGTAAGCAATTGATTGAATTCACCAGTATTAAGTGATTCAGTTTTTTTAAAAGTCATTGCATGATCAGTTCTAACTCTAACAACTTTAAAGTATTGAGAAAAATACGCATGTGCATAACTAAATACTTTAATGAGTGAATCTTTTGGTTGTGATAAAGAAGCTTTACCATATACCATACCACTCCTTTCATCAACACAATCAATACAATAAATTTGTTGATGAAACTTATTATCTAATGCACCAATAATTTTCACATCAAACTGCAAGTTACCTTCGCCATGAACGCGTTTTATTAATTCATGCTTACGATATCTTTTAGGTTCACATACACGCTTGTAATAAAAGTTAAGACTATTTTTTAATGTTTGAAAGGATAAATGTTCTTGTTCATCATTAGAGAGTCCAACAATAGTAATTAATCCATTTCTAACTTTAAACAAGAAGTCACTCTTATTAAATATTTTGTTACGGTCGCGTGTGTGTCATGAATGTGCAATTTGCTGTTTTTGATAATCACTGAACTTGTAATGTATAAACTTTGGTCTCTTTGGTTTATCAAGTCCTTTTTCAAATGAATAAACACGCGTATATACGTAACAAATAATAAACTTGTTGTAGAATTTGTAAATCCAACCGTTACTAATTCTTTTGCGATACCGTCTCCGATAAATTCCAATTGCAGTATATAGTTTAACTTTACATTCCAAAGCAATAGACACGCATTTTTGAAACTTTTCGAAATCAGCAAGGAATTTATTCGTTCGGTATTCAATTGACTTAAAATTTGACTTTAATTCATTTTGTTTTAAATATCTATGCGCGTTATTAATAATTAAATTGTGTACATTTTTAGTGACATTTAAAAGTTCTAGATTAGATAGTTTTATCTGTCGTTCTCTTTTGTATCTTTTCATCGTTCTCTCCTAATACATAGTGTATTAGACAAAACATGTAAACCGCAAGAGCTAACACCAACATACATTCTAAAGAATGTATATTTTTCCACGATGTCTATTTAATCTGCACAATCTATAGTTAATTTATTATTGTAAAAATAAAAACCTATAATAATTCTGCTATGCAACTCAATTACCAATTAAAAGGGAAAGAGGTACAAGTTGTCGATATCAATGTTCAAGATCAACAAGCACTTCATAAAATGACTAATATCGGCATTACTAAAGACACCGTTATTAAAGTGTTAGATTATGATAAGAATAATAAAATCTTACACTTATTGATCTACGGTGTGGAATATGTATTAAGAGAAAGAGATTGTAGGTATATAAATGTCAGGGAATACAAAGACAATAAACAGTTCCAAAATCGATAATCATGCCTTGTTTGATGAATGGCATAAAGAGCATCATCAAGCAACCCATATTCACGGTGAACATGTTAATTTAAAAGGTGTAGAGAAATCATTTCTATTATTAGGTACACCTAATGTTGGTAAATCAACTTTCTTTAATAAGACAACTACAGCCACAGCTGAAGTTTCTAATGTAGATCGGATGACTGTAAGAGACACTATTGGTAAGTTTAGAAGTAATAAGAAATATGCTTTGATTGACTTACCAGGGCTATATAACCTATCTCATCCAATTGATGAAGAGAAAGTTGTTGCTCATGAAATTTATCATGAACACTTTAATGGTATTACCAACATCATTGGTGCACAATCAATCGAAAGAGATTTATTACTAACTTTACAATGTGTTGAAACAGGTTTATTAAACACATTAGTTATTAATATGATTGATGAAATCAATCAAGAAGCTATTAACTATCATAAATTAAGTAAATATTTAAATAATGTTTGTGTTGTTTCAACACAAGCTAATCGTTCTAAAGGTATTAAACATGCTGAACATAGCATTATTAACAACAAATGCGTTGAATCATTTGTTGTTAGATATAGCGAAACAATTGAAACATACATAAGAAAGATTGAAAACTTATTACCAAAAAGAAAAATTTCTAACCGTTTTTATGCAATTATGTTGCTAGAAGGTAATGAACATATTAAATTTGAGTTACAAATTCATTACCAAGATGTATGAAAAAAGATTAATAAAGTTATTGGGGACAAAAACTTTTATAACGAAATTAATGAAACTAAAAAACTCTATATTAAAAAGATTATTAAAAGTTGTACCAATATCTATAATAGCAAAAAAGAATTTTTAAAAAAATCCAAACATAATCAACATAAAACAGATCGGATTTTTTTAAATAAATGAATTGGTATACCATTATTTTTATTATTAATGGTTGTAATTTATTTTCTTTCTTTTAGTCCTTGAACTGGTGGTGGATTACAAAAACTATTACAAGATAGTTTGTTTGGTAATTTAATTATTGATAACATTCATAAAACATATAGTGGTGCAACAGCGATAGGACAATGGGCTAGTGGAATGTTTGTTGACGGTATTTTAAATGGTTTCTTTACTGTCATCTCATTTATTCCAGTAATTGTTATTTTATTTATTTGTGTAAACATTATCAATCAAGTCGGGATTATGTCTAGGATTTCAGTCTTGCTTGATAATGCTTTAGACAAGTTTGGTATTAGTGGAAGAAGTGTTGTTAATCTATTAACAGGATTTGGTTGTAGTGTACCAGCGGTAATGATGGCTAGAAGTAGTTCAAGTAAAAAAGAAAGAATAATTTCGATTTTAATAACCCCATTTGTAAGCTGCAGTGCAAGAGTAATTGTTTTTTCATTTATTTGTAGTCTACTATTTGCGTCATCTTATAGTTGGGTAATCATGATCCTGTTAACAATTTCATCAGGACTAATTGCTTTATTAATGGGATTATTTTTTTCTAAAACATTGTTTAGAAAAACTAAATCATTCTTTTTAGTTGAAATGGTAGACTGACGTAAACCTGACTTTATTGTTATCTTTAAAAGTGTTTGATTACAACTAAAAGAATTTGTTAAAAAAGCAGCATTAATTATTGTTGGTGTAACTTTTGTAATTTGATTATTACTACATATATGTCCTTCCTTACCGTTTAGTCAATGACACGATCAATATCCAATTAGCGATAATAGTCAGTGAAATGAAAGAGTAATTGAAAATTCATTATTAGGATATTCTTGTAAATATTGTTTACAATATTTATTTATTCCAATCGGATTCGGTAATGTTGGAGGTGGCATAGGCAGCATTAATCAAGGAAACGCTTGAAAATTAACGGCTTCATTGTTAAGTGCATTACCTGCTAAAGAAATTGCCATTACCAATATACAAATGCTATTCCCAGGGAATCCTTCTTCATTTAGTTCATTAATAACTATTCCAGAAGGGTTAAGTTATTTAACAATGATTATGTTATTTATACCATGTAGTGCGACTTTATCGGTTGTTAGAAAAGAAGGTGGTAGCAAAATATTTTGAATTCAATTCGCTACCTCTATATGATTAGCATATGTATTATCTGGCATAGTTTATTGGACTGCTTTTGGGATAAGTGCACTTATTTAAGTACGTTTATTTAAAAAGAACGATTACATTGCACTTGCTTCTACTATTGCCCATCATAGAATACTATCAAAATCACATTATGTCACTAATTTGTGTATAAAAAGTTATGGCACCATTTGACACATAACACATCCTGCGCTCTAAATAGGAGAAACCTTTTGGTGCACTCGACGAGACTCGAACTCACATGCTATTAAGCACTACCACCTCAAGGTAGCGTGTCTGCCAATTCCACCACGAGTGCAAGATTAAAAATTATACGGGTTGTTTAATATATAGAGGAGATAAGTTATTGATATCTTTAACTTTTCTAAAATCTTTCATGTGGTAGATTAAGTTGTTAAAGATATCAATATTTTCATAATTTTTATAAATATTTTTACAAGACTTTACTTTTCTCAAATTGATAATTTTTAATTTTGATACAAGTTTGTTGTTTTTATAAATACCACAAAAATATTTATTACCCCTAGCATCTAATAGCGATGTGCCATTAGGCACTGGCAGTTGTAATAGTAATGAACTAATTGTATAAACGGAACAATTGTTGATTAAGTTCCAAGTTTTAGTAATAGTTGTTGATACTCTTACGCCTGTAAAACTACCAGGGCCGATAGCTATATAAATATTTTTTATTAGTTCTTTATTAACTTTTGTTTTTTTTAATATTTGATTGATATGTTCTACAACTAAATCGGTTAAGTTATTATGAGTCAATATAGAAATCTTACTAATAATTTTTTTATCTTTTAATACAGCTAGATAACAATATTTTTGAGTTGTATCTATAAACAATGAATACATAAACTCATTATATGAATAGATTAAACTTCTAATGAATCCATGTCATTATGTTTTTTATATTCATTAGTTAAATCAGTTAATCCTTTTTTAGTAAGATTGCTATCTCTTGCAATATCTGAATAATCTCTAATTGCTTGTTCAGCAATTGATGTTCTAGCGATTATTTGGTTAATAATAGAGTTAACTAATAAAAAAATAACTCCTACACTTAATATTAATATAAAAATTCTGATAATCCATATCCAACTATTAGAGATATTGTGTGGAATTAGTCCTGAAAACATAAAAATAATTAATACAATGGATGTTGTCCCACTAAAAGATAGTGTGTCAACATTCATCCATTTAAATAACTTAAAAATGATTAAAATAATAAAACTAATCAATAATATTCCTATCATTGGGATTAATATAAATGGATTAAATCATACTTTGTTAGTAGTGATGGTATATTCATAACAAACTTTTGGAACATCTCCACTGCCACCAACAGATTGTCATAAATTTTTTACTCAATCAATATTACCATCAGTAACTACTCCGCTTCAAACTATGCCGCCTTTAGCAATCATTCATTGTTGATGTAATAGATTAACTTCACCAACTAATAATCAAGTAATTAAATAACCAACAAAAATAACAAAACAAAATAAAGTAATTACTCATGGTTTTGTTAAATGAGATTGTTTATAAGAAATAAACATAAGTTCATTATATAACGCTCATATATACGAATTAGCACCTGAATAAATATTCATATTTTTATTAAAATAATTAATACTTTTTTTAATAAATAATGTATAATATCTCATGGAACAAATTAATAATATAGCGATTGAAAACATATACAATCAAACACTTAATCTTACATCAGTAGAATTGAAGGTACTACTATCGAAATTGACCTTAAATCAGCGTAAAACGTTAGTTGACAATATTTTTTCTAAACTTAAACACAATTGTAATGGCGAAATCAAATGTTGTCCTCATTGTGAATCAATTCATATTATTAGTAAAGGAAAACAAAGAGGAAGAAAACGATATATGTGTAAAGAGTGTAATAAGTGATTTAGTGAAACTACAAAATCTATGTTTTACCACTTTAATGAGAAATATCAAGAGCAATGATTTAAATATATTGAGTGCATGGTTAATTGTTTGTCATTAAAACGTTCAGCTGAAATTTGTAATATCTGCTATCGTTGTAGTTTTGTTTGAAGACACAAAATACTAAATCTAATTAACAAATCTTTCAAAGGAGATGAAATTACTGGATTAATAGAATTAGATGATACTTACTTCAGAAAATCATTTAAAGGTAATCACAAAGGTAAATTAATTCTAGATAGAAAACCTAGATTACACGGTTATTGTTTTAATGCCGAAGACCATGCTGGTGTTTCAAAAGATAAGGTTTGTGTCACTACTGCACTAGCAAGAGGTGGAAATATTCATTGTGATGTACTAGGATACGGTTCACCTAATAGTAATAAACTAATTGAATCGTATAAGAATAGAGTCATCAATCCTACAAAAAGTAAGATTATTTGCGATAATTTTTCTGGTTATAGAATTTTGTGTTCATTTTTAGGGACTAGTATTTATCAATTAAAAAGAAAGACTCCAACTACGAGATTAGAGCAAAAGAAACCGACAATTAAAGGTAATTACCATATTCAAAACATCAACAATTTTCACGGACAACTTAAGCATTTAATTAATGATCGTTATAAAGGTGTCAGCACAAAACATTTATTAAACTATGTACAATGAGCAAAGTGAATTAGATTAAATAAGGAATCATTCAATGAAACTGTTACAAAATTAGTTACTTTATGTTTTAATACGCAACTATTACTAATTAATGAAAGAATATCCAAAAAAGTTATTCAATATGTATAAAATTCACTCAAAATAAAAACTCATTCCATATAATTTGGAATAAAGTCTCAAAATGTTTGCTTTTTTAGAGGTTAAATCTATAAAGTTTACTTCGTAAAAAGGTATAAAAAATTGTCTAACTTATATTAAGTAGGAGTTAAGTTATGACAAAAT
>JAISGU010000014.1 GCA_031262935.1 Mycoplasmataceae bacterium | reverse complement strand
TTATGATTGATTTAACAATGAAAGAATTCAAATTCAGAAAGATAAAAAGATATTAAATAACGAAATCTATTCATATAATCGTTTTCACGAAACTGGTCCAGTTTTAATCGCCTAACTTAAAGTTATCCATATAATTTTGTTATGAAAAATAAAAAATCATTGAGTAAGAAAAATATTTATATCGGTATTGTTTTAGCAATTTACTCAATGATTTTACTATTTATCATTGTTGATTCTGCAGTTGGTACGATTAATCATGAAGGTGTAAACTTTTTCAGATTCTTTACGAATCAAAGTAATATTTTATGTTTAATATGATTCATATTTATTGTTATTTCATGTTTTTGAAACAACAATAAATTCAAATCATTTGCGACAAATAGAATTGTAATGACTTCTGTGACAACTTATATTTCTATTACATTCTTTGTAGTTCTATTCTGATTATTGCCATTTTGAAAAGGAGAATGATTAGGTGTAGGATTAGGTGGTGCAATGGTATTCACACACTTTTTAACACCAATCGTTACTTGAATACTTTACTTTTTACTAATTGATTCTTCCAAGTCATACAATTGAAAATGAATGTTTCTTGTTTTGACGTATGTTTTATTTTGAGTTGTTTGTGAAGAGATTGAACAAGCGTGTGGATTAAAAGCAACCTATCCATTTGTCGATTACAAGAGTTATTTACATTCATTTGGAAATGTAGGCGGCATTTGTTTATTTCTTGGAATCGCTATTGCATTATTCGTAGTTTTCTATTTCTTTAGTTTTGGTATTAATAAACTTAAAAATGTTATTCAAAAAAAATTACTATAAATGAATCCAAGTGAAATTGCCATATTAATAAATTCGCTCGTTGTACTTCTATCAATAGTAGTAGCAATTTTAACCATTAGGTTTGTGCCAGTAGAAAACAAAGGTTATAAACTATTATTTGTTCTTTACATTCTTTTTTGAATCCCATTAATGATGTGTCGTCAATATACAGGAACAATTGCCAAAGAAATAGTTAGTCCTGATAAATTGAATTATTATGATTACAGAATGTGGTTACCGATGTGTGCCTATGGCTTTATTGGTATATTTTGACGACCATTTGCTGATTGATTTTCATATAAAAGAATGAATCGAAAAAATATTATTTATTTAGCACTAATGATTAGTGCAATTACTTATATTCCTTTTTGTTGTGTACAAAATCTTGCAACAAATATTATTCAATCACTTGGGGTTGGTATTGGTGCTTCAATGATTGGAACTTACCAATTAATGTTCAACGAACAATACGGTAAAGCTAAGACCTTTTTAACAGTCTCTATGTTATCTATTCCTCCATTAATCGGTGATTTTATATCAAGTTCAATTCAATCAGTTGTAACGTCTATTGGTAGTGGTGGACTACAAACATACCGTTGATTTTGAATCATTGGATTAATCATTACTGTTATTGCTTTCGTTCTAGCTTTTTTTGTTAAAGAGAATAAGAAATTAATGTATCAAGATAACAAATATAAAATGCCTATAAAAACTAAAAACGAGTGAATATATTTTGTTTGAATTTGTGTATTGGGTTCACTCATCGCTTTTATTAGATGAGCAAATTCTGGATCAATTGCTCAGGTCTCTTTACAATTCTATGCACAACATCTAGATGGGAATTTAGATAAATATAGCTTATACCAAGGTTACTTATCTCTAATCTTTAGTTTTGCACAATTATTTGGTGGATTGATTACAGGATTATTGCTCGTTAACAAAATTGGTAAAATGTGAACATTTACAATTGGTTGTAGTTGCTGAATAATTTACGAATTATTAGGGACATATATTGTTAATCCTTATGCATATATGGGAATCCATTTGTTAAATGGATTCAGTTATGGAATAGTTTATAACATGATTTTAGGTTTTGTATTGCAACGAAGATTCAACACAAAAAAACAATCACCTATGGGAATTTATCAAGCGGTAATATCATTAGGAATTATGGTTTCTAATTTTTATACAGGTTGATTAAAATCTGGGCCTTATGGTATAGGAGATTTTAATGAATTTAAAAAAGTGTCACAAATCGTTAACTGGGTAGTCATAGCTGCAATCGCTGTTGCTTGGTTGGTTTTTATGTATACATGGCTAATTGAAAAATGAAATTACAAACATTTATGATTCCACAAAAAGTCAAATAAAAAATATACTTAGCATATGAATCTTTTATTAGAAAAATGAATTAATAGTTCTTTATTAACTACAAAAGAAAAACAAGAAATTAAAAAACTTTCAGTTGAAGAAAAAGAAGTTTATTTTAAAGACCAATTATTGTCGTTCGGAACAGCTGGTGTTAGAGGCATTATGGGAATGGGCACAATGAAGATGAACCGTTTTACTTACACTCAATTAAGTTATACCTATGGTAAATATTTAGTCAATAAATTTGGTAAGAACAAAACAGTAATTATTGGTCATGACAATCGACTTAATAGTGATACATTCGCAATATTGTGCGCGAATGTATTAACTTCATTTGGATTAAAACCATTATTATTTAAAAATAATAAATTAATGCCTACACCCATCATTAGTTATGCTATTAGACAAACTAAATCTATTGGTGGTATTATTGTCACGGCTAGTCATAATCCTAAAGAATACAATGGTTTTAAAGTTTACAATCCAGATGGTGGTCAAGTATTACCTGATGTAGTAGAACAAATCACTAAATATATGTGTAAACCCATTGATATATTAGATATTGTTTATAAACCAAATAAAAAATTAATTGGTTATGTTAACGATTCACTAATTAATAAATATATGAATGATGTCCAAGCGGCATTAGTTGATAAATCAGTTACTAGAAAAACAAAATCTTTTCCAATTGTTTTTACTGGACACCATGGAACATCATGTAAATTAATTCCTATATTTTTAAAAAAGCTTAAATTTAATGTTAAACCAGTTATAAAGCAATGTTTTTATAATCCAAATTTTATTAATTCACCAGTTAGTAATCCAGAAGACTTTAAATCATTTGATTTAGCAATTAAACAAGCGAATAAGATTAAATCTAAAATCATTATTGGAATTGATCCAGACGCCGATCGTATGGCTGTTTGTTTAAAGCATCATGACAAATGAAGATTAATGACGGGGAATGAAATGGGTATTATTTACACCTATTACGTTTTAAAGCATCGTAAATTTACTAAAACACCTTATATCATTTCTTCATATGTTTCAACTTATTTAATTGATCGCATTGCTAAAGAATATAAAGCAAAAGTATATCGAACTGGTACGGGTTTTAAATGAATGGGAGCAAAAGTAAGTGAAATTAATAATAAGCAACAATTTGTTGTTGCTTTTGAAGAAGCTATCGGAGCATTAAATACAACTATTAATCGAGATAAAGATTCATTTAGTGCTAGTTCACTAGCGTTAGAAATTTATCATAAATATCAAAACAAAAATATGGATTTTGTTGATATCCTTGAAAAAGAAATATATCCTCAGTTTGGTCATTGATTTGGAAAAACTGACTCATATGTATTTAAAGAAATTAATTGAAAGCCATTAGTTCTTAAAAAAATGAATTTCTTTAAAACATATAAAATAAACCGTATTGCGTCGCTAAATATCAAAAATATTAAATGAAACAAAATTGGGGATTGTTTAGAATGACAATTACAAGATGATAGTTGAATTAAATTTAGAATGAGTGGCACTGAACCAAAGTTTAAAATTTATTACAATCTATACGGTAATAATCAAGATGATTTAAACAATCAATATCAAGAATTGAAGAATACTTTTGATAAATTAGTTCTTACATAATCGATTTTAGTTAATATATGTTTAAAAAACACATATGTGTCTATAAAACATATATAATACATATATGAAATTTAAAAATAATAAAATTGAAATGGCTTATGATCAAATGGTCCAATCGATATTTGAACTTTCTAAATTAGAAGGTGTGCTATTTACATTTCCACAAACAAAAGACATAGTTGATAACGAACTTAAATCAATGAAAAATTATCAAAACTATTCTGATGATGTTGATGTAGTTATTAGATTAAAAAGAGCTTATAAGATGTGTATCAGACTTGCTAATAACAACAAAACCATAATTTCATTAGATGACATTTTATCAATTAACGAAACACTAGGACAACATGGATACATTAGTTATGGGGTGTTAAGAAACACTCAACCAGATGTTAGATATGGAAGCAAGACATATAACCCCCCTGAAGAGTCAGGCAAATTAAGAAAAGAATGATCTATTTATTTATCAAAACCCAAATTTTCATTAAACGATATTATTAATCAATTCGCCTACATTATTAAACAGCAGTGTTTTAATGATGCAAATAAACGAACAGCATTCATTGTAAGTAATGTTTTATTACTTAAAAATAATATTGGTTTTTTAATGCTAGATATCAATAAAGATAGACTATTTGGAGAATTAGTTTATAAATATGACCATAATATTATTAATCAAAAATTATTCGTAAATGAAATAATTAAGCATTTTTTAGTAAAAACAATCATTAAACAAAAAAGTGAAAATAATTCATTAAAAACTAACGATTACAAGGAAACTATTCAAAAAGTTTTAAACCAACAAGGCTTGAATAAATATAAAATCGCAAAACTATTAAATATTGATACTTCTCATATTGTGAGAGTATTAAATTTTAAAAAAACACCATCTATTAAATTAGCAAAAAAAATCGCAAAACTATTAAATATTGAATGAGAAATATTTTTTAAAGATTAATTAAATTGATTAACCTATAATGTTTCACATTATGAGTAATAAGAAATATATATTAGGCAATTGAAAAATGAATAAAGTAGAAGTTGATATTGAATCATTCTTTTCTACATTTAATGGGTTGGTAGAAAATATTCCTGAAAACATTGTTGTTGGTATTGCCCCTACTTTTGTAGGATTATTACACGCCACAAAAAATGCTTCTCCACGAGCAATGATTATGGCTCAAAACTGTAGTGCCAAAACTAATGGCGCATATACAAGCCAAGTTTCATATCAAGCATTATTAGATATTGGAATAAATATGATTTTATTAGGTCATAGCGAAGTAAGACAATACTTACATGAGACTGATGAAATTATTAACGAAAAAGTTAATACCCTTTTAAACAACGATATGAAACCTGTCTTATGTATTGGTGAAACATTAGAACAATTTGAACAAGAAAAAACTAATGAAATATTAAAAAATCAATTAGAAAAAGATTTATTAAATATTGATAAATCAAAACTAAGTAATTTAATTATTGCTTATGAACCAATTTGAGCAATTGGTACTGGTAAAACTGCAACTAATGAGATTATTGAAAAAACATTTATGTTTTTAAAACAAACATTAATTCAATTATTAGGCGATGAATCTAAGAACATCGCCTTGCTATACGGTGGTTCAGCAAACGAAAAGAACGCTAAAGATATCCTTTCAATTAAAAATGTTGATGGTGTTTTAGTAGGTGGAGCAAGTCTAGATCCTAATAAATTTATTCAAATTATTAAGAGTTGTTAAAACATGAAAAAAGTTTGTTTAGTAATAATGGATGGGATTGGTATTCGCAAACCATGTCGTGGTAACGCTGTTAGTGAAGCAAAGAAACCTAATCTAGAAAAATTATGAAAAGAGTTTCCACATACTGAATTACATGCTAGTGAAGAAGCTGTTGGATTACCAAAAGGACAAATGGGTAATAGTGAAGTTGGACACTTAAACATTGGAGCGGGGAGAATTGTTTATACAGGATTGTCTTTAATTAATAAAGAATTACAAGATAGTCATTTTTATAAAAATGAAGCATTTTTAAAAGCCATTAATTACACCAAACAACACAAGTCTAAATTACATATTATGGGTTTATGCAGTCATGGTGGTGTTCATAGTAATTTAGAACATATTTTAGCATTGATTAAACTTGCACATAATAATAACATTCCTTGTGTACTTCACGTTTTTGGCGATGGCAGAGATGTTGAACCCAAAACATTAATAAACGATATCAAAGAAATAGAATCTTGCATTAAAGAAAACAACGCTAAAATTGGAATGATTTCTGGTAGATATTACTCGATGGATCGTGATAAGAGATGAGATCGTGTTGAATATGCCTACGGCACATTACTTGGCAACAATAAAAACTCTTTTGCATCAGCTAATGAATACATTCAATCTCAGTATGATCAAAATATTACAGACGAGTTTTTATTACCTGCATTAAATAGTAATTATGATAAAAGTGATGTAACTATTCAGGATAATGATGCGATTATTTTTGCTAACTTTAGACCTGATCGTGCAAGAGAATTAAGTCATTTAATTTATGGTTCAACATATTATGACTATCAACCAAAAATTAGATGCAAAAATTTATTTTTTGTAACAATGATGGTTTATGAAGGAATTAAACCATCTATGATAGCTTATCCTCCAATTACTCTAAAAAATACTTTAGGTGAAGTTATTGCTAATAATAATTTAAGACAATTAAGGATTGCTGAGACAGAAAAATATGCTCATGTTACATTCTTTTTTGATGGGGGTGTTGAAACCACATATAAAAATGAAACAAAAATCATTATTCCTTCACCTAAAGTTGCAACTTATGATTTAAAACCTGAAATGTCAGCGAATGAAGTATGTGATAAATTAATAGAAAACATGCCAAATAATGATGTAATTATTTGTAACTTTGCAAACGGTGATATGGTAGGCCATACTGGAAATGAACAAGCTACTATTAAAGCTGTTGAAACAGTCGATACACAAATCGGTAAAATTTATGAAGCATGTTTAAAAAATAATATGACTTTATTTATCACAGCTGACCATGGTAATGCTGATGAAGTTAAAGATGAAAAAGGTAATTCTTGAACTGCTCACACTTTAAGTCCTGTTCCTTTTATTATTTGTGATCAACATGTTAATTTAGATAAAAATATTGGTAAGTTAGGGAATATTGCTCCAACACTACTTAAATATATAGGCATTACAATTCCTACTAATATGACTGAAAAAAGTCTTATAAGTTAAATACATAAGAAAAGGAAAAATAAATTTATATGAAAAAACTAGCAAAAATAGTCATACCAGCATTGATGTTGGGGGGGGCAGTTGCTATTACAACACCTTTAACATTAACAAGTTGTAAGGATAAAGATTCTGCTGTCCAAATCGTAAATAACGATTGAAAACAAGATGCAGAAGCTAATTCCTATACAGAAGGTGGAACATTTACTTTTGATGATGCAGGAACAACTGAAATTGATTTTATAAACATCAAGAATCCTGATTACTCTAAAGTTACAATCACTTGTGTTGGGTGAACAAGTGAAAGCGGTAGCACAATTTTAGACACTCCTGCTCCAACAATAACTCAGCAAACAAACGAAACTACAACTGATGGAAATAAAATTGTAACGTATTGAAATGTTGTTTGTAATGTTTCATACGAACAACACACAACTTTTACTGGAAAATTCACCTTCTTAATCCAATATCCTAATTTGTTGAACCAAACATATGGCGATTTCTCTGTCACATTAACTGATGCTGAATAAACAACATTAGATATTGTTCATTAACTTTTTTTGAAGCAAGAACATTTTATGCTCTTGCTTTTTATTTAAATGATCATAACCTAATAAATGTAATAACCCATGAATAAATAAAAAAGTTAATTCTCTATTTAATGAATGACCATATTCATTTGCTTGTTGTTTAGCTTTTTGATAACAAATAAAGATTTCACCTAATAAATTAGTTTTAATACTTTTAGCATCAAATAAAGCAAAGGATATCACATCAGTAACTTTATTAATATGACGATATTTATTATTGATAGTCTTTATTTGTTTACTATCAACAATTGAAACATCAAAGTAATAATTAGTTTTATATTGTTTAGATAAATATTTAGTTACTTTTTTAAAGTTAGTAATTACTTGTTTATTAATTTGATGTTTTTTATCTACTAAACTAAAACTAATCACTACTTCTTATTACCCTTTTTAACAATAGATTCAATACCACCTTTAATTGCATCAATAGCTGTTTGATTCATTTTGTATCAAGGAATAACTAAATCAGCTTCTGCTCTTAACGGTCTTACATATAGCCGATGCATTACTCTTACAGTATTTCTTCATTGACCAATAATATTATCATCACTTCGACCACGTTCTTTCTTATCTCTTAATAATCTTCTAATAAATCTTTCATCATCTGGGGTATCAACAAATATTTTAATAGAAGCTAATTTATTAATCTTTTGATCATAAAGAGACAAGATTCCTTCAAAGATGATAACATCACTTGCAGGAATTAATTCAGTCTTATTGGTTCTTTCTGATTTAGAATAGTCATATATTGGAATCATTGTTGGTTTATGCTCTAACATACTTTGAATGGAAACTAACATTAATGGCCAATCAAAAGCATTTGGATGATCAAAGTTATGTTTAAAATAAATATCTTGATCCATATATTCTCTTTTTTTATAAAAAGAATCCATAGACACTATTTGTGTTTTAAATTTCTTTGGTAATATCTTTTTAATTTCACTAGCAATTGTTGTTTTACCACTACCTGTACCACCACAAACAATGATTAAAATTGTTTTATTCATAAGGTGAATTATAGAAAGTTATAAGATAATGGACAAATTAGGTTGGTTTTTTATGATTTAATCATAGTAATTCTTCTACCATTTTTCTTTGTTTTGAATATACAAGTCCAGGATGATCACCAAGCCTTTTTCTAAGT
>JAISGU010000012.1 GCA_031262935.1 Mycoplasmataceae bacterium | reverse complement strand
TTATGATTGATTTAACAATGAAAGAATTCAAATTCAGAAAGATAAAAAGATATTAAATAACGAAATCTATTCATATAATCGTTTTCACGAAACTGGTCCAGTTTTAATCGCCTAACTTAGCCTAATTTGTATAATAAAGAAGTGAAAACTTTAGTTAAATCATCTGACCATAATCCAATTCAAATTGGTGATAATCTCACCGTTCTGATCAAGAAAAAGAGTGGTGGAGGCACTAACGGAGGGGGTGGTGTTGTTAGAATTAAAAAACCTACGGTTAGAGAATTAATCTTGAATATCGATAAAAGATTACAGAGAGTTGAAAATATTCTTGAGCAACATTCTAAGATTCTACAGAAACATTCTAAAACTCTTGAACGACATTCTGAAATTTTTGAGCGGAACAACTTGCATTAAAAACCATCTAAATTTTTATATACATATGACTAAAATAATTACATGCGATTTTCGCATGTTTTTATTTCGTTATCAACTTATATAATTTTTACGCTAATGCGTAAATTTGAGACTGATGTTCAAAAATTAAAACACGATATTCTTGTTGAGGTTATTAAAGCTTATGACAAAAAGAAAATGGGTTCTATTTATGAAGATATTCCAAAAATCATTGCTCCAGGACCAGAACCTATATTTAGATCCACACTTGAAAGTGAAAGACAAATCGCGAGAGAAAGAATCAAAATTATGCTTGGTGGTGATAGTGTTAAAACGCATATTGTTCAAACTATTCCGCAAGCATGTGATGAATGTCCGGCTGGAGGTATCTATGTCACGCCGTTTTGTCGAGGCTGTTTGGGGCATAGATGTAAAGAGGCATGCCCTAGGGAAGTAATCACAATTGTTGAAAGGAAAGCAGTTATTGATAAAAAGAAATGTATAAATTGTGGAGCGTGTGTAAAAGCTTGCCCATATCAAGCAATTATGAATCGAACAAGACCTTGCATCGATGCTTGTTATGTAAAAGCTATTAAAATGGATCGAGATAACAAAGTTACTATTGATGATAGTAAATGTATTACTTGTGGTAACTGTGTAATTAAGTGTCCATTTGCGGCATGTGTTGATCGTTCATTTGTCATTGATATGTTACGCATTTTAGATGATAAATCGCACAACACTTATGCCATTGTTGCTCCAAGCATTGTTGGGCAATTTGATTATGTAGACACGGAACAATTAATCACAGGAATTGTTCAATTAGGTTTTAAAAAAGTTGTTGAGGTTGCTTTGGGCGCAGATGCAATTTTGAAAAGAGAATTTGATGAGTGGAAGCAAAAAAAGGTATTAACTTCATCATGTTGTCCATCATTTAAGTTTTTTGTTAAAAAAAACTTTCCTGATTTATTTAAACATGTAAGTGATAGCCCTTCTCCAATGATTAAAACCGCCGAGCTTATTAAAGAAAAAGAACCTAATGCTAAAGTTGTTTTCATTGGACCTTGTGTCGCTAAAAAAACAGAATTCCAATTAACTAAAAATAAAGGAATAGTTGATTGTGTGGTTTCTTTTGAGGAATTACAAGCGTTATTTGATGCAAGAGAAGTTCATCTGCATGGTATTAAATCAACATCAATGAACGATGCAAGCTATTATGGAAGAATTTTTGCAAAGTCTGGTGGAATTTTAGAAGGTGTTAAATCATTTGTAACAAAAGAAAATATTACTAACTTTGATGGTGTTGCGATGAATGGAATTAGACAATGCGATGCCTGATTAAAGGCTTTTAAAAACAATCCAAAAGTTAAAAATTTCTTTGAAGGAATGGTTTGTCAGGGGGGGTGTTTAAACGGTCCTTTAAGCATTTGACACAATTCTAAAATTCTTCCAGATGTTGATAAGTATGGAGAAAGAGCAAATCGTAAAGATCCAACATCATCTGAAGGAATGTTTAAAGAAAAAAATGCATAAATTACTAGTTTTAGTTAGTGGTAATGGTAGCGATTTACAATCAATTATTGACGCTATTAATAATTATCAATTAAATGATTGTAAAATTTCTGTAGTTGTTAGTTCCAACCCAAGTGCTTATGCTTTAGAAAGAGCAAAACAAAATAATATTAAAACATTTGTTGTTTCTAAAAAAGAGTTTAACAATCCATCTAATGAAATTTTATCTATTGTTAATAAATATGAAATAGATTTAATTGTTTGTGCTGGATATTTAGGAATATTGCAAGGGAATATATTAAAAGAATTTGATCATAGGATTATTAATATTCATCCAGCTTTATTGCCTAAATATGGCGGTAAAGGTATGTATGGGATGAATGTTCATCAAGCTGTAATTAATAATCATGAAAAAGAATCTGGATGTACAGTTCATTATGTGACTGATCAGATTGATGGTGGGTCAATTATTATGCAAAGTAAAGTTCAAGTATTTGAAAACGATACACCTGAATCTTTAAGCAAAAGAGTTTTAGAACAAGAACATATTTTATTACCAAAAGCAATTGCTAATGTTCTTGGGATAAATAAGTAATAAAGTTTTATAAATAATAACTATGAAAAAACGTGCATTAATTAGTGTATTTGATAAGGGAGGAATATTAGAATTTTCTAAATATTTAGTTAATAAAAATATAGAAATAATTTCAACTGGTGGAACTTATAAATATTTAAAAGAAAATAATATTCCTGTAATCGAAATAAGCGATATTACTAAATTTCCTGAAATGTTAGATGGTAGAGTGAAGACTCTACATCCTAACATTCATGGTGGAATATTGGCTATTAGAAACAATCAGAATCATATGGATATTATTAAAGAACATAATATTCATCCAATTGATTTTGTGGTCGTTAATTTATATCCTTTCTTTGATAAAGTGCAAGATAACTCTTTATCATTCGAACAAAAAGTAGAATTCATTGATATTGGTGGCCCAACAATGTTAAGAGCTGCTGCAAAAAACTTTCAAGATGTTGTTGTAATTTGTGATAAGAATGATTACAAGGAAGTACAACAACATCTTGAAAGTGGGGAAGTTTCTTTAGAAACTAAAAAGAAACTTGCAGGTAAAGTTTTTAACTTGATGAGTGCATATGATGGTGCCATTAGTCAATTTATGTTGGAGGAAGAGAACTATCAACAATATTGATCAACATCTTTGAAAATGAAACAACCACTAAGATATGGAGAAAATCCACATCAGTCTGCTTGTTTTTATGAATCAACAATGAAAAAAGGAGCAATGAATACTTTTGAAATTCTTAATGGTAAAGAACTTTCTTATAACAATTTCAAAGATGTTGATATTGCTTGAAAAGCAGTTAGCGATTTTGGAGAACCAGCATGTTGTGCTTTAAAACATAATACACCGTGTGGTTTTGCAATAGGTAAAGATGCATATGATTGTTATAAGAAAGCACACGGTGTTGATCAAACAAGTATTTTTGGTGGGATAGTTTCTTTTAATAGAAAGGTCACTAAAAACGTTGCTGAAGAAATGCATAAAATCTTTTTAGAAGTAATCGCTGCTCCTGAATATGATGAAGATGCTTTACAAGTATTAAAAACTAAAAAGAATTTAAGAGTACTTAAGTTTCACACTAAACCAATTTGTAAACATCAAGTTATTTCTGTTGATGGTGGTTTATTAGTTCAAAGTGTTGATGATATATTAGAACAAGAATTAAAAGTAGTTACTAATAAACAACCATCATCGCAAGAAAAACAAGATTTATTGTTTGCAATGAAAGTTGTTAAGTGAGTTAAATCAAATGCAATTGTGGTCGCAAAAGATGGTGTTGCGCTTGGAATTGGTGGTGGGCAAGTTAATCGTATTTGACCAACCGAAGATGCTTTAAAACGTGGTAAAGGAGGCACTGTATTGGCAAGTGATGCTTTCTTCCCTTTTAGAGATGTGGTTGATGCCTGTGCAAAAGCTGGAATACAAGCAATTATTCAACCAGGTGGGTCGTTAAAAGATCAAGAAAGCATTGATGCATGTAATGAACATAATATTTCAATGATATTCACAAACGTTAGACATTTTAAACATTAGGGGATATTCATCTTTATAGGTGTGTATAATAATTTATCTTTATGACATCAGTTGAAAAGAATGGTGTAATTCAAGAAATTCTTGGACCAGTTATTAATGTTAAATTTCAAAAGAATAATTTACCTAATATTAATGATGCTTTAACTACAACGACTTTTGATAATAAAAGATTGATTATGGAAGTTGCTCAAATTGTTGGCGATGACATTGTTAGATGTATATCTATGGGTTCAACTGATGGATTAAAAAGAGGACAAGAAGTTATTCAAACTGGAGGTCCTATTAAAGCGCCGGTGGGCAAAGGTGTATTAGGTAGAATGTTTAACGTCATCGGACAACCAATTGATGATAAATCAATGCCTAAAGAAGACATTAGATTTATGCCAATACATCGTGACCCACCAACCTTTGCTGAACAAGCAACAACGACTGAAATTTTCGAAACGGGGATAAAAGTTATTGATTTATTAGTTCCATATCCACGTGGCGGAAAGATTGGTTTGTTTGGTGGAGCAGGTGTTGGCAAGACAGTATTAATTCAAGAATTAATTCATAACGTTGCTGCTGGAAGAAAAGATCAAAGTGGTGGTGTTTCTATTTTTGCTGGTGTTGGCGAAAGATCAAGAGAAGGGAATGACTTATATTATGAAATGATTGAAAGTGGTGTTATTGGTAATACAGCATTAGTCTTTGGACAAATGAATGAACCACCAGGTGCAAGGATGAGAGTTGCTTTAACAGCTTTAACAATAGCTGAATATTTTAGAGATCAAGAGCATAAAGATGTATTGCTATTTATTGATAATATCTTTAGATTCACTCAAGCCGGGAGTGAAGTATCGGCTTTATTGGGACGTATGCCGAGTGCTGCTGGTTATCAACCAACACTTGATTATGAAATGGGACAATTGCAAGAAAGAATTACTTCTACTAAAGATGGTGCTATTACTTCAGTACAAGCAGTCTATGTTCCTGCTGATGATTTAACTGATCCGGCTCCTGCAACAACATTCACACATCTAGATGCTAAAACTGTTCTTGATCGTAAAGTTGCATCAAAAGGTATTTATCCAGCTATTAACCCGCTTGATTCATCAAGTCGTTTATTAGATCCAAATGTCGTAGGAATTGAGCATTATAAAGTTGCAAGACGTGTGCAAGAAATTCTGCAGAAGTATGAAGAACTACAAGATATTATTGCTATTTTAGGTATGGATGAACTAAGTGAGGATGATAAAATTACTGTTAATCGTGCTAGAAAAATTTCAAATTTCCTATCACAACCATTCTTTGTTGCTGAAAAATTCTCTGGTTATAAAGGAGCGTATGTAAAAATTGCCGACACAGTCGCGGGTTTTAAAGAAATCATTGATGGTAATTGTGATAACGTTCCCGAACAACATTTTTTATACGCTTCAACAATTGATGATGTTAAACAAAGAACTAAAGTAAAAAATGGCTAAAATTTTTAAACTTAAAGTTAATACTCCTGATGGAATATCGATTCAAGAAGATATTGCAAGCATTAATTTAAAAACATCTATCGGAGAACTAGGAATATTAGCCGAGCATGAGCCGATTATTGGTGCATTAATTCCTTCTACAATTTCAATTCAAAGTGCTGATGGTAATAAAGTCAATGCCATTATTAATGGTGGATTATTTAAAATGGATGGCAAGGTATTAAATATTATTACTGACTTTTTTCAATTGACTAATAAGTTAAATGAATCAGTCATTGATAGAAGAAAAGAACAAATTGAAAAAGCATTAGCTAATAAAGATTTATCTGGCAACAAAACTTTCAAAAATATTCAACGTAGATTGCAACAAGAATTAGAACAATTAGAAAAAGTAAAAAAGTAGAATTATTTTTTACAACTACTTGTAAGAACTTTACATCCATTTTTTGTCATTACTACTGTGTCTTCAATCCTTATTCCACCAAGATCTTGTTCATAAATGCCTGGTTCAATAGTAAAACAACTATTTATTTCTAATTTTCTATCGCCAATTTTATTGTTACCTGGAAGTTCGTGTTCACCAATACCAATTCCATGACCTACACCATGAGGAATATCATACCCATTCCATTTATCAGCAATGTATTGACGACATATTGAGTCACCTTGTTTTCCTAACATATTAGATTTAATATTTTTGATTCCCAATAGATTAGAGTTCAATACTGCTTTATACATATCATCTAATCTTTTTGGTAATTTTCCTACATACCAACATCTAGTGATATCTGAACAATAACCATCTAGAATACAACCACAATCAACTAAAATAATTTCATTTCTTTTTAGTTTCCTGTTAGATGGGATTCCGTGAATATCAGCCGAATGATCACCAAATCCAACAATAGTTTCAAATGATAAAGCAGATGCTCCTCTAGAAGAAACGTATTTCCAATATTCATTAGCCACTTGGATTTCAGTCATACCAACTTTTATTCATTTTTTTAGATGGTTTACTGCGTCACAAGTTAGCTTTGCAGAAGCTTGCATCTTTTTTAATTCAGTAGAGGTTTTTTTTATTCTTAAAATGTTTCCATCAAAAGGAAGTAATTGATTACATTTAATAGGTTTTATAAATTTAATGTAATCGCTATATGAAATATTTGATTCAAATTGAAGTTTGTTTAATTTGAGATTATTAATAAAACTAAATCAATCATTGCTTGAGTTATATAAGTGGAAATTAATATTTTTATGTATTTTTTTTAACGCATCAATATCTCTTTGATCAACAAAGCAATGAATTTTATCTTTTAAAAATAAAGTGATAGAAAAATCAGATGAAGTTTTTTCAAATATTCATTTTCGATTATTATCTATTAATGAAATAATTCCATCTACTTGCTCTTTTTTAATTAAATCAAATGTTTGTTTAACTTTTTGACTATCCACTACTTAGCCTTTGTTTCTTTGTGTAATGTAACTTTACGACATTTCTTACAAAATTTGTTTAGTTCTAACTTGTCAGGTACAGCTTTAGTGTTTCTTTTTGTTAAATAGTTAATACTATGACATACTGTACATTCTAATCTTACTTGTCTTTTTTGAGCCATATGAATATCCTTGAATTAAAGTATCTTATTATATAAGTTGTATTTATTTGTTTATAAAAACTTAGGTTTGTCATAGTAACTATAATGTTCTACAAAAAAATATATTTTAAGTGAGAATGTGTAATAAATAAAATTACAAAAAAAATAAGATAATGAAAGTATGTCATTTTGAGTGCTAGGATTTGTTATCTTATTACTTATATTGATGGGTGTATATGCTACAATACACCCAAAAATTAAATCATTTATGAATAAATGATATTTTTGAACTTGTATATCTATTCCGTGATTTATTTATAGTTTGTATTTATATATTGATTATGTATGAATAAATGGAATTAATGTAATTGGTAAACCAGGAGGGCTTAATGTTGGCGATTATGGTTATTGAACAATATATGGTGATGCAACATTCACTGCTATATGTAATTTTATAAAAAGTTTTTTACCATTAATGTTAATTTTTAATCCGACAAGGAAAATTGCTAAAAATTTTATGGTAGTAGGATGATTTACGGGTTTTGTTACTTTAATTCAATATTTACCAGATAGAGAATTTAATAGTTTTTCAATGTGTACTATTGGATATTTTGGTTCAATATTCCAACATTTTTTATTAGGGTTAATATGTTTTATGGGGTTATTTAATATATCATTCACTAAATTTAATAAAAAAGAATGATGGAAATCTGAACAATTTTTGATAGCTTATATATATATAGGTTATGCACTTTATATAATCATAATTTGTTATTTAAACACACTATGGGTTCCAAAGTGTCATTGATTTATTAATTCAACAGGTTTTTTTAAAGTAGATTATTCTGTTCATGGTCAATGATCTGTATTTAATGCGTTATATTCACTATACCCTTTACCATTATTTTTAATAATCATAGTAGCTATTGGTGCTATTGTTGGTAGTTATTGAATTGTTAAATGAATTAATAAGAATCCTAAATACGCTTACAAAGAACCAAAATATTTTTATCTTAAAAAATATAAAGCACCACATAAATGGTGACAATGATAAATTCCTATAATTCATTTATACGGATTTAGTTCAAAGGTAGAATAAAGGTCTCCAAAACCTCTGATGTGGGTTCGATTCCTACAATCCGTGCCAAATATACAAATAAACAATTAGGTATAATTCTTATATGACTTATCATTTTATTTACAATCCAGTTGCAGGGAGTGGTGGTAGTAAAAAAGCTTGAAATCAAGTAGATGATTTTTTAAAGAAAATAGGATTTAAATATGAGGTGCATGAAACACAAAGTGAAGGACATGCAAAAGAAATTGTTAACAATTTAACACACGATACTATTGAAAAAACAATTATTTCAGTTGGTGGTGACGGTACGCTTTGTGAAGTTATTAATGGAATTGATAAGTTTACTAATTTAACAATTAGCCTTATTCCTTGTGGATCAGGAAACGATTTTGTTAGTGCGACAAGAATTCCTACCAACCCAATTAAAGCTATCAAATTTATTCTAAACCAAAGACCAAGAAAAATTAATTACATTAATGTAAATAATAATAGGGCTATTAATGTTGTTGGTTTTGGTTTAGACACAGAGGTGTTAAAGTTTTATTACAAATTAAAAATATTTACACCCAAATTTAGATATAAATTTGCCACATTAGTAAAAACATTATTTTTTAAATGACACAAAAGCCAAGTTAAAGTAGATGATGGTGATTGAAAAGATATTACCACAATGTTATTAACGGTCGGTAATGGTCAAGCAATTGGTGGTGGTATAAAAATGTGCCCAACAGCCAAGATTGATGATGATATGTTAGATTTTACTTATATCGGTAAATTCTCCAGATTTTTTACTATTACAAATTTAATAAAAGTATTAAAAGGTAAAGTATTAGATTTAAATTTTGCCAAAAGCGTCAAATGTAAATCTGTAGAAATGAAATTACCTAATAAAACATATCAATATGATGGTGTGTTAGTAAGAAATGAAGATACATTAAAAATTACTATTGGAAAAGAAAAAATTAATTTTATAGGGTAATTAATCCCATTCTTATAATGATATACCTATGGCAAAAGAGATTATTTACATCAAATATGGTGAACTTTATTTAAAAGGCAAAAATAAAATGTCTTTTATTAATTGTTTATATGATTCAATTAAAAGACTTTTATCTACTTTTAGAAAAGTCACAATTAAAAAAGAATTTGATTCTACTACCATTTTAGGCTTTAATAAAACTAACCGTGCTAAAATAATGAATTTGTTAAAACAAGTTCCAGGAATAGATTTAATTATTCCAGCATATATCTCAAATCTTGAATTTAATGAAATATCAAAAAACATTAATAGCAAATTACAACAATATCAAGACGCACCACTAACTTTTAAAGTTGAAACTAAAAGAAGTAATAAAGAATATTCATTAGATTCAATGGAAATATCAACAAAACTTGGTGGGACTATTTTAAACGAATACAAAACATTTAAAGTAGATGTTCATAAACCACATTTAACTATTAATGTCGAAATAAAAAAAGGATATGCAATATTTTATTTTGAAAAAATAAAAGGTAGAGGTGGATTCCCTTTAGGAATCAATGGTAGAGTTCTCATATTAATGTCTGGAGGAATAGATTCTCCTGTGGCAGCAAGTTTACTAATGAAAAAAGGTTTTCATGTAGATTTTCTAACTTTTATTTCTCCACCTCATACTAAAGAAGGCGCTTTAAATAAAGTTAGAAAATTAAGAAAAATATTGACTATTGATGGCAAATTAGAGAATAGTCGTCTATATATATGTAACTTTACTAAGATGCAACACGAAATAAGTCATATTAGCAATCATAGTTATCAAATAACATTAATGAGAAGATATTTCTTTAGGATTGCTAAAAGCATTGCACAAGTTAATAATTGTCAAGCTATTGCTACAGGCGAATCGCTTGGGCAAGTTGCTAGTCAAACTATTCAAAGCATGCAAACGATTCAAAATTCAATTAATGATTTTATCGTGTTAAGACCATTATTAACATACGATAAGATTGAAATCATTAATGAAGCAAAAAAGATTGGTACATTTGATGCGTCTATTATTCCTTTTGCTGATTCTTGTAGTTTATTTGTCCCAACTAACCCTGTAACAAAACCTACAATTCGTCAAGCAATTAGTCTAGAAAAAGAATTAACTTTAATGGATAAATTATTAGATTTTACATTGAAAAATAATGTTGTGATTGAGAAGTAAATAATTCTTAATTATTTATAATCACAACTATGTCTTACGTTGCTTTTGATCGCAAATATCGTCCTACAAATTTTAAGAGTGTTATTGGACAAAAATTTGTTATTCAAACTTTAATGAACTCTATTAAGCTAGATAAAATTGCCCATGCTTATATCTTTGCTGGTCCCAAAGGCATTGGTAAAACAACTATTGCTAGAATACTTGCTAAAGCAGTTAATTGTCAATCATCAAAAGATGGTGATGCTTGTAACGTTTGTGATAGTTGCAAATTAATTAATGAAAATCATACCACCGATATTGTTGAATTAGATGCCGCAAGTAATAATGGTGTAGATGATATTAGAACAATTTTGAGTGGCGCAATGACATTACCAATGAATCTTAAAAAGAAAGTGTACATTATTGATGAAGCACATATGTTATCTACATCGGCATGGAATGCTTTATTAAAGACATTAGAAGAAGCCCCAAAGCACGTAATTTTTATTTTTGCAACAACAGAAATGTATAAAATACCACCAACAATCTTATCAAGATGTCAAGTTTATCAATTTAGCAAACTAACATCTAAAGAATTAAAAGATATAGTCATTAACACTTCTTTCAAAGAAAATATAAAAATTACTGATGAGTCAGTTGATAAGATTGTTAATTTATCAGATGGTTCAGGAAGAGATGCCTATAGTGTGTTAGAACAAATGGCTACTTATACAAATAACAATGTCAATATAGAAGATATTAATAAAGTGTTTGGATTATTAGATGTTGATAGAAAAATAGAAATATTAAATTTGATTATTAAAAGTGACATTAGCGAAATTATGATTAAGTTAGATAAGTATGAAGAAAACGGTGTTAATTTCACTTTACTAGCATCAGATATTATTAAAATTCTTTTAGATAAATTAGTTTATTTACAAACTAATGATTCAAAATTACTAAAAGTTCTAAATGATAAAACTATTAATAACATTGATTTAGACAATGACAAATTAGTAGCTTTAATAAGTATTTGAAATGAATACTATATGAAAATTAGACAATCTGGTGATTCTAGATTTTATTTTGAATCATGCATCTTTAAAAGTTTATCACTTTTTACTAACACAGCCGATGTTCGTCCTAAAGAAAAAACAATTGAACGAGAACCGATAGAGAAAACAAAAGATAGTATCAATAAAACATTGCCTAATATTGATGATGTTTGTGAAACTAAAGAAAGAAAGATTAATCTTACAAAAGACGATGGGGGATTTAGTGTAGTTAAAAATAAACAATTAGAACAATCAGATATTTTTAACAGCATTGCTTTTAATAATTCTTCTAAATACGTTAATAAGGCTAAAGAGTTTTTAAAAAAATCTCAAGAGATAGATGCGCCTAGTATATTGCAAGGTGTAGCAAATGCTACTAAACCAATGATTGCTTCTAACAATGGTATAGTTTTTATTTACGAAGATGAGGTTGACGCAGAATTGTTATCAGAAAGAACTTCTAAACCCGAATTCCTTGAACAAACAAAAATATTTTTTGATCATCCAATATATATATTAGGTCTAACTAAACAACAGTTGCAAGAGTATGGTAATAAATTTATGAAACTTAAAAAAGAAGGTAATGTTTATGATGAATTGGATTTACAACCATTAATCGAAATTTTAAAAAAGAAAAATAATATTAATCAAATTTGAGATGAAATTTTTAATTAGATTCTAAAAGTTTTCTAATAAAGTATTCTACAGCAATCATAGCCCTAACATCGTTTTCACAATAAAGTTTAAGATTATTAACTGTATTTTCTCATGTTGTGTTATCAATCAATTTAAAAAACCTTCTAGCAGTAATGTTAAGAGCTTCACTACCATTATGAATTTCTAAATCTTTTATATAGTCCTTACAACTAGTTTCATTAAAAATTTCACTATCTTTTTGTTGAATTATTGGTAAAACATTTTTAATGGAATAATATCCTTTTAACATTCTAATTGTTATTAAATGTTTTCGAGGATCAAAGAAATCTGCTAAATCATAAATATTGTTATTAATGATGTTAACTTTTTCTTTATATTCTTGCTCGCCGATTAATGCAGCCATTTCTTTTAAACGACTACATTCAAAACCTTTATTGTAAACAACATAGCTATATTCGTTTCCCATATAAAGAGCATCAATAATTTCTTTAAAATTTTCTTCAGATATTGTTAATGGATCATAAACAACATTTGTAGATTTACTATCTTTTATTCCTAATCCAGTATCTTTAATAATGGAAACCTGTGTAACAATTTGTGTAAATGGAGTTGTATCATCAACAACTCTTATTGCAGGATTAATGGTTTCAAAATCAAAATATACTTTTTTCTTTTTTAGAAGACCAAACTTGTTATTAGTTTCTTTTATAAGAAAACAACCGCCATCAAAGTATTTATATAATGATGGGTTTAATTGGTCATTAAATCATTCTGATCATTTGTTTTCAGAATTTATAAGATTTTCTATATTAGTATTGTTTTCTAAAAAAGCTTGAATACCTTTTTTGGCAGTTAGAATATAACCAGATCACTGCATAGTTGGGTATTTATTGTTATTAAAATAATATTTTCGTAATGTGTGTCATTGAGAATAGTCTTTAAAAAAAGATTTGTAATGTAAATCTGGCAATAAAGAAGGACTATCACACGGTTCGCTATTAATAATTTCTTCAATGACTAAGTTAAAAGTATTTCTATCTATTAAAGGTAAAATATTCTTTTCATAATCCTTGACACTACGCTTTTTAAGATTAATAATATTACCATCAATAAGGTCCTTAATTGTCACAACGTCATTTATGCCGATCCGATTTTTTGCTCTTTCTTCAATTGCTTGATAACTATATTTAAGAAAACCTTGGTATCTTTCTATAAAGTCTTTACTATCACCATTTCCGCTTTTGTTTAATGAAACATGGTCAGTTAATACAAAAGATACATTGTTTTTTGTAAGCAATTCGTATTTTACTAAACATAAATAATATTCATCAATGTGTGAATTTAATTCTTCTAACACACCATTAACTACGTGGGCTTGGAAAAGCACATCAATTAAATGAGATAATTTAGACTTGCTTGTTCCTTTTACTTCGATTAAATGATATTTACCTTTTATTTTAACTAGCCCATCGGGTCTAGTTATTGCTTTGTTTTTATAAATAAAAACAGGTTGAAATAAAATAACGTTATCTCTTTGTTTAAGAATATTGATTGTTTCATTAAATAAAAAATCAAAATCAAAATTCTTTGGATATTTTTCATCAAAATCAATTACATCAAGATGATATTTCTTTTTAATAAATTCTCTTGATGATTTATCCAAAAGATTACCTTCATGTATTTTTGAATCCGTTTCATCTCATGTATCATGTGATAATTTTTTGATTTTAATTTCTTCTAATGGATCGTATTCATTTTCATCATTTGAATCAATTGGATCATCAGTGATATTAAAACTATGCGGTAGGGATTGAATCTTTTCATTAATATAGTTTTCTAATTCACTATTTTTAATGAATCATTGGTCTTTTGGTCTAGTGAAGTAATATATAAAATCGTACTTTCTTATATATTTTGGTTTTTGTACATTCATTTACATTATTTTAATTTTATATTTATTGATGTAATCATAAAATTCTTTTGTTCAAATAGAATGAATTACTTCACTTAAATGATATTTTTTTAAAAGAACCATCATTAAATTAGAAAAATATATTTGGATTCCAACACTATTGCATAAAGAATTATCTTTTTTAAAAATAGACTCATCGTATATTTTTTCATTTAACAAATTTACATCCATCTTATTTAATTGATTAGTAATTTGTTCAGCGGTAGGTCTAATAGTAAGTTTTAATATTGGTAAAACAGTTTCTTTATCAACTAATGGCATATATAAGATTGCGGTATTATTGATGTCATCACAAATAGGATAAAATTGGTTATGTATAATGTTGTTTAAATCAGTTGCAAATATTGTTGGTCCATATTTAGTAACATATTTATTTAATATTTTTGGTTGTTTTAAAAGATTATGAGCATCTTTAATTTCGCTTAAAGAGATTGTTTTTATCTTGTTAAAGATATTTGTTTGGATATTAATATCTTTATTAATTTGAGTGAGCATATTAATGACATCGTTAAAGACATTAGATAAAACAATTTGTTGATTTTTATTAGTTTTCATTTCGATAAAAAAAGCATCTTGATTTATTGGATCAGTTGAAGTAAGACTGGCATCTCGATTGAATAGTGGTGTAAAAGTAAAAATAGTTTCAATATCTTCATTAGTTATTGATGAAATTGACAATCACATATATAACGAATGATTGTTGAATAATTGACTAATTTGCTTCGTGTTTAAACTATCAAAACTTAAGGTTCTAGTATTTTTTAAATAAACATTAGAGTATAAATTCATTGAACTTATTAGTGGATTTGAATAAAAAATAGTATGCTCGTTTTTTAATAAGTAGTTGATGATACTGCTATAGTATTGTGAAATATATTTTCTTGTTGACTCAATGGAATATTTTGGTTTGTAGTTATTTGGAAAGAAATGTTTCATTATTTTTCATCACGCATATGTGGGAATAGTAATACGTTACGAATTGTTTCTTGATTAGAGAAAAGCATTACCATACGATCGATACCAATACCTAATCCGCCAGTTGGAGGCATGCCGTATTCTAATGACTCAATGAAATCCATATCCATTTCATTAGCTTCATTGTTTCCTTTTTCCTTTTCTTTTAACTGATTATTGAATCTATCATATTGATCAATAGGGTCATTTAATTCACTAAAAGCATTCGCATATTCTTTCCCACAAATAAATAATTCAAATCTTTCAGTCATTCTTGGATCTTTATCATTTTTTTTAGCAAGTGGAGAAATTTCGATTGGATGTCCATAAACAAATGTTGGTTGCTGACATTTTTCTTCACAAAAGTGTTCAAAAAATAAATTAATAATATGTCCTCTTGTATTCTCATGAGGTTTCATTTCGATTTTGTGTTTTTTAGCAATTTGAATTGCCTCTTGATCAGTTTTAATTTCATTAAAATTAACTTTTGCAGTTTCATTAATTGCGTCAATGATATTTCATTTTTTAAACGGTTTAGTAAAATCAATTTGAGTATTTTTATAAGTTAATTGAGTTTTGTTTAGTTTAGTAGCAATATATTTAAAAATATTTTCTGCAAGCGTCATTACTTCATACATTGAAATATATGCTTCGTAACTTTCCATTGATGTGAATTCGGGATTGTGTGTAGCATCCATGCCTTCGTTTCTAAAAATTCTACCAATTTCATAAACTTTTTCAAAACCACCAACGATTAATTTTTTTAATGGTAATTCAGTAGCGATTCTTAAATAATAATCTCTATCAAGGGCATTGTGGTGAGTTGCGAATGGTCTAGCATTAGCGCCACCTAATATCGGATGTAATATTGGTGTCTCAACTTCAATATAACCCTGAGAATCCATAAAATTTCTTAACTCTCTTAGAATTGTTGAACGTGTAATGAATGCTTGTAATGATTCCTCGTTCATAATTAAATCTAAATAACGATGTCTTGCTCGAGCTTCTTCATCTTGAAGACCGTGGAATTTTTCTGGTAAGGGTTTTAATGATTTTGATAATAAAGTAATTTTCTTAATTCTGATAGTTAGTTCATCAGTATTTGTTTTCATTGGTGTTCCTTCAACGCCAATAATATCTCCAACATCAACATTCCTAAAATCTTCAAACATTTGCGGATCTTCTTTTTTGTTTACATAGAATTGGATTTTTCCATAGAAATCCTTAATAACTCCAAATGTTTGTCTAATTGCCATAATTCTTCCAGCAAGAATTACTCTAGTGGTATTTGTGTGTAATTCATCTTTTGAGAATTTATTAAATTCTTTTTTAAAACTTTGTGTATTATGATTACGTTCAAATTTAGTAATTAAAAAAGGATCTTTATGTTGCTCTTGCAAAGATTTCAATTTATTTCTTTTTGACAATTCTTGATCGTTGAATTTGCGTTCACTCATAGTAATTAATTCTACTATTTATCTTTATGATAATTGCTATAATTTTAGTCCCTGTTAAATAAAGAGACCACCATATTTTTGCAAAATGATGTGAAAAAATATAAAGACAAGCTATACAAACTAACAACTTCTAAAAAAGACCTTCGCAAAGAAATTGATGGACGAATAAAAAAATTAGAGAGTATAGAAAAATTAAATAATAGGCGCAATACTTTCCATCGGTTTGGGAACAATCCGAAGTGAAATACTTTCGACTCCCGTAATTTTGGTGGAGTTGACGGGAATCGAACCCGTTTCCACAATTAACTCTCTAATAAATTCTACAGTTTAGTCCTAATTTAGCTGTTCATCTAACATCAAAAGGAATTAGAACACCCTATGTTAGACTGTAGTTGAATGGAATTCATTGTTTCACTCAACATTGAAACAATATATCTAGTTATCATAATGTATTAAAGTAACTAGTAAACTCTAATACCCGAAGAACACAGTCTATCGACTAGGCAATTGCGTAGTTGTAGTTTTGTGCTGCTAATTGGTTAGCCATGAAAGCTTCATCCATGTTAACGTTAGCTTCTTGTTTGTCTGCATTTAAGAAGACCTCGAGCTATAAGGGGCAAACCCCACTGCCTTTAAAAGATTATTAGATCATGTCGAGACCTTGGCAACCCCAAAAGTTCCACAAAATTAACCTATGTTATTTGTGGGACTAAAATTATAGTCGCTATTTTGAACAAGAGTGTTGCTAAATAGTTTGTTAGTTGGTGTTAGTTGTAAAGTTATCGTAATTTTTAAATAGAAATTGTAAGCTCATTAATTAAAGATAAAAATTTATTTACGTTTTTGAAAAACCAATCTATTAAATTTCCTAGAACAAACATTTTGAGACTTTATTCAAATTCTATGGTTTGTTTTACTTTTAGTTAAATTATTATTTTGCATTTTTACTCCTAATTTCTAGTTTGCTATAACAAAAAAATCTAACAGTTAATTGAACTGTTAGATTCAAATAAATATTTTTAGTTGATCACTATATTAAAAAATATGGCGCAAAGCTTATAGGCGGTATTAGACTCTATTTTGATACTAAAGCAAGTAAAAATCTAATTAATGACTACTTAAAAGGAGATAAGAATGTTTAAAAATATAAATCGTAATTTTCACACTGATGAATCTATAGTTAATTATGATATTAGAGGTGCTATTAAAAAATCTAAGAAATTAAAACGTCCTTTAACAAAAGATTAATTTGAAGAATTTAATAGTCAATTAATAATTGAAGATTTGCCAAAAGAGTTAAAATATAAAAATAAACATTTTTATATATAGTAATTGTGAGTCATTTAATATTAGCAAGGAAATTATTACCTTATTAATGAATCGGGGACATTCTTATCTTGTTCCATTTTATTCGCTCTTTTAGAATAAAGTCTCAAAATGTTTGCTTTTTTAGAGGTTAAATCTATAAAGTTTACTTCGTAAAAAGGTATAAAAAATTGTCTAACTTATATTAAGTAGGAGTTAAGTTATGACAAAATA
>JAISGU010000041.1 GCA_031262935.1 Mycoplasmataceae bacterium | reverse complement strand
TATTTTGTCATAACTTAACTCCTACTTAATATAAGTTAGACAATTTTTTATACCTTTTTACGAAGTAAACTTTATAGATTTAACCTCTAAAAAAGCAAACATTTTGAGACTTTATTCATATTTCTACTCCAACATAGAGGGCCAGGTGTGTTTCTAATAATAAACTAAAATATTGGTTTTACGGGTAAATTTTGTTTATGTAAATTTTTAGAATGATAACTTTTAATAATGGATCTAGATTCGTTACTAATTTTTTTATTATTTAAAAAATCATCAATTTCTTTATAAGTAACACCCATTTCTTTTTCATCGGTTTGCCCTTCAAATAAACTCGCTGAAGGTGGACGATCAATAATGATTTGTGGTACTTTTAATTCTTCAGCAAATAATTTAACTTCACTTTTAGTTAAATTAGCAATAGGTAAAATATCACATGCTCCATCGCCATATTTGGTGAAGTATCCCATATATAGTTCATCGGCATTACCAGTTCCTGCAACTAATAAAGTGTTTTCATTGGCAACACTATAAAGTGTTGCCATTCTTAATCTTGCTTTTAAATTACTTAGTGTAAGTTTAGATTTAATTTTAATAAGTTTTTTAAGCGAATTAAAAGTGCTAGTCAAATCAATATCAATAATTTTAAATTGATGTTGTTTTTTTAATAGTTCTACACATTTAAAATCAAGTTTAGAATTATTGATATTCATTCATACACCAATTACTTTTAATGATTTATTTAAAGAAGCAATGTTTGCAACTACTGCTGAATCAATTCCACCAGAAATACCAACAACGATTCCTTTGGTATGTGTTTTTTTACAATAATCGTTAATTCATTTAGACAAATATAAGATTTGCTTATTCATAAACTATTTATATTCTTTATTTTTTCTTAATAATGATGTTTCAATAGAAATACCATAAGCACCACGATGTGTATGACATAAAACACAATTTGGAATAAATCTAATTAATATTTTTTCTTTTGGATAATTGAAAGAATTTGATATTTCGTTTAATATGTAATCTTCTTTAGTTTTATCATATCCAGCTTGATAAATACCAATATTAATAATCTTATCAGGAGTTAAATCTTCATTAAAATCCTTATGAATATTTTTAATAATTTTTTTAATGATATGTTGGTAATCTCTTCCTACCCCGCCATATTGGTTTTTATTATCAAGTTGGATAATTGGTTTTAAATGTAAAAATTTAATAACATGCATTACTGCTTTTGTAGCTCTACCACCTTTAATCATCCCGCTTAAATCTTCACAAGAAAAATATGTACAAATTCGATTGTAATTATTTTCTGCATGATTAATAATTTGATTAATATCAAGATTCTTTTTAATATCATCTACTAGATGTTTTAAAATAAATTCGTTTGCTAAAGCAGCTGAAGTTGATTTTATAACGAAGAATTTATTAGGATACTCTTGTTGAACCATTAAAGATTGGTTATATTGACTACTTAGCCCCATAGATATAGGAAGAAATACAACTTGCTCATATTTCTTTAACATTTCATCAACTTTATTAAAAAGTTTACCTAATTGTGAACAACTTGTTTTAAAATCTTCACCATTATCTAATCTTTTTAATAAATCTTCATGCGAAATGTCAGTTAAGTCATCATAAACTTTATTATTGTTGTCAGTTAATGATAATGGGATGATTTCTATATTATTACTTTTAATAAATCCATCATTAAACGTTGAAGACGAATCAATTAGAATACCTATTTTATTTGACATAAGTTTTGATATTATAAACTTAATTAATATAATAACCTAATTAATAGAGGTAAAAAATGTTAAATAAAGTAGTGATTGAAGGTGATGTAGTTAGAAGTGTTTGAGGTAAAGGCGAAAACGCTGGATTCTTTGTAACTATTAAACAAGAAAGAAAAGTAGGTAAGTTTACTTGAAGCAATTACTTTTCTTTATATGCTAATCAACCATTAGCTAAAGAATTAGCTGATATTGTTGAAAAGAATGCTAATGCTCATATTGCTGTTGAAGGACAATTAAGAACTTATCATTCTAAAAAAACAAACGATTGAAAAGTATCTATCCAGGTTGATAAGATTATTCAATCAGTTCAACAAGAAGAAACTAATGCCCAAGGATAATAATGATTATGGAATATATTAATAAAGTTGAAATTTCTGGTGAAATTGCCGAAATTAGAACAAGCGAAAAAGGTACCAACTTTGTAATGTTGAAACAAATGGTAACTTATAACAATATTGAAAGACCAAGATTGTTTGAAGTTTTAATTGCCGCTGAAAGAAAAGAATTAACTGAAAAAATATCAGTTGGTAAAATGGTTAAATTTATTGGTATTTTAACTGTTTTTAAAATGAAAAAATTTAACATTCATAAAATGTTAATTGAAGCAAATAGTGTTGAGTTGATTTAAATAATTGCTATATAATTCCTTTCGCGAGTAATTGACCGCTGGAATAATATTCTAGAGGAAAGTCCATGCTTGCACAGGCTGTGATGCCTGTAGTGTTTGTGTAGGTCAAATACATAGAACCTAGCACCTTGAACTTGGTGACGACTGTGAATAATCTAAGTGAGCAATCATATGATTAGGAACAATAAAGTGCAACAGAGACGAATTAATAAGAAATTATTAAGTGAAACGGGTAAACTCCACAAGCAAGAAACCCAAATTAGGTAGGGGAACGGGTTAGAGAGAATTGAATCAATAACTCGGTAGATAGCAATATCTGCAGACAAATGGTTGATAATCATCTTAGATGTCGTTGATAAATAAGATGATCACAGAATATGGCTTACGCTCGCAACAGTTAAGATAAAAGACACAGGTTTAAATATCTGCGTCTTTTTATTTAATGAATATTCTATGAACATTTAATGAATTTTTTATGAATATTCATTATTTATGTTATACTTAACTTATGATTAAGGCAGTAATTGAATTAATGAAAAATAATACTGAATTTTATAATAGTGTTAGAATAGATTTTACATATCATTCTTCATCAATTGAGGGATCAACAGTTACAAAAGACGATCATACAAAACTTGCAAATTTAAAACCAGGTCAAACAATTTCTGACGCTCATTTATCGGACATTTCAAAAGAAAATGATGCAATTGAAAACTTAAATTGTTTGAGGCTGTTTGATTATGTTTTTAAAAATATCAACGAAAAATTGTCTCATGAATTAATTCAGAAATATCAATTTATTCTAAAAGAAGGCAGCTTGTTACATAAAAATGTTCCAGAAGAAACTGGTAAGTATAGAACTACTTATGTAAAAGTTGATGATTTTGATCCTCCGCCACATTACAAAGTTTATGAATTAATGACTAATCTAATTGAAGATTTTAATGTAAGATATCCGATTTTATTAGAAGATATTTGTGAATTTCATATTCGTTATGAATCTATTCATCCTTTCAGAGATGGTAACGGTAGAACGGGTAGAATGATTGCTTTTAAACAATGTTTACAAAATGGTGTAATTCCATTTATTGTTGACAATAGCACTAGAACTGTTTATATTAATTGTTTAGAGATTTCGCATCACCATAATGATTATTCTCATTTAATTAAATATTGCGTAAATCATCAAAAAATATTTATGCAAAAATATAAACAATATTTAATGACTAATAGTTTTGAACAATCTAATCAATCTTTAGAAAGAAACGAAAGATTGATTGTTGAATACTTAACAAATCACATTGATGCTACAAGAATTGAAATTGAAAAATATTTAAAATTAAATGAACGATCTACAATTGTTTTGTTAGATAAGTTGCAAGATAAAAAACTTATTGAAAGAATTGGTGGTAGTAAAAATACTATTTATAAATTAATTAGAAATTAATATTTGGCGCCCTTTAGGGGATTTAAACCTCTAACCTTCTGATCCGAAGTCAGATGCTCTATTCAATTGAGCTAAAAGGGCAACTCTAATAATTTTAAAGTATTTTTAAATAAAGTTTCATATCCACTCATTGTTGGAATGATTTCTCGGTGTGTTTTTAATAATTTTGGATGTATTGCTTTATATGACAAAGTGGTTCGATTAGTTTCCTTGTCATATTTTGTAAGTAAGAAATCATAATATACATTAAGTTTAAAAAAATGATTAATGTTTTTAACTCGATAATCACTTACTTGCGAAATATGACAAATACCATTTGAACCGTTACAATCTGCAATAACATATGTTGGTTCAATACGGACAACTTTACAATTGTATACTTTAGAAAAATCAATCATATTATCTTATTATTATAGGTATTAGAATGAAACCAATTACTGATAAAGTATTAACACAAATCAAAGATACAATAGAAACACTACGTGTTTATATTAATAATGATGGTGGTGATTTAAGTTTTGTATCTTGTAATGATGGAATATTAATATTAAAAATATCTGGTGCTTGTGTTGGTTGTGTATCTTTCAGTTTTACTTTTGATCAAGGCGTAAAAGAAGTTTTAATGACCGAGTATCACGATTATTTAAAAGATGTTAAATTTGAAATTAAAAAATAATTTTGTTTTTTTATAATAAGAAATTCAAATAGATAAGTTTATCACTTATACAACATTTTTTTAGCAATATCTTTTGCTTTATTAGGACTTACTAGTTTTTCAACAACAGTAAAAGCAAAGTCACTTGCTACTCCTGGGCCACTAGCAGTAATAAAGTTATTTGAAACAACAACATCTTGTTTAACATAATTTTGTTGGAAATTTGATTTATCAATATCTGGATAACAAGTGACTTTATTATGGCCTAGCACTCCTCAATCGGCATAACATTTAGTGGCAGCACAGATACTCATAAATGTAGTTTTTTTATCATTAGCAAATTTCTTTACAAAAGCAACTAATTTAGGAGTATCTTTTTCATTAAACATTTTATATCCAGGGCCACCTGGTAAGAAAATAGCATTATGTTTACTTAAATTTTCTTTTGATAAAATTTCATCGCATGAAATTTTACATCCATGTGCTAACACCACATTTTTCTTTTTTTCAATGGAAATTAATTTAACTATTAAACCTGCACGTCTTCAAATATCAACTGGAACTACTAATTCTGTGTCCTCAGTACCATTAGCAACAATTACAGCGATTCTTAACATATTAACTCGACTTTTCTATAAAATAATTATAACACAAAATATAAGATGGAATTAGCACTCTTTTTGCAGATTAAATAGACATCGTGGAAAAATATACATTCTTTAGAATGTATGTTGGTGTTAGCTCTTGCGGTTTACATGTTTTGTCTAATACACTATGTATTAGGAGAGAACGATGAAAA
>JAISGU010000040.1 GCA_031262935.1 Mycoplasmataceae bacterium | reverse complement strand
TATTTTGTCATAACTTAACTCCTACTTAATATAAGTTAGACAATTTTTTATACCTTTTTACGAAGTAAACTTTATAGATTTAACCTCTAAAAAAGCAAACATTTTGAGACTTTATTCCTTTGTTTGAATCATAAACATCTATATAAGAACGGTGTTTTTTAAAGATAATGTAGTGTAGATTATTGCCTTCATTAATCAATGTAACCATATAACTTGATGATTTGTATTCAATAAACTCTTCTCAAGATAATTGATAAGTTTCTGCATTAAGACCAAATTCATTACTTAGTGTTTCAAAATCATAAATAGTTAGACCGTCACTTGATAATTTTGCTTTATTTAATATTTGAATTTTATTAGAACGATGATAGAAGTATTCAACCAAACTATTAATTACACAAATACCACATTCATTGTGGTTTGTTTGTTTTGTAATTTTCATTAATGCAAATTATTACGGTTGAATACTTCTATTACGTGACTATTAAACTCATCTACATGGTTATTAAATTTGTCTTGCTCTGCTTTATTGCGATTAATTACTTCAATTACATATTTATTGAATTTTTCTTGTCGTCCAATAAATTCAAGCAATATTTGTTTTGTAGATTCTTGTTTTAATTTATCCACGGGATGTTTAGTTATCTTCTTTTTCATTATACTAACGACTAATTCGTCATTTTCCAATTTTTTGTTAAGCTTTGCTTTTTTTATTTTTACTTTCATATTTTATGTACCTTTCACATATAACAACTACTCTTCTCATATATTTATTGACCATGTTTTTTGAAATTTACTTAAAAAGTTTTATGATTAGTATGTAAATAAGAGGAAAAATATGATAAGTAAAAAACTATATGAAGGCAAAGCAAAACAGTTATTTTCAACAAAAAATTCTAATGAAGTAATTGTTCATTATAAAAACTCAGCAACAGCTGGTAATGGTGCAAAAAAAGCAGAAATTGCTGAAAAAGGAAGATTAAATAACGAAATCACTAGTATTATCTATACAATGCTTAATAAAAAGAAAATTCCAACGCATTTTATTAAGAAATTAAATGAGAATGATCAACTTTGTAAGAAAGTTCAAATTATTCCATTAGAAGTTATTATTAGAAACGTTGCAGCCGGTTCTATGGCAAAACGTTTAGGGCTAAAAGAAGGATTTAAATTAAAGAAAGCAGTATTTGAACTTTCTTACAAAGATGATAATTTAGGAGATCCTTTAATTAATGATGATCATGCTATTGCAATTGGAGTAATTAATGAAAAAGATTTAAACATCATTAAACAACAAGCGTTAAAAATAAACAAAATATTAATTGATTTTTTTAAAAAGTTAGGAATTAAGCTTGTTGATTTTAAATTAGAGTTCGGTAAAGACAATAAAGGTAAAATCTTATTGGCTGATGAAATTTCACCAGACACATGTAGGTTATGAGATATTAAAACAAATGAACATCTTGACAAAGATGTGTTTAGAAGAAATTTAGGTAATTTAACAAACACTTATAAAAAACTACTTGATAGAGTAAAAAGAAGTTATTAGATAGACTAAACTTTTCAACTATTTTAAAAACATAATTCACCACTATCCATTATTATCGTCACTATTATTTAAGTTTGCTATGAAGTCATTATTTGTTTGATTTTATTTTTGCTTTCTTCTTGTTTGTCCGTTTCAGAAAGGAGCTTTACTTCTTCTTTACAAAATTTTTCTACTTTATATTCATCGATCATTTTATTATGTGCATTTTGCACATCTTTAAAATCAAATACGGATTTTCGATCAGTGTTGTATTTAATACATTGATATTGATAAATAATCTCATTTTTATATTTTTTTACTAATTGTAAATTTCTTATATTTCTATTTAAATTTTCTTTTACATTTAAATTTGTTTCATTTGTTTTCATTTTTTCTAAATTTGCTTTTGATAAATATTGTGTAGGAATCTCAATCGGAGAATTTAACATAATTTTTGTAAGTGTTGGTAATTTATAAAAAGTTAAATCTCTAAAAGAATCATTATTTTTAGGCGATGAAAAACTAAAACATTTTTGATAATTTTTATTTATATCATAGTCAAAAACTATCATAAAACGGTTATAGGTATTAGTTTTATCCAAACCAGGCAGAATTTCCTTATTTCACATTGGTGTAGTTATATTTGAATCATTATCTGGGTTTAAGAAGAAACTAAGTCGTTCAATATATTTTCTTGATATTTTATCATCAGATCACACTATTTCTACGAGTGTTAAATTTGTAATATTCATTGTTGTTATTATCCGGATTTATCGAACGTCCCGGCCCTGCTCGGACAACCGTAGTGTCATATCCTGGATAAGGCCACAGGCGCCCGTTGGTGGACCCAACATATATATTCTAACACATTACTTACAAAAGTCAAGCGGATTGCAGATTAAATAGACATCGTGGAAAAATATACATTCTTTAGAATGTATGTTGGTGTTAGCTCTTGCGGTTTACATGTTTTGTCTAATACACTATGTATTAGGAGAGAACGATGAAAA
>JAISGU010000039.1 GCA_031262935.1 Mycoplasmataceae bacterium | reverse complement strand
TATTTTGTCATAACTTAACTCCTACTTAATATAAGTTAGACAATTTTTTATACCTTTTTACGAAGTAAACTTTATAGATTTAACCTCTAAAAAAGCAAACATTTTGAGACTTTATTCATCTTTTGACAACTTGTCAACATTAAGGGAACAACAATAGATACTACACCTCCTAATGTAATAAGTGGCAATAATGTTTTTCATATTTTCTTTTTCATATTTATTTTCTCCTTTAATTTCTTGTAGAAGCAACCATCTATAAGTAATCTGATTTAAAAGGGAATGGTAGGCATTTTGCTGTCTGCTATTTCCTTCTACATATAAAGTCTAAGAAAAGAGATAACAAAAAACATTCAACTTTTAGTTGATGTCATTTATATGATGTTACCTAATTTTATATAGTTTGAAATTTTTCTACGATGTCTGACATCTCACAAAAAAATATTTTTTTTAAATTAATATAGTATCATTTATCACTTATACGATACACCCATTAGAGTTGTCGTAAAAGAATAATTAGGAGAAATTAATGCCAACAATATCACAATTAATTAGAAAAAATAGAAAAAATAAGATTAAAAAAACTAAATCACCAGCTTTAGGTAAAAACTTTAACTCTATTAAAAATAGAGAAAAAGCAACTTTTAATCCGTTAAAAAGAGGAGTATGTACTCGTGTGGGAACTATGACTCCAAAAAAACCTAACTCTGCTTTAAGAAAATATGCTAAGGTTAGACTAACTAACAAACAAGAAGTATTAGCATATATTCCTGGAGAAGGGCACAACTTACAAGAACATAGCATTGTTTTGGTTCGTGGTGGTCGTGTTAAAGACTTACCGGGTGTTCGTTACCATATCGTTCGTGGTACATTAGATACGCAAGGTGTAGCAAAACGTATGCAACAAAGAAGTGCTTATGGTGCTAAGAAACCAAAAGCTGCTGCTTAATTTATAAAGAGAGGAAATAGACAATGAGAAAAAATCGTGCAGAAAAAAGAGACATATTACCAGATCCAGTATTTAATTCAAAGATAGTTGCTAAGGCAATTAATATGATTATGTTGGATGGTAAAAGAGGTTTGGCTCAAAACACTTTATATGGTGCATTTGAAAAAGTAGAACAAAAAACTAAAAAACCAGCAATTGAAATTTTTAATAAGGCTTTAGAAAATATCGAACCAGTTGTTGAATTAAAAGTTAGACGTGTGGCTGGCAGTAACTATCAAGTTCCAACTGAAGTCAGTCCTGAAAGAAAAATTACTTTAGGGTTAAGATGATTAGTTTTATATGCTAGAAATCGTAGTGAAAAATCTATATTAGATAGATTAGCTGGTGAGATTATCGATGCATCAAACGGTATTGGTGGTGCTGTTAAGAAAAAAGACGACACACATAATATGGCAGAAGATAATAAGGCATTTGCACACTTGAGGTTCTAATATGAGTAAATTATCTAAATGAATTATTTTATTTGTTATTAGTCTTGTAGTTGTAGGGTTTGGTTATATTCTTTTTGCAACAGTAACAAGTGGTGGTCCTGGAATAACTGCTGGTGGAATTTGCTTCATTATTTTTGGCATTTTAGGATTCATAGTTTTAGTGACTGGTACAATTTACATTTGAAATAATAAGCAAGATCCAGATTTTTATATATCAATAAAAGATGCTGATTCGTCAAAATTTAAAAAATCATTTTCACAATCAAATGGTACAGAAATTAATAAGGAGGCTAAGTAATGGCTAGACAATATCCAATGGAAAAATACCGAAACTTCGGTATTGTTGCTCACATTGATGCTGGAAAAACAACAACATCTGAACGTGTACTTTACCACACTGGTAAAACACATAAGATTGGAGAAGTCCATGATGGTGGTGCTACTATGGACTGAATGGCACAAGAAAAAGAAAGAGGTATTACCATCACTTCTGCTGCAACTTATGCTGCATGAAATGGTTATGAATTAAATTTAATTGACACACCAGGACACGTTGACTTTACTGTTGAAGTTAATCGTTCATTAAGAGTATTGGATGGAGCTGTTGTTGTATTAGATGTGCAAAACGGTGTTGAACCACAAACAGAAACCAATTGAAGATTAGCTGATAACTATGATGTACCAAGAATTGTTTATTGTAACAAAATGGACAAAGTTGGTGCTGATTTTGAAATGTCTGTTCGTTCTTTAAAAGAACGATTAGGAGCTAATGGTGTTGCTATTCAATATCCAATTGGTGCTGAAAATGATTTTAGAGGAACGATTGATTTAGTTGAGATGAATTGTAGAATGTACGATGGCAGTCAAGAAGAAAACTATAAAATTGAACCTATCCCAGAAGAATTAAAATCCAAAGCTGATCAATATAGAAACATTATGCTTGAAGAAATCGTTAACTTTGATGATGCTTGTATGGAAAAATACCTAAACGGCGAGCAACTAACAGTTGAAGAAATTAAAAAATGTATCCGTAAAGGAGTATTAACTGCAAAATTCTTCCCAGTAATTTGTGGTTCCTCATTTAAAAATAAAGGTGTTAAAGCAATGTTGGATGCTGTCATTGATTATTTACCAAGTCCTTTAGACATTCATCCTGAAAAAGGTTTTGATAGTAATGAAAAAGAAATTGATATCCACCCGAGAGATGATGATAAATTTGTTGGATTAGCATTTAAAGTTGCTACTGATCCTTTTATCGGAAGACTTACTTTCTTAAGAGTTTATAGTGGAACACTAAAAGCCGGTTCATATGCAATGAACACTAATAAAGACGTTAAAGAGCGTATCTCTCGTTTAGTTAAGATGCATGCAAATAATCGTACAGAAATTGATGAAATTAGAGCTGGTGATATTTGTGCGGTTGTTGGTTTAAAAGGAACCACTACTGGAGATACATTAGCTGAAGAAGGTTATGATATTAAACTTGAAGCAATGAAATTTGCTGAACCAGTTATTAGTCTTGCTGTTGAACCAAAAACAAAAGCTGATCAAGAAAAAATGGGTATTGCTTTAAGCAAACTTGCTGAAGAAGACCCAACATTTAGAACAAAAACCGATGAAGAAACTGGTCAAACCATTATTTCGGGAATGGGTGAATTACATCTAGACATTATTGTTGACCGTATGCGTAGAGAGTTTAATGTTCAAGTTAATGTTGGAGCTCCACAAGTTTCTTACCGTGAAACATTTACTAAAGAAGGTGACTCTGAAGGAAAATATATTAAACAATCTGGTGGTCGTGGTCAATATGGACATTGTTTAATTCATTTCTCACCAAACCCAGATAAAGGATATGAGTTTGTTAATGATATTGTTGGTGGTAAAATTCCTCGTGAATATATTAAACCAATTGACCAAGGATTGCAAGAAGCTATGAAGGCTGGGCCATTAGCTGGATATCCAATGATTGATATTAAAGCTTCTGTTTATGATGGTTCTTACCATGATGTAGACTCATCTGAAATGGCATATAAAATTGCTGCAAGTATGGCTTTAAAACAAGCAGCTACTAAGTGTGGTTTAGTGTTATTAGAACCAATTATGGCTGTAGATATCACTGTTCCTGATCAATATTTAGGAGACGCCATGGGAGATGTCTCTAGTCGTCGTGGTACTATTGAAGGGACAGAACAAAGAGGTACAGCACAATTAATTAAATCTAAAGTTCCTTTAAAAAATATGTTTGGATATGCAACTGATTTAAGATCATTCACTCAAGGTCGTGGTAATTATGTAATGCAATTTAGCCATTACCAACAAGCTCCTAAATCTGTTGTTGAAGAAATTGTTGCTAGTAAAACAAAAACTAGTAGATAGGAAATAAGCAATTGTTAAACAACATAGTTCGACATAAGTAAGTAGATATAATTTTTTACATGGATAAAACACTATTAGAAAAATATGCAAAACTTACAATATTAATTGGTGCAGGCTTAAAAAAAGGACAAGAAGTAATATTAAATACATCTGTAGAATGTAATGAATTTAATCGTGAACTTGTTAAACAATGTTACCAATATGGAGCTAAAAATATTCATATTGAATATCGTGATGATTACATTAATAAATTAAATTATCAAAATCAATCATTGCAAATATTAACAAACATCCCCAAATATATTGCCGATCGTAGAGAAATTCCTGTAAAAAATGGTGCATGTATTATTAATGTAATTAGTGACATCCCTGATATTTTTAAAGACATAAACAGCGATAAACTTAAAAAAATAAGTCAGGCAAAAGAAAAAGCTTTAAAAGTTTATCGTGAATATCAATCTGCTAACCGTATCCAATGAACAATTGTTGCTTGACCAAATATGCAATGGGCTAAAAAAGTATTCCCTAATTTATCAGAACAACAAGCTTATAAAAAATTAGAAGAATCAATTTTAAAATGCTGCTATGTTGATAAATCATCAGATCCAATTAAAAATTGAAATAAACATAATACTCTTACACATAATCGTGTTAATAAGATGAACAAACTTAATTTTCAATCATTACACTTTAAAAACAATGTTGGAACAAATTTAATAATAGAACTCGCTAAAAATCATAATTGGGCTGGTGGACAAGAATTAAGTTGATCAAAAACAAAATTTAATCCGAATATCCCAACTGAAGAAATTTTTGGTATGCCATATAAATATGGAGTTAATGGTAAAGTAGTTTCTACTAAACCATTAAATTATTTAGGTAATACTATCAAAAATTTCTCTTTAACTTTTAAAAATGGTAAGGTAGTTAAATATTCTTCTAAAGATAATCAAAACACACTTAGATCATTAATTGAATACGATGAAGGTTCACATTATCTAGGAGAAGTTGCTATTGTTGAATATTATTCGCCAATATCTTTAAGTAATATTTTATTTTATGAAACATTATTTGATGAAAATGCTTCTTGTCATTTAGCATTAGGTAGAGCATACCAAATGAATATTAAAAATGGTATTAAACTCAAAAGAGAACAATTAACTAAACTTGGTGCTAATTATTCTAATACACATGTTGACTTTATGTTTGGCAGCAAAGATATGAGTATTGTTGGCACAACTAAAGATCATAAAAAAATACAAATCTTTAAAAATGGTAGATTTGTATTTTAGATTATTTCTTTAATTGTTTCATTCGATCTTTAATCATTTGACGTTTCTTAGGATCTGTTTCTTCAAAATTTAACATGTAATCTAATTCATCATAATCTTTATTTTTAATTTCGTCTTCAAATGATAAATTGAAATTTATTTTAGATGGATCAATCACTTTTGTAGCATCAACACTAATTGGTTTTACATCACTTGTTTTGATAGCAGCAATTTTGATTGTTTTTGTCTTTGACATGTTATTTCCTCTGAAAATAATTTATATGTATATTATACCTACTTAATTATTTTCGATATTTAATACTTCTTTTAGATAACTAATAATTTCATTTTTCATTTTATGTGCTTGTTTTAAACTTTTTAAAGTAAAGCCTGAAGCAAGTTTATGACCACCACCATTGTATTTCTCTGCAATTTGATTAATTGGTAATGTACGACTTCTCAAAGAACCTCTTCATTTTCTAATTGTGTCATCAAAATAAACAGTCATTCAAATTTCTAATCCTCTAATGTTGTTTAAAACATGCACCATTGACATTCTTAATTCCACATCATATTTATCAAAAGAATTCTTTGGTAAAATCGCTCAAGCAAAATGATATTTCTTTTCATGATGAACTTGACTCATAACATATGAGTCAAATCTAGCTTCTTTAAATGATTTTAAATAAATGGCATCATTTATTTTTTGTCGATCAAAATTTGTTTCTAACAATTTTGCTGCCACAATAAATGTTGATGGTTTTGTATTTAAATATAAGAATCTATTTGTATCAGTAACAATTCCAGCATACAAATACATTGCTGTTGGAGCAATCACATATTGCTTATCTCATTCAAATAATAACTCAGCAATCATTTGACAAGTAGCTGGATATGTATCATCAATTCATTCAGTTTGTGCAATTGATTCAATTTGTGGATGATGATCAATTCTAATTAATTCTTTACAGTATTTATATCTACCAGATCATACTCTTGATGCATTAGCGGTATCTAGAATGATTCCTAATGAATCACTAATAAAATCATTAGGAACATGTCTTTTATCAAACTCAAAGAAGTTTAAAGCAAATGAATCATCCAAAATATCTAACCCAATAATACAAACTTCTTTTTCAGCATGAATATCTTTGATAAATCTTTTTAAAGCATAGCAAGCACCTAATGCATCAAAGTCAGGAACTTCATGAAAGAATAATGAAATTTTGTTATATTGTTTAATCTTTTCAATAATCAATTTTTTTAAGTAATCCATACATCTCATTATATTTATTTACTGCAGATTAAATAGACATCGTGGAAAAATATACATTCTTTAGAATGTATGTTGGTGTTAGCTCTTGCGGTTTACATGTTTTGTCTAATACACTATGTATTAGGAGAGAACGATGAAAA
>JAISGU010000038.1 GCA_031262935.1 Mycoplasmataceae bacterium | reverse complement strand
TTTTCATCGTTCTCTCCTAATACATAGTGTATTAGACAAAACATGTAAACCGCAAGAGCTAACACCAACATACATTCTAAAGAATGTATATTTTTCCACGATGTCTATTTAATCTGCATGACGATTTTTTTACATAATATGCGAACTTTCTGTCTCCAAACTTTTCAATAACTTTTTTATTAATTAATATTTTTAATGTACGTTCAATTGTTGTTTCGCTAATATTTGGTAATGATTCTTTAATATCTGATTTAGTAACTTTGCCAATATGGTTATCAAAATATTCTTTGATCAATTGATATTTGCTTTTCTTTACATTAGTAACATTGATTGCTTTCTTTAAAAACGAATTGTATGTTTCTGATACAAGGAATAAGAAATAACTAGTAAAGTAAGAACTATCATACTTTTGATTGTCTCAATATTTTGAACTATCATATAAAGCTTGGTAATAATCTTTTTTGGTACGTTCAGTTATCTTTTCAATACTAATATATTTAGCAACTGTATATCCGTTTTGATGCATTAATAATAACGTTAATAATCTAGACACCCTGCCATTACCATCATCAAACGGATGAATACAAAGAAAAACAAATATGAATTCAGCAATTAATAATAATGGTTCAATTTCTTGCTTTTTTATTTCTTCGTTATATCTATTGCATAATTCATTCATTGCGTCTTGTACTTCATATGCTGGAGTAGGAACAAAACGAACTTGTTTATTTCCATCAGGTTTTTCTTCAGTTATATAGTTATCTTCCATTTTTCATTTTCCATAATTACCGCCAACTTTTACGTGTGCAAATAAATCTCTATGAAATTGAAGGATGTAATTAGGTTTAACGGGTATATGTTCGTAACTCTCGTGTATTGTGTGTAAAACATCCTTGTAGCCTAGCGCTTCTTCTTCATCACGATTTTTTGGTTTAACTCGTTTTTCAATTAAGGCCTTTACTTTTTTTTCTGATACAACAATATTTTCAATAGCGTTCGAAGAAACTGTACTATTGATCATCGCTACACGTAATAATGTTTTTAACACTTCGGGTTTGTCAATAACAAATAAATCTTGTTTCCCTTTGCATTCATGGATAAAATTGAGTTTCTTAACTGTCTTTTGAGACACACCGGAACTTCTTAATCTATCAAAAAAATGTCATTTTGGCTTTTGCATCGTATTTAATTCTATTGCATCATTATACACGAAATGATGCAATAAACTTAAAAATGAGGCAATTGAACGATTGTGAATGTATTCGCTACACTTTTGGAGTTAATTTATTTGTCAGTTAATTAATTTTAAATCCATTTAGATTTTTAAGTCATTATTTATAATAGGTATTATATACGAATGTGTGTATAAATCCTTGATGCAGTAACCACTAATTAGATTACATATTTGACAAAGTAGTGTATAATGTTGTTATGGAAAAACCTGGTGACATTAAGATTACTAAGACAAAGGACAAAGAGAACAGATACTGACGTGTAACTAAGCAATCATTCATAAAGTGAAAAATTATTAAGCGTGAACAAATAGATAGAAAAGAATACCTAAAAAAGTAAAAATAAATTACATATTTGACAAAAAAGTAATATAATAATTACACATTATTAGAGGTATTTTCAATGACTGTTAATTATTCCATTATTGACAACTTATGTAGACAAGCACAAATTTTAAACGAAGACGAACTTAAGATCTTTCTCTCTAAACTTGATCCAGCAGCTAAAGAACATTTACAAACTGAAATTTTTAATTCATTAAGTCACAACATTAATGACGGTGTAGAGTATTGTCCTCACTGTGGCAGTATTCGTGTTAACAAGTATGGTTCATTTCACGGTTCTCAAAGATATAAATGTAGAGACTGTAAGAAGACATTTACAAATACTAAAAACTCTATGTTCTTTCACTTTAGAAAAGACTACGAACAAAAGTTTAAGAAATACATTGAGTGTATGGTTAATAAACTATCTTTACATCGTTCTGAAGAAGTTTGCGACATTAGCTATCGTTGTAGTTTTGTATGAAGACACAAAATACTAGCAGTCATTACAAAATTTGCAGAGAATGACAAAATTACAGGACTAGTAGAATGTGATGATACATACTTCTCTAAATGTTTTAAAGGTAACCATAAACACTTTCAATTACCACGTAAAGCAAGAGTTAGAGGCTTTGCTCATTGGGTTGGTGATTCTCCCGGTGTTTCTCAAGATAAGGTGTGTCTATCTACTGCTGTTGGTCGTAATAAATCTATTGTCAATGGAATTTTAGGATATGGTAATCCTAGTAGTGGAGCAATATGAAATCTTTACCACAACAAGATTGAATGTGTTGAAAAGACAATGTTTATCGTTGATGGTTGAAAAGGATACATACCGTTTGCTAGAACTATGGGTTTAGAACTTAAAAGACTTGTAATGCCTAATCGTAAAGAAAATGATCACTCACCAGTTGTTAGAGGTAAATACCACTTACAAAACGTTAATAACTATCATTCACAAATCAAACACATAATTAACGACCACTATAAAGGTGTAGCAACTAAATATTTGTTAGTGTATGTTAACTTTGTTAAATGACTAAGAATTAACAATCAAGGTTTTAACATCTCAGTTCAATCAATGCTCAACATTTGTTTAAGGACAGTGCACAAATAATATGACTAAACGTAAAATGGAATATCTTGCAACTCATAAAGAAATTGGACTTAAAGAAAAATGAAAGTGAACTATTAAACTATCCATAATGTTAGCTAGGGGAAGTGATGATCCGATTAGAACTTTAAAAATATTGTGGTCTTATTAATATTGACTTATATAAAAACATTTAATTAATTAAATTAATTAAAGATAATTATTACTACATTTCAACAGGAGGATATTAATGACTAAAGCTACCATAAATTCATTAGTTGGTGATGCACAGAAAAAAGAATTACGTCAACAAATTTGAAAAGCTGCCGATGTATTTAGAGATAAAACTTCAATTGTTCAACAGATGAATTACATAACTGGCTTTATGTTTTATCGATATTTGTCCCAACAACTAGAAGAATATGTTAATCGTGATTTAAGAAACGATAAACTATCTTATACATTAAATGATTCAGATAAAGTAACTGATTCTTATAAAGAATATTCATTAAGAGAATATGGATATTACTTACAGCCTAAATACTCTTGAAAAGAAGTTATTAAAAAGATAACGAGCGGTGATTCTTCTTGAATTATTGACTTTAAAAAAGGTATGAACGAAATTGAAGAAGGTTCAGAAGCGTTTCATGGTTTATTTGGAGCTGTAGATTTAGACAATAGTCGTCTTTCTAGGGATATCGCTACAAGACGTGCTTATTTTGAAGAAACCTTAAAGATTATTGATTCAATTAAGATTGCATTTGATGATAGTCACATTGATGTTCTTGGTGAAACCTATGAATATCTTCTAGGAAGATTCTTTGAGAGTTCTATTAATGAAGCTGGTAAATTCTTTACTCCACAAGCCGTTAGTGAAATCATGGCAAGAATTGTAACGCATGATAAAACACAAGTTAAAAACATTTATGATCCAACTTGTGGTACAGGTTCATTATTATTTAGAGTTTACAAACAACTACAAGGTAGAGTAAGCAATATTTATGGACAAGACTCAGATGGTGACAACATTTCTCTAGCTAAAATGAATATGCTATTACATGGTGTTAAATATGATAAATTTAGTTTATTACAAGAAGATACATTATTACATCCACAACATTTGAATATCAAAATGGATATTGTGGTAGCAAATCCTCCTTACAATGTGTCTGATTGAATGCATCATAAAACTAAAGATGAATGATTAGGTGATGATCGATATAAAGACTTTGGTGATATTTCAAACGAAGGCAATGGCGACTGAATGTTTATGGCTCATATGATTTATCAATTAGCACCTAATGGAATAGGAGCAACATTATTTGACACTGGTTTATTAACTCGTGGTGGTGTTGAAAAAACCATGAGAACACACGCAATCAAAGACAAGAACTACATTGATAGTGTTATCTTATTACCACCAAAGATTTTTAATAAAACTGGTACACAAGCTTGTTTAGTCATCTTTAAGAAGAACCGAGAGGCAAAAGATATTTTATTCATCAATGCTGAAAATGAATTTACTAAGGGTTCTAATATGAACTTAATTAAAGAAGACAATATTAAGAATATTGTTAATGCTTATACCAACCGTAAAGATGTTGATTACTTTTCTAAAGTTGTCAGTGTTGATGAAATCATTAAAAAAGATTGTAACTTAAATGTTTCTGAATATGTTAATAAAAAAGTTGAAGAAGTTAATATTGACATTAATAAAGTTAGACAATCATTTATTGACAACAATAAAAAGATTGATGAACTATGAAAGTCAATTAGTGATATGGAAAAAGACTTGGTTGAGACGAAGGAATAACTATGCAAATTAAAAAAATTATTTTTGATACAGATGAAATATTCGAAAACAAAACAATTGATTTTTGTAACGAAAAAGGTGTCCCATACATGAATATTATTTTAGCTGGTGAAAATGGTTCTGGTAAAACATATATTTTAGATAGGATAGATGGTGCTTTAAAATTCTCATTTGCAAATACATCATATATGAATCCTAGAAACGGGACTACATCTAGAATGATAAATAGAGTAAATAGCAATAATGCTATGCTTGAATTTTTAATAGATGATTCAGATATGAAAATGGTTAGTGGTTATATGATGAATAGTAGCTATAATCCAGTTAACCCTGGTAATTCAGACAAAAATAAATATTTATATAAAACTTCAATACTTAATAGTCATGAGATATTTCCGAAAATTTTGGGAAGAATACAATATATACAAGGAATTAATTCTCTTTCCAAGACCAGTCCAAATCAAGAGAACTTAAATACTGCTACTACAAAAATAACTAGTGAGTTAACTACACGTGTAAGTAAAGGTTTAAACGAAAAAATTAATGACTTTGCCGATATAAACGAATGAAATGATGAAATAGCTGAGAGATTAAAAAAAATTGTTAGTTATGGTAAAAAATATATTGAAAGATTTTCTAGTGCTTATCAAAAGATGATGGGAATCAAGATTACTGTCCGCAACAAAATGCCTACTTTTATAAAAAATGGTAAACCGATAAGTATTAAGGATTTTAGTTCTGGCGAATCAGAAATAATTTTTAGATCTTTCGATTTATTAAAAAATGAAAATATTGATGGGAATATAGTGTTAATTGATGAACCAGAAGTACATTTGCATCCATCTTTACAACAAAAAATATATAAATTTTATAAACGAATTCTAAGCAATAATGAGCAACAAACAAATCAATTATTCATTGCAACGCATTCAGAATATTTATTAAAAAGTGCAATAAACGATCCAAATACATTAGTACTAACACTTAAATGAGATTCAGATAAAAATAAAATAGTTTATAAAAAATTTCCTTATACAAACATTCTTCCATACAACACTTTTAGTGAACTTAAATATTCATTATTTGAAATATACACAAATGATTTTCATAATGAACTCTATGGATTTATATGAGATTACGTTTTAAATACACCTGAATTAAGCGTAAAAAATAAAATGGAAGATGTAGATAACTTTATAAGTAAAGTCTCTAAAAAAGAATACGAATGATATGAAAGCGAAGATAAACATTATCAAGTATCGCTTCCAACATACATTAGAAATTTAATACATCATCCAGAAAAGAAATTCATCAATACTTTGTTAAAAGATAATTTTGATGATAAATTAAAAGAATCAACTGATATTTTAGTATCGATTGTAAAAGATATTAGAAAGGATACAAATGTCAAATAAACCAAAATTAAGTTTTGATAAATCTAACAACAACTGAAACCTTTGCAACTTTTTGGAAACTTGTATTGTTGTTGGTGGTGCTACATATAAATCAGATGATGTGGTTAATAAGCCAAATGATAATACGTACACAATTTTAAGGTCAAACAATATTAAGAACGGTTTCTTAAATTTAGATGATCTTGTTTTTATAAAAAATGATAGGAAATATAAAAAAGAATTCATCCAAAAAGGCGATATATTGGTTTGTTCAAATAACGGATCTAAAAAATTAATTGGTAAGAATTGTCTAATAGAAAATGAAATGCCAAATACATTATTTGGTGGTTTTATGATGGTGTTTAGAAATTCACAACCCTTAATTAGATATTTTATTCAAACTAAAATTTTTAAACGCTTAATTAGTAATAGTATTGGACAGATCAACTCGATTACTAAGAATTCGTTAAAAAATATCAATCTTTATCTTCCTTCCCTCCAAGAACAAAAACAAATTGCTCACTTTCTAGAAACAATTGATAACACTATTCTTACATTACAAGATCAATTAAAACAAACTGAACAATTAAAGAAGTATTACTTAGATAAACTATTCCCTAAGAACAATAAAGATATCCCAGAATTAAGATTTAAAGAATTTAATAAGAGAGAGAGATGAACATTAGTTCCTTTATCTACTATTGGTGAAATAAAAACAGGAAAGACGCCATCAACTAAGAATGAATTATTTTGAAATGGTTCAATCCCTTTTGTAACACCTACAGACATCGGTGATAATATTTATTCAATTCATACTGAACGAAATGTTACAATTGAAGGCTCTCAAAAATCAACATTGGTTCCTAAAAATTCTATATTATGTACATGCATTGCAAGTATTGGTAAAAATTGTATAGTTCCTATTAATTCGTGCTTTAATCAACAAATAAATTCAATATCTGTTAACAACCAATATGACTATTTATTTGTTTATTATGCTTTGAGTCAAAACGTTGATAAATTAATATCAACTGCTTCTCAAGGTACAATTTTGATATTGCCTAAATCAAAATTTTTAAATATCGAAATATTAGTGACAAAATTAAACGAACAATTAAAAATATCAAATTTTTTAAAACAAATAGATAATCTAAAATCAACAATAAATACTCAACTTAATAATCTGAATCAAGTTAAGCAATATTATTTAAAAAATATGTTTGTATAGTAAAACTAATTACCAGATAAACGTTCACAAAGATCTTTTAAACCTTCTGGAACTTCTTTTGAAGAAACAACACGATTAGTTTCTCTAATTAAAGTGCTATCTGATAATGTATTTTTACTCTCACTAATGAATCTGTTGTAATTTCTCATAACTATTAACATTATAACTTTTTAGAAGAAATTGCTGAAATACTTATTCAAACTGATGTAGACAATTCTTGTTCTACAATCTTTGCAGCTTCATCCTCTTTCATTAATGTAGACTCGTCTTTAATATCTTTTGGTGAAACTATCTTATACATTAATGATTCTCATGTACTAATGTATTGAGTATTGTCACTTGCTCATATCATATAGAAACCAAATAAATCTAATAACCTACTAATCGATACAATTGCAGTTCTTTTATTACCATTATGTCAAGCATGTGCTCTTGCTATTCTAATTAGTAAATGTGATAAGAACTTCAATAATCCTCATTCCTCATATAAACAAGTATTAACTAATGAATTAACGATACTCTCAATCTTTGTAGGGAACTGGTCATCATAATTTTGTGATTCATATTCACTAGATGTTTTAATACTTGGAACAATTTTATGAGTATCGTTAATTACTTTAATAATCTGTTTACATAAGACATCATTTAGTTTAACTTTAACTAAATTAATAGTAAATTCTTCAGGTTCATGATAATCACTAATGAAAAATAACTGATTCTCATTAAAATCAAATAATCGACATTTATTAATTCCGTTTTGTAATGCTTTCTTTACAAACTCTTTATCTGCATCTAAATTAAAACATTTGATATTAGCGTATTTCATAGACTAATAGTATACAAAACGATTTTAAGAATATCTATACTTTAATAAGAGATAATTACTATATGAACTATCGAGTAGGAGAAACCCAATTTGAACAAGATTGAGTTGAGAAAGAACTACCTAAAATTAATTGAACATATCGTCAAGATATGTCTAATGTAGATATTGAAGACTTAGTTAATCACTTAAAACAAGTAATTGAACAAAGAAACAATATTAAATTTACTAACATTGAATGGAATAAATTCTTGTTGTTATTAGAACCAGTTAGTTTCATTAATAAAATGCAACTATTAAGAGAACCGATCCCTTTTACAAAAGAAGACGGTAAAAAGATTGATATTACCTTAGTAGATTTCTTTAATCCGAAGAATAACATCTTTGAAGTAGTTAATCAAGTAATTGATGGTCACCATCGTTATGATGTATCTTTTCTAATTAATGGATTACCACTATTACATTGCGAATTAAAGAAACCTGGATATGTTGATATATGACAAGCTTTTAATCAAATCGTAAGGTACAAAAAAGATCGTATGCATTGGTTATATGGATTTACTAATATCTTTATGATCAGTGATGGTATCTCTACAAGATTTTTTGCTAATAACAATACTATCAATCAATCACAAGCAAAAGAGTGAACCGATGATAAAAATAGAAAGATTGGTGAGATTGAAGATATTCAAAAAGCTTTTATTAACCCAACTACACTATTAGACTTCTTAAATCGTTTTACATTAATTGATAAAAACCAATTAATTATTGCTAGACCATATCAATATTTTGCTGTGAATAAATGTATTGATAGAATCTTAAATACCAATAAAGGTGGGTATGTCTTTCATGCAACAGGTAGTGGTAAAACATTAACTTCATATTTATTAAGTCGTGATTTGAGTCGTAATGAAAAAATTGACAAAGTACTATTTGTTATCGATCGTAATGATTTAGGAACACAAACACAAGACAACTTCTCTAAATATGCCTCTAACGGTTCTAAAGTACAACCAAAATATGATGTTGATAACACTAAAGACTTAGTTAATAAACTAAATGACAAAAATGTTAAGTTAATTATTACATCAATTCAAAAATTGGCTGGTGCAATCAGAAACGCTGACAATCATGAAGTTTTAAAAACTATTCAAGATAAGAAAATTGTATTCATTTATGATGAGTGTCATCGTTCGCAAGCTGGTGATATGAGAAAAACCATTGATGACTTTTTTAAATCACCTCAAACTATCGGATTTACTGGAACACCAATTTATAAAATGTCACAAACAGCAAGCGGATTAAGAACAGAAGATATTTTTGGAGATTGTTTACATACATATTCAATTATGAACTCTGTAATTGATGGAAACACTTTGTATTACGATATTAAATATTTAGGTCAATACAAGATTATTAAAGAAGATGATAAAAAAGCTACTAGTCTTGATTGAGATACGTTTTACAAATCAGATAAATGAGTAAATGCCATTTGTGATTATGTAAATAAAACATTTAATGATTTAACACAATATCGAAAATATGGCGCTATGTTAACTGTAAGTTCAATTGATGAAGCTTACAAATGCTATAAACAAATGAATCGCTTACGACCAGATTTAAATATAGGTTGTATATTCTCTACTGATCCAAATGGTGAAGGAACTGGAGAGGATCAAAAAACAAGTCAAGATCGTTTAAAAGAAATTATTGATGATTACAATAAAAAATATGAAGCAAGTTATGGATTAAATAATTACTATTCCTATCAGAAAAACTTAGCTGACAAAATTAAAAACGGTGTGATTGATTTAATTATTGTTGTAAATGTATTTACAACAGGTTTTGATGCTCCAAGATTAAATACTCTTTATGTTGCAAGAGAACTCAAAATGCACAATTTAATTCAAGCGTTTGCTCGTGTTTGTAGAACTCTCAACAATAAAGCAATTGGTAATATTCGCTGTTTATTAAGAACACAAGAAAAGCATGTTAAAGAAGCATTTGGATACTATGCCAAAGGTGTAGAAATTGACAAATCAATTCCAGTCATATCAAAAGACTACAAAGTGGTTGTAAATCATTTAAATGATATTCTTAACGTTATTAAAGAAGTTGCTCCAACACCAGATGATGCTAGAAATTTATCATTAGAAAAAGATGTTATTAAATTTATGACTAACATAAGAAATTTTGCTTATGATGTAGACAATTTCTTTTTACCGTTTGATGAGAAAAAATGAACAGATTTAAATACATCTTATGATGATATTCTCGCTTATAGAAGTATTGCTGGTAGTTTATTACAAAGATATAAAGAAATAATCTCTGCTACTACCGATAAAGTTAATCCTGAACCTTATATCGACATTTCGTTTGATGATTTAACTTGTAGACAACAAAAAACAACAGTTGAGTGAATGGAAAGCATTGCCAAATCAAAAACCAATGATGAAAGAAAGAAACTATTAAAGTTATTAACTCAATATATGTCAGAAACTAATTTAAAACCAATATCGGTATTGATTAAAGAATACTTGGATTGATTCTTTGATAAATTTCCTGAGACATCACCAGAAGATACAAAAGAACAATTAGACAATAAAGTTGAGCAAATATGGGATGATATGATTAAAGAAATAGCAACGAAATACAATCTAGAATATGATTTTCTTAAAAATTTCTATCGCAAATGAAGAGACAATATTTATACGAAAACTGAGCAAGACATAATCAAGCAACAAATCCAACATTCATTAAACAAATCATTTAAAGAGTTTGAACAAGCGTTAATGGATATTTATTCAACTTTTGAAAAGATACGAATAGAGCAGACGGCATACGACCATTTTAATTGATAGGCGCTATTTTAAAAGTTATTGTTTAAAACTAGACTTTCTGTTTATACACACATTCGTATATATGAGCGTTTATAATTATTTATTATGAAGAGCACTAAAATAAAATTCTGTAATTTTGAATTAGAGAATCCGTTTTGTCTCGGATCTTCTTCGGTATCTATGGATTATGAAAAATGTAAGACAGCACTATCGTTAGGATGGGCTGGTATTTTTTCTAAAACCATTACTTTGTTTGATAACCATGACCCATCACCTCGCTATGACGCTTGGTCGCTTCCATGAGAAGGATTTAGAAATATCGAAACAATGTCTGATATGAGCGCCAAAACTAATTTTGATTGATTAAAAAAAATTAAAAAGGAGTTTCCTACTAAATTTATTTGCGCATCGATAATGGGTAAGAACGCAACCGAATGAGCAAAGTTAGCTAAGATGGCCGAGCAATCAGGAATCGATGCTATAGAAATAAATATGTCTTGTCCTCACACTCCTTTCAAAAACACAGGTCATTATTTAGTTGACCCAAAAATAATGTTTGAATCTCTTGATGTTATAAAAAAAATCACTAAATTACCAATAATAGTAAAACCATCTATTGATGGTAATATGAAACTTTTAGTGGAACATTGTATTGTTAAAAATATTAAATCTTTTACCCTAATAAATACAATTAAAGGTATTACTGGAATAAATTTAAACACTTTTGTTCCTTCCCCAAACATAGATGGTAAGTCTTGTATTGGTGGGGTAAGTGGTAAAATAATTAAACCTTTTGGATTAAGATATGTTCATGAGATTTATAGCATGAGTAATTTTAAAAAAAATAAATGTGAAATTTCAGGTGTAGGCGGAATCTATTCAGCAGTTGATGCTTTAGAATATATTTCGTGCGGATCAAAATGTTGTCAAATTGTAACTGCTGTTATGGAGTATGGTGTTGGCATCATTAAGAAACTTTTATTTGATTTACAAAACTGATTAGATCAACACAATATGAATTTATCAGATGTAGTAGGACAAACTAGTAAAAATATAGTTAAACCTGAAAATTTAGATCGATTAAAAAAAATAAAACTTAAATTTGTTTACGACAAATGCGTTAAGTGTTATCGTTGTATGGCTTCATGTAAATCTGCTGAAAAAAATGCTATTTTCTTAAACAAAAACGGTTTTCCTACTTTTAACAAACAAAAATGTATCGCCTGTGGATTATGCTCTTTTGTATGTAAAAATCATTGTATTAAAAAATGATAGAGATTTTTATTTTATTTGGCGGACAATATTGGATTCGAACCAATGCTACCTATTAAGGTACTAATCGTTTTCGAGACGATCCTCTTGAACCGCTTGAGTAATTGTCCTTATGGTGCTGGAGATCAGAATTGAACTGATGTCTAAACTTTACGAGAGTTTTGTTCTACCACTAAACTATACCAGCACTAGGTAGCTTAATTAAGTTGTTTGGTGCACCTGAAGGGACTTGAACCCCCACTCTGAAAGAATAAGATCCTAAGTCTTACGCGTCTGCCAGTTCCGCCACAGGTGCATAAGCATAATTATTACTTATTTCATGATAAAAATAATAATTAATTACTATTTTATTAGATAATCATTATTAAAAATGGTTGGCTATTTAGTATTAGAAAATGGAGAAGTCTATACTGGTGAAAGGATCGGTTTTAATAAAGACTCCATTTTTGAAGTTGTTTTTAATACTGCGATGAGTGGATATATTGAAACACTAACCGATCCAAGTTATGTTGGACAAGGTGTTGTGTTTACATATCCACTCATCGGTAATTACGGAGTAATAAAAGAAGATACTGAATCTAAACATGTCTGAGTATCAGCAATGATTTGTCATGAATTAGCAAATCATCCATCTAACTTTAGAAATCAAATGACTTTAAATGAATTCTTAATTGAAAATCAAATCCCTGGATTACAAAATATTAACACCAGAAAATTAACCATTACTTTAAGAGATTATGGTGTAATGAGAGGAAAAATTTGTAGTTCAATTAAGATTCTTTCTAAGATTATTAAGGAAATTAAATCATTTAAACCAATTGAACATGTAAAAGTTGTTACAAGAAAAAAAATAGAAACAATTGGTAATGGTAAATATAAAATTGCTTTATTAGATTTTGGTGTTAAAGGAAATATTGTGCAATCATTATTAAAAAACAATACTACAATTACTTTATTTCCTGCTAACACCAATTATCAGGAAATTTTATCAATCAAACCTAATGGCATCTTATTATCAAATGGACCAGGCGATCCACAAGATAATAAAGACGTCATTAAAACTATTAAAAAACTTTATGATAGCAATATTCCAATTCTTGGAATATGTTTAGGTCATCAATTATTAGCTTTAGCAACAGGTATGAAAACTAAAAAATTAAAATATGGGCATCGTGGTCCTAATCATCCTGTTAAAAATTTAGAGACAGGAAGAATTTATATAAGTAGTCAAAATCACGGTTACTATATTGATGAAAAGAGTTTAAAACCTAATATTGCTAAAGTTACATATCGCAATGTTAACGACAAAACTATTGAAGGTTTAAAATATAAAAATAAAAAGATAGTAACCGTGCAATTCCATCCAGAAGCTTGTGCCGGGCCACAAGATACTTCTTATTTATTTAATGACTTTATTGATCAAGTAAAACACTATGCTAAAAACAAAAAACATATATAATGTAGTTAACTTAAATCAGAATTATTAGAAAACACTTTAAATGACTGATCCTAAACAATCTTGAATTTTATTAGATGATAATCCGTTGTTAAGAAAACAATGTTCTGATTTAAGTTTACCAATTAATGAACAAGATCAAGAATTAATTAACCGTATGGTAAGTTATATTGATTATGGATACGAAACTAAGGAAAAACATCCAAAAGTTAGAATTGGTATAGCAATTGCTGGCCCACAAGTAGGATTATTAAAAAATATCATTTATATTCACTGTAAGGTTAATAAAGATGAATATCGATATTTATTAATGAATCCTAAAATTGTTGGTGAATCAATAACTTATGCTTATTTATCCAAAGGCGAAGGATGTTTAAGCGTTGAAAAGGATGTGCCAGGAATTATTAAAAGAAGAAATAAAATTATTGTAAAAGCTTATGATTTATTAAATAATAAAGATATCGAAATCAAAGCTGAAGGTATTTTAGCAATATGTTTACAACACGAGATTGATCACTTATCAGGCGTTCTTTATTATGATCACATTAATAAAGAACATCCAAACGCTGTAGATCGTTCATGGATTGAATATTAACAAAAAGGAATTAAATATGGAAACTATAAATAATAAACCAACTTATATCTTTGCTCTTGGAGGAATTGAAGAGATTGGTAAGAATATGTACGTCATTGAACATGATGATGAAATATATATTGTTGATTGTGGTGTTAAGTTTGCGGACGCTAACGAATTACCAGGTGTTAATGGGATCATTCCACCATTTGATTATTTAGTTGAAAATCAAAGTAAGATTAAAGCTTTAATCATTACCCACGCTCACGAAGATCACATTGGTGGTATCCCATACTTATTAAAAACACTACCAATTCCTAAAGTTTATGTTACTCATTTAACTGGAGGAATCATTACTAAAAAATTAAAAGAACACCGTGATTTAAAACCATATAAATTTGAATATTTTAATGATGACACAAGAATCAAATCTAAATATTTTGAAATTGAATTTTATCGTGTCTGTCACTCAATACCTGATGCATTTGGTGTGTATATTGAAACACCAAATGGAAAGATTGTTTCAACTGGTGATTTTAGATTTGATTTTTGTGCACAAGGCGATGAGTCAGATATTCAGAAGATGGCTGAACTAGGACACAGAGATATTGATGTCTTATTATGTGAATCTACTAACGCTGAGAACCCTGGTTTTAGTATGAGTGAAACGTTTATCATTGATAATCTTAAAAAGATTATCAATAAAACTAAAGGCAGAATTATTTTATCAACATTTGCAAGTAATTTAAGTCGTATTGAAGAAATCATTGCTATTGCCATTAGTGCTGGTAGAAAAATATGTTTATGTGGTAGATCGATGGAAACTAATATTCAAACGTCAATTAATGTAGGATTTTTAAATGTTAGTGCTGATATGTTCATAGAACAAAGAGAAATTAGTCAATATAAAGATAATGAAATCTTTGTTCTATGTACAGGAAGTCAAGGTGAAGAAATGGCTGCTTTAAATCAAATGGCTAATGGTAAACATAATTGAATTCAATTTAAACCAACTGATACCGTAATTCTTTCAAGCAATCCCATACCAGGGAATTTCCATTCAGTTGAACAACTTGTTAATAAACTTTATAAAGCTGGAGTTTCTGTTATTTTAAATACACCATCTAATAAAATTCATGCTAGTGGTCACGCTACACAAACTGAACAGCAATTAATGTTTAAATTAATTAATCCACAATACATTATTCCAATTCATGGTGAATTTAAAATGTTGAAGCAACTAAAAGAAAACGCCATTCAAAGTGGCTTTAATAAGGATAATTTTTTACAAGTTGTTAATGGACAAAAAATTCAATTATTAAATCATGTTGCCACAATTACCGATCAATTCATTGATGCTAATGAAGTATTTGTCGAAGGTGGAAAAATTAACGGTGATACGACAGGAGTTTTAAAATATCGAACAACATTATCGACTGATGGTGTATTCAATGTCACAATGCTAGTTGATCGTAAACAAAGAAAAATTTTAGAACTTCCAGTTATTGCAACTCGTGGTTGTTTTTATGCAAAGAGTTCAGCACCACTAATTACTAAAATTCAATATTCAATTAAAGAAAATGTTGAAGAAGCTATGAAAAAGCATGATTTCAACATTAATAATAATGAAATTAGACGAATCGCTGAAAATACTGTCGGTTTTTTCATTTGAAAAAATAAAAAGAAAAAACCGTTAGTAAGAACAACGGTTTTTGATCTTTAAAATGATAAGTTTATTGTTTTAAAGTTGGTAAGAATTTAACAATTAATGAATAAAGTTTCATTGTTGATTCAACATTTAATTCTTCTTCAAACGAATGAACATTTCTCATTAGTGGTCCAACAGAGATACCAAACATTTCAGTTCTTTTACTCAAAATAAAAGCCGGCTCAACTCCACCACTAATTAATGCTTGCCTTGCATTATTTTTAAAAATCTTTTTATAAAATTTTTGATAAATATCAGCTAACATATTTTTCTTAGGCAGTCATCCCGGAACAAATTGAACAATTTGTGATTTTATTTTTAGTAATTTAGCCATACTACTAATTCTTAACGCATAAACTCTCATTACTTGTTCATATGGGCTTCTAATCATTACTTTAGATCAAATACTTTTGTCAGTTGTTTTAATTAATCCTAAATTACTTGATGTTTCAGGAACGTTATATTGTCAATTAAAAGTGTTAATACCATTAGGCATCATCATTAAAAATGCAATGATTTTATTTGTATCACTTTTTGATATTGGACGCAAATCAGATTTAGCTTGTTCTATTACCATATTAATATTTAATTCTTCATCAAATGAAGCTTTAATTGAATTAAATTCTTCTTTAACAAGATTTTCAACTAAATGTTTATCTTTTTCAAGGATATTAATAATTGCTGATGCTTCTCCAGGAATATTATTTTTAGCTGTTCCTGAATTAATAAATTCTACAAGTCTAATATCGCAATTATCACTAATTAAACCGATGGTATTAATGACTTCTTTAATAGCATTTACTTTTTTTTCAGCGATTGTTTGTCCAGAATGTCCTCCCTTACCGCCAAAGAAATGGATGCATAGATTTTTAGATTTAGGTCTTTTTTTGTCTCTTGTAAAGCTTATTTCAGTTTCAATATCACAATTCCCTGGACAACCAATACAAATTTCTTTATCATCTTCACTATCGAGATTAATAAGATACTTTGCTTTAATCTTATTGACATCAAAGGCTTGTACACCTAATAACCCATCTTCTTCGTTAGAAGTAATTAACGCTTCTAATGGACCATGTTTAATTTCTTTATCAGCGAAGATTGCTAAAATCATTGCCACACCAATACCATCATCCGCTCCTAACGTTGTATCTTTTGTTCTAATTCATCCATCAATACAAACAACCGGTTTAATTGGATCTTTTTTAAAGTCGTGTTTACTTCCAGGTCTTTTAACTCCGACCATATCACTATGAGCTTGTAACATTACTCCAGGATGTTTTTCAAAACCTTGTGTTGCAGGTTTTGAAACATAAACGTTACCACCTTTATCTAGTATTGGTTCATATCCTAAACTTTTAAAAGTTTTAAGCAAATATTCATTGATACCTTTTAGGTTATATGTAACTCGTGGAACTTTAGATATTTCACTAAAATATTTTCATACATTTTTTGGCTTTAATTGAGTTAGTTCCATAATTATTTTTTTATTTATCATCTTTATATATCTTATAAAAAGTATAATCTATTATTAACTTTATGCGGACATACAAATGAGATAATATTGAACAAATAACTTTTGAAATTAATAATCGAAAAGCAATTATTTTACCAACCGATACTGTTTTAGGAATTATTAGTAAAGTACCTGAATTAATTTATAAAATCAAAAAAAGACCTAAACATAAAAAGCTAGTTAAATTTGTAGATGATATTAAAAACATAGCTAATTTAAATGATAAAGAAAAGAAAGTAATTAGCAAATATTGACCAGGTCCTTTAACAATTATTAAAAACAATATTGGTTACAGAATTCCTAATCATCCACAATTGTTAAACTTATTAAAATCAATTCATTGATGTTATTCCTCGAGTACTAATCTTTCTGGTAAAAACCCTATAAACAATATTGATCAAGCAAAAGATACTTTCATCAAAAATATTAATAATATTGTTTTTGTTGATGAACCACAAAAAGAAGATAAACCATCAACTATTATTAGTTTAGATAACTATCAAGTTTTAAGAAACGGTATTGTTGATGGTTTATCAATCATTAAACAACTTAAAGATTAATATCTTTAAGATTAAATTACTCTCTATAATAATTTTCAATAGGGTTTATTAATGAATAGTATTTATATCGGAAGTGATCATGCAGGATTTGAAACTAAACAAAAAATAGTTGAGTGATTAAAAAATAACAACTACACTGTCAATGATTTAGGAACAAACTCATTAGACAGTGTAGATTATCCTGATTATGCTTTTAAAGTTTGTAATGAAGTTATTAAAAATAAGCACTCTTTAGGTGTTTTAATTTGTGGCACAGGTTTTGGAATGTGTATTGCTGCAAATAAAGTTAAAGGCATTAGAGCAGTTGATGTAATAAAAAGTGATATGGCATCATTAGCAAAACAACATAATAACGCTAATGTTTTATGTTTATCTGGAAGATTTATATCAATTGATGAAAACATTAAAATCGTTAGTAATTTCTTAAATACCACTTTTGAAGACCGACATCAAAAGAGATTAGACAAAATTACTAACTATGAAAATCAATAAGGTATCATTTTTAAAATTTATTAAAAATAAATACATCATTGTTTCAGGTGGTTCATTATTAGCGATCGGAAGTAGCTTTGCAATTACTTTAGGTTTGGCTTCTACACAAGCCAAACCATCATATGTTGATTATTTTAATGCCAAACACAATATTAGTTACTATGATGATGATTTATTAAAAGGCACACATCGTGAAACACAAGAATCACCATGGTGGCCTGATGATGCTGCTGTACCGAAATTAAATGATTACGAAAATCGTAAGAAATTTTCTGCTTTTATGATTGATGGTGCAACACACAGTGCTTTTGATCATTCTTTTAATCAAAGTGGTTTATGTGGTGAATGAAATTTCATTGAACAAACTGAAGGTGCAGATGATAACACTTACGCTAGTGCTAAACACTTTGCTCCAACAATTGATACAACTCAAGGATTCATTGATTCATATAATGCGGCAATCCAAGGTGGAGCTGAAAATTTAGTTTTATGTGGATTTCCTCACGCCACACCGTTAACACAATTTTCTCAAACTAACAATGCTAATTTTCAAAAATCTGGATTCATTTTCTTAGATGGAAATATTATTAATAACGATGGTAATACTAATAAACAAATTGCTAATGTAATGTTTAGAGCTGATCAATCTGCTTTTATGTGTGGATTAGCAATTTGTCAATATTTAAATGAAAATTTTGATGAATACATTAAAGATGGTCAACTTAGTGTTGGTGCATTTGGTGGAACACCAATTCCAACTGTTACCGTTTTTATGGGCGGATTACAATTAGGAATTTGAACATATAACAAAATGATTGAGCAACATTTACAGGAATTTTGCCATTATTTTAATTGTGACCAAGATGAATTAGAAAAACATAAAGTTAAATTTATTAGTTTAGGGAAACAAGATTCTTACTTTAGCGGTAATTTCACACAAGGTGACGGACGTAGTGTTGTTCAAGAATTATTAGCAAAAAAAGTTTCGGCAATTATGCCTGTTGCGGGACCACAAACATTTGATTGTACACAAGAAATTATTAATCAGCATTCACACGCTGTAGTGATTGGTGTTGATACTGCTCAAGAAAATGACCCAACAGTTCAAAGAGAAAGTCATTATGTTGATAAAAATAATAATCAGCAAGTTATCAAATTTTCTGCCCAAAAAAACATTACCAATATGCTTACTGATATTTTAAATAATGTCAAAGTTAATGGACACCTTGGAAAAATAGGCATTGGAGGTTATGGTGATTTAACCGTTGGCGATTTTAGAAATGAAGGAGCTCATTCTTCTAGAAATTCCATTAGATATTTGAAAGATTTCTTTCAAGTATTTTTAACTTCTTATCCTTGAAACGAATGACCAACTACTGATTATCAACAAATGGAAACATTAATTAGTTTTATCCTTAATGCTCATAATGAATCACTCTTAACAATCGTCACACCAGATAATACAACATACAGTAACTGATCGTTAATGATTGATGCGAATATGGAGTTTCGATACTAATGAATGGTTTACAAATAACAAAAAGTAAATTTGCGATTGAAATGATCAATATTACTAAAACATTCAATCAAGGAAGAATTATTGCTAATAAAAATATTAACTTTAAAGTTAAAACTGGTGAAATCCATGCTATTGTAGGTGAAAATGGTGCTGGTAAATCAACATTAATGTCAATATTATTTGGTATTTATCAACCTGATAGTGGAAAAATATTAGTTAATGGAAATGAAGTTCATTTTCAATCTGCACAAGACGCTTCTAATCACCATATCGGCATGGTTCACCAACACTTTAAATTAGTTAACATTTATACTTTGTTAGAAAACATTATTTTAGGAGCAGAAATTACTAGACGTGGTTTCCTTGATAAGAAAACTGCTGAAAGAAAAATATTAGCATTAGCAGACCAATATAACTTACCAATCAAACCAAACAAGCTAACAAGTGAAGCGAGCGTTGGTGAACAACAAAGAGCAGAAATTTTAAAATTGTTATATCGAGATAATGAAATTCTTATCTTTGATGAACCAACAGCCGTGCTTTCTGATAATGAAATTGCTGGTTTTTTAAAAATGTTGCTAGATTTTAAAAAACAAGGTAAAACCATAATTTTAATTACCCATAAACTAAACGAAGTTAAAGCAGTTGCTGATCGTGTGAGCGTGATTAGAAAAGGTGAATATGTTGGCACCTATGAAATGAAATCTACTACTACACAAGAATTAACTAATGCGATGGTTGGTTATAAATTAGAATATTTTTCAAATAAAACTGATATTAAACCATCGAAGAAATATGTTCTTGAAGTAAAGAATCTAACTTCAAAACATCCAACCAATGTCGACTTAGATGCTGTTTCAAACGTTTCCTTCAATATCTCTGAGGGAGAAATATTGGGAATCGCTGGAATTGAAGGAAACGGACAAACAGAATTAGCATTAATGCTTGGTGGAGTTATTAAACCTTCCAATGGTACGATGATTCTAAACGTTTCTGATAAAGAAAAAATTAAAATTGAGGAGAATTCTATTAAGAAACTTTATCAGAAAGGCATTAGTCATGTACCTGAAGATCGACATAAATATGGTTTAATTCTTGATGAAACTGTCGCTTTAAATGTTGTTACTCCGCAAATTGATGAATTCCCATTTAGTAAATTTGGTTTTTTAAATTTTCATGAAATTAACAATTATGCTAAATATGTTTGCACACAATACGATGTCCGAGGAACAGGTAACGGACAAGCAGTAGCTAGAATGTTGTCAGGTGGCAATCAACAAAAGCTTGTTCTTGGCAGAGAATTAACAAGACCTCACAAATTAATTGTGATGGTACAACCAGTAAGAGGATTGGATATTGGTGCAATTAATATGATTCATAAGAAAATTGTTGATGATGCAAAAAAAGGAGCAGCAGTCATTTTAATTTCTTATGAATTAGATGAAATTCTTGACATCTCAACTAGAATTATGGTTTTTGATCGAGGTAAAATTGTTTATGAATCATTAAGAAATAAAACCGATCGAGCTATTATTGGACAATATTTATCAAGAAGTGCTTTAGATGCTAATAAGGGAATGGTATAAATATGAATAACCGTATTAAGTTTTATAAAGACAAATTATTCTATAGCGATAAAAGAAGAAAATCTACTAAAAATTTATTAGTATCGGCACTTGCAATTATTTGTTCATTAATCGTCGCATTAATCATTGCAATGATTATTTATAAAAAAGGTTCATTATTTTTTAAAATCATTGGTGAAATATTTACCATTCCTTTTACTTCAATTAATTACTCTAAAACAATTTCTAACATTACCATCTTTGCTGTTGGTGGATTAGGTTTCATCTTTGCTTTTAGAGCGGGTTTATTTAATATTGGTTTATCAGGACAAATGTTGTTTGGTGGAATTGTTGCAATATTAATTGGTCAACATATGGTTAATGTTCCAAACGGATTAGGACAAATTTTAATTCTTGTAATTAGCATTGTTGCTGCAGCAACAATCGCTGGAGTTATTGGTGCGTTAAAAGCATTTTTTAATATGAGTGAAGTTGTTTCTTCTATATTATTTAATTGAATTATTTATTTTGCAGGTAGTTATTTATTAATTGCTTGTCATATTCCTACTGATTCCAGTGGATTAAATACTGAACCTTGAACAGTTGCGGGGAATAATCCTCATCCTAATTTATTATTGAATATCACAGGCGGACCATTAAATGGCACATGATTCCCACTTTTAATCATTACCATTATTGTTACAGCTGGTGTAATTGTAATTTTAGGTTATACCTCAATTGGTAGAAAAGTTATTCACACTGGAATGTCAACAACAGCTAGTCAATACGCAGGATTTAATGTTAAATTAAATCAAATTCTAGCAATGGTAGTATCTGGTGCTGTTGCTGGTATATTAGGAGCAATGGTATACTGTGGACGTGATTTAGGAGCAATAGCCATAACTCCCATTTCTAAAACAATTCCACAAGAAGGTTTTAATGGCATATCGGTTGGTTTAATCGCTATGAATAACCCGTGAGCTGTATTACCAGTATCATTGTTTTTTGGAATGATTGATAGCGCCAAAGCATCTATGTCTGTTAATCTTGGCGTTGACTCACATATTAGTGATTTAATTTTTGGAATTGTTGTTTATGGGTCTGCAATAGTAGCAATTTTTTATTACATTGTTCCGTTCAAGTGGTATCAAAAATTATTTAAAGGTAAAAAATATGTCGAAAAATATACAGCATATTCTTATGATGTTTTAAAAGAAATTGAAGATGTTGATAATGTGCTTTATTTTATAAAAAAAAGACAAAAAAATAATATTGATAATTTTGGATTAGAAAAGGAAATGTTTGAAAAATATAAGATTGATGATAAAAAAATTAAAAATAAAAAAATGATTAAACAATATAAAAATTATGTTTTTGGTTTTTATTGCAATAGAGCTAGTTCATTAAAACAATCCTTAAGAAAGGAGGCAAAATAAATGGGTGATATTGGAATCATTATTAATGCAATGTTTTTATTAACATCAGTTTTACTACTTGGTGGTATTTCTGGTTATTTATCAGAACGTGTAGGGATTGTTAACGTTGGAATAGATGGAATGATGTGTTTTGGAGCTTTATTATTTGGCATCTTTTCTTCACCAATAATGGGCATGAGCAAAATCGGTCCAGCCATGATTATCTTCCCATTATTATTAACAATTTTCTTTTCAACGATTATGGGTTTTGCTCATGCCTTTGCAACAATTAAATTAAAAGCGAATCATGTTATTTCAGGAACAGCAATTAATTTAATTGGTGTAGCATTAGCAACATTCTTAAACGTTCCTTTAGGCGCATCGTTATACAATGGTGCTTCACATCTTCAATCTGGTTTTACTGATTTTTTATTTTTAGGTAATTCGATTTATGGATCTTCACTAATTATTTTTATTATTGCCATTCTTATTGCTGTGGGAATTTATATTTTTATGCAATACACTAAAACTGGATTAAGATATCGTGCAGTTGGTGAAAACCCAAATGCTGTTGATGCACAAGGAATAAGTGTTTATAAATACCAATGATTTGGTGTAGTTTTAAGTTCTGCATTAGCAGGATTAGCTGGAGCAATCTTTTTATTCAACATTAAACAGTTCGGTGGTAATGTCCAAGGGATGGGATTTTTAGCATTAGCAATTATGATTGCTGGCGCGTGAAAGATTGAATGAATTAGTGTTGTGTCGTTATGTTTTGGTTTATTTACATCATTAACATATACAAGTACATTAACAAATTTAGGAATTCCAAGAGCAATTGGTTTTTCTTTCCCTTATGTAATTACTTTTATAGTTTTATTAGTCTTTTCTAAAAGAGTCCGGGCACCAGCTAATGACGGTATCCCATTTGATAAAGGCAAGAGATAACCCTACATTTTACAAGCAGCAGGAATTTTTGGTAATCCTGGCATTCTAAAAATAGAACCAGCCATTACAATAATGAAATTTGCACCATTAGCAACTAACAAATCTTTCACGTGAATTGTGAATGAACCTTCAATAATAATTTGTTTAGGATTATCACTAAAAGTTAATGGTGTTTTAGCAATACACACATAACTTTTAGTGTTCATTAATTTTCTTAATTTATCTTTTGCAATATCATTGTATTCAACGTTAGTTGCACCATAACATCTTGTAATAATCTTTCTAATTTTTTCATCCAATTTATCAGTTAATTTATAAACAAGTTTTAAATTTGATTTTTTATTTGCCAATTTTACAACCTTATGCGCTAAATCGGTCGCTCCTTTAGAACCGTCTTTGAATAAAGTTGTGAATGAATAATCAATTTTGTTTGATGTTAAATATTCTTTTAAACATTTAACTTCTTTTACTGTATCAGTATTAAAAGAATTAATTGCAATAACAATCGGAATATTAAATGCTTGTAAATTTTTAATATGTTGATCAAGATTGCTAAAACCAGTTTTGAGTGATGCTAAATCTTCGATATTAAGATTATTTTTATCTACACCACCATGCATTTTTAACGAACGAATACTTGTAACTAAAACAATACAATTTGGTTTAATGTTTGCATTATTACAAACAATATCCATAAATTTTTCTGCACCTAAATCACTTCCAAAACCAGCTTCAGTAATTGTATAGTCAGCAATATTCATGGCGGTCTTTGTCGCAAATACACTGTTACACCCGTGTGCTATATTTGCAAAAGGACCACCATGAATTAATGCCAAATTACCTTCTAATGATTGAACAATATTAGGTCACAAAGCGTTATTTAATATTTTCATGATAGCACCACTAATCTTCAAATCTTTAACATAAATTGGTTTATCATTAATTGAATAAGCAACAATAATCTTGTTAATTCTTTCTTGTAATTCTTTGACAGAATTACTTAGACAGAAGATAGCCATTAATTCACTAGCAACAGTGATGTCAAAACCAGATTGATATTTAAGGTTTCTTTGTTCATCAATAGTAATTGTTACTTTTCTTAACGAACGATCATTAACGTCAATAACTCTTTTTCAAATAATCTTATTAATATCAATCTTTAATTCGTTACCTCAATAGATGTGATTATCAATGCATGCTGATATTAAATTGTTAGCAGCAGTAATGGCATGAAAGTCACCAGTAAAATGTAAATCAATATCATCTTTTGGCATAACTTGTGCTTTACCACCACCATTAGCTCCACCTTTAACACCAAAAACAGGACCCATTGATGGTTCTCTTAAAGCGACAATTGATTTTTTATTAATTCTATTCAATGCATCATTTAAACCAATACTTACTGTTGTTTTACCTTCACCAGCAGGCGTAGGGCTAATTGCTGTTACTAAAATTAATTTTTTATTTTTAGATGGTTCGGTAAGTATTGGTTTAATTTTAGATAAATAATTACCATATAAAGTGTAATTTTGTTTTTTAATCTTATATTTTTTTAAAATATCAATTATTTTTTTCATAAAAATAATTATCATACTTTTTGTTATCTTTAACAACTTATAATTTTTATATGTATTTTTCATTATGGTCAGATTCGACAAATCCACCAATGTCTTTTAACGGTGGTATTTTAGCCTTTTATATTATTTGTTTTATTTTATATGGTTGTTTATTTATGTTGGGCTATACCTATTACATTAATAACAAATTTAAATATTATCAAAAAATTAAAACAAAATTATCTACAATCTTTTTGTTGATATTATTATCAGCTATTTTTATAACTTTAGCCTTATTTGTAACCATTATTAGTCTAAACAAAATAAATAATTACCTTAAAAACAATATGTATATGATTCCATTGTCTTGAATCTTATTTGCTTTTTCATTAATCCATATGATCGGACAATTAGTTATCAATCATTTCATTAATAAAAAAAGATTAGTAATTGATAACTTCATGGAAGAAGATTTTAATAAACTATCCAATGATTTGCTTTCTAAAAAACCAAATGATCGATGATTGAATAAATGAAAAAACAAAAACAAAAGATATATTTCAATCATTGATCAAAAGTATGAAATTATTAATAGCATGTTAGATAAATACACTAAAGATCAATATCAAGCAATTCTAGTAAATATCATTATGTTTAACGAACAAAATGTATGACGTTGATCAAAAAAAGGAAATTTTTATCAAGTTGAAAAATGATTAAATTTATGCATAAATTTACAGATGAAAAATAAATTATTTAAAACTTTTTAAGTAAATTTATAAAAAGTTGGTCAATAAAGATAGTGGAGGAAAATAAAAATATGAATTTAAATGAAGAAAAATTATTTGACGAAGCTATCAAACAAATTGAACTACAATTTGGGAAAGGTAGTATTTCGTCATTAGATAACGAATTAAAACCAATCGAGGTAATCCCATCTGGTTCTATAACTTTAAATAAAGCATTAGGTGTTGGTGGTTACCCTAAAGGAAGAATCATTGAAGTGTATGGAAATGAAAGTAGTGGTAAAACGACATTAGCATTACAAGCGGTTACTGAATGTCAAAAACTAAATGGTAAATGTGCATATGTTGATCTAGAACATGCATTAGATGCTAAATATTGTGAAAGCAATGGAGTAGACTTAACTAAATTATTATTAGCACAACCAGATAGTGGTGAACAAGCATTTTCATTAATTGAAGCATTAATTAAAACGGATATGATTGATTTAATAATTGTTGATAGTGTTGCCGCTCTAACACCAACTGCAGAATTAAATGGTGATTTTGCCGATCAAACCATCGGTTTACAAGCGCGTATGATGTCTAAAGGATTAAGAATTATTCAAGGTTTGATGGCAAAACATAACACTACTGTTATTTTTATCAATCAAATTAGAGAAAAAATTGGGGTAATGTTTGGTAATCCTGAAACTACCACTGGCGGACGTGCTTTAAAATTTTATGCATCAGTCAGAATAGAATTAAGAAGAAGTGAATTAATTAAACAAGGTAATAATTGTGTTGGAATTGTAACAACTGCAAAAATTGTTAAAAATAAGGTTGCTCCGCCATTATACAAAGCAGCTATTAGTATCTATTTTGACAAAGGTATTGATCACACTGGTGAAATTATTGATTTTGCTTTAGAACAGGGTGTAATTGATAAAAAAGGTTCTTGATTTTATTTTGATAACGAAAAAATTGGTCAAGGTAAAGAAGCAACAAAAAACTTTTTATTAAAAAATGCTGATTTATTTGAAAAAATCAAAACTAAAGCATTGGCTAATTGTTCTAACTTTTAAGTAGTTATGAAAATTAAGATTAATCGTGCTGAATTAAACAAGCACTTAGAAGGAGATAAATTGTCTGTTAGTATAATAAAAGGTAAGATGAAACCAACAATCAATATACCTATTATTAAGAAACCGAGAGGAATGCCTCAATGATTTAAACAGTGATCAGAAAATGTTTATAACAAAAACATTAATGAGCAACAGAAATTCAATTTATCTCTTGAACAAAGAGTAGATAGACTTGAAAACACTTTATCGCGTGTAATTGAACTTAATAACTTAAAATCATAAAAAACTAAATAATATAAATATTATTTACAAAAATAGTTGAAAAAAACGATCACTTTTATGTTAAAGTACTTAATAGCAGGTTGTATGAAAACAACTTGTGGTCTACTTGGTGTTAGTAATACTCAGTAGTTGATTGAAAATTATTGATGGCAGTTACAGGTTGTAATAGCTTAGATAGTTAGTAAATAAATTATTGCGACCGAATAGATTCTTGTACTAGTGATAGTCTCATTAATTTTCAAAAACGAGAATGAATGAAATTAAAAACTGCTACATAAAATCTATTTATGATGAAAACAACAAGCAAGAACATAAGAAGTAACTGTATGATTATGCTAACCATGATAGTAAGGAGCTTCGGAGTAATTAACCGAAGCTTTTTATTATTATTGAAATAGTGTATCTCATTTTATATGCAATGCTTCTGCGATTGCTTTTGCAATTTTGATAGATGGTTTACGCTCTCCAGAAATTATTCGATTAACATAACTCCTATCAACACCAATAATTCTCGCTAGCTCACTTTCATTAATTCCGTAATATTCCATTAATGATTGGATTGTTTGTCCAACTGTTACACTTTGCTTATATTCTTTAAAATCGAGATTACTTGTTTCATTTACATATCTTATAAATTTATCAAGATTAATATCGTCGTTGTAATAATCTACAAGTTTTCTTGCGAACGAAACATGATTAATAATTCTAATAATTTTATAATTGAATTTTAAGCATAAAGCATTTGCAAAAATTAAATTAGTTCTTTTATTCCCGTCAGGAAAGCATTGAGCTTTACATAATTTTGCAAACATAATTACTACATCATTAAATGATGAAATGTCCCTTAATTCTTTTTCAAATATTTCTACATACTCATGACCATTTAAAATTGGCGGGACATATTTTGTTCCACCAATAAATTTGAGTTCTTTCCTTCAATGCCCAGCATTTGAATGTTCCTCATATTCATCGACAAGACGATTAATTTCTTTATATTCATTTAAACCTAATTCTTTTTGTTTTTGAATAATATCTATAACATATTGATAAGCCGTAAAAACTCCATTAACATCTTCAATTTGGTTTCATGAATATATGTTTTTACTTTTGTTATATTGTTTCAATATATCTGATGTTTTTGACAAAGTTAAACCTAACCCCTCAAGTTCTGCCCCTTCAAATACAGCATGAATTAATGACCTTTTAAAATTTAGTAATTTTTCTTTCATATGTTGCCAATTTGTCAACAATTATATCATATGTTGACAATTTGTCAACAAAATTAAATAAAAAGTTTTTGATAATCATTAATCATTTTTTTAGACATATTAACAATATCATCTATATCAAGATTTAAGTTTCCTTGCAATCATTGTCTAATAATTCTTATTAAACCTCCAGAAATAAAGGCATATAGATAATCAGCTTGCTTATTTGTTAAATTAATGTTTTGTTGCTTTCAATAATTAATAGCAATGGATTTCGCAAGTTGTAGGATTCTTTCGATAATTTGCTCATCTCCATGTTTTCCCATAATAGCTTTACAATAGCTAATATCATCCATAATTGTTTTGATAATGATTTTTATAAAATCATCGAGTTGTAACGTTTGAATAGTTTGAACATTTGACATTATTTTTTTTAAAAAATCATTTTTAGTTTTTTCATAAAATTCAATCGGGCTCTTATAGTGTTGATAAAATGTAACCCTATTGACATCAGCAATGGTAGTAAGCTCTTTTATTGAAACATCATTAATTTTTTTGATTAAAAGAATGCTACACAGTGCTTGTTTCAACTTAATTTCAGTTGAAATAACTCGTTTATCATTTAGATTTTTCATGCGTATTAGTATACGAAGATAATTTACATAATGTATATTAAATGTAATTTAATTATTTTCAATTATTTTATAATTTCATTTTGTGTTAAACCTATTTAAAAATTCATTTAGATCATTAAAAAGGAATAAGACTGCCATAACAGGTTTAACTTTTCTAACTTTTGTATCAGTTGGTGGTTTTACAGTTTTAAATTCAACCACTAACAATATTACTAACGAATACAATCTTATCGCTAAAAATGGTAATTTACATGATTTTACTATTAATGAAAAGTACGATATTGGAAACGCCGTGTGAAAACCATATCAAGATGTAACAGACATTAATGGTAGTAATACTTATTTGGGAGCGTCCAGTGGTGCTGATGTAGAAACATTTCCTGTAAGTCAGCAAAAAAATGATGGAGAAAACTACACACGCGCTTATAAATATGGGCTTGATGAAAAACAATTAGTAAAGGGGACATTGCTTTATTCATTCTATGAAAACCATAAAAATGATTCGCAATATGAGTCAATTTTATACCCAACAATCGTTATATCTAGCGAAAATTCCAATATGTATTCATACACCGTTTCATCAGGAATACCAATACCTACAACTGATTTAATTTCTTGAGATGTAACACACCATTTATGGCAATCAACTAATGATGCTTCAACTATTAATAGTGATAGCGTTGTTAAAGCAGACGTTAGTGAAATATCTGCACAATTAAACAATGACTCATCCGTATTGTTTAATTTAGCTTTAGACAACGATATTCCTACACCAATGAATGATTTTTTGACAAATAATACTGTCCTTGACAATGTCAGTGATAAAGTTAAAATTAGATATTTTAAATCGTTAGATATTTCTAACTCACCAGATGATATTTTTTATAAAATAGTTCAAGCTAATCCTGAAGACACCATAGATAAGATAACTACTTTTCAAAATCATGAGTCATTATTTTCACAAGACGCATTTAATCCTGTCCCTTCTTATTTGGATTCCTCTTCTCCAGAAAGAATACCCACACAAACTAATATCGTTAAATTATGTGAGTTTAATAATGTAATTAAACAATATTCATCAGTTAGTGATGCGTGGACTGATATAAATAATAAAACAGATAAAGGTCAAAAAGTTTTAGCTTTTTTTCAAATGATTCATAATTGTGACCTTAACGATGATGGTCAACAATTAAGCGATACAACTGTTAATGATTGAATAAATACTTTAGCTACATCAAATAATGAATCAAATTGAAAAAATGCTTTTACAAATTATTTAGGAATCGCATCATCATACCAATTCACTAACAAACAATACTCATATGTGTTCAAATGAACAAAAGTTGTTGCTGGTAATGCCATACCTGTAACTGGTTATATAACAAATTGAACATCTTATTTTTCTATTGTTTCTCCATCTTTTATTCAACAACATAATTTGAAGCCAACTACAACAGAAAAAATATTTAATAAAATTAAAACTATTAAGGGTGTTAGTGTGAAAAACAATTTAGTAGACACAATTAATAATTTATCACCACAAGATAGAACAAATTTATTCATAGTCGATAAAACCCAACAAAATTCTTTGTTTACGGATGAGTCATTTAAAGATAGTTGGTTATTAAATGGTGCTAATACTATAAAAATGCCTTTCATTATTTTAGATAGTGGCATCACTCCAGATTTTATTTATCCTATTATGAATTTCTCACGCATTATTCCTAACCCTAATAGTGAGTGTGTAGTATTTTGTAACACATCTGCTTATAACAGAATGTTTGATAGCTATAGAAGTAATACGATTGATAGTTATATTGTAGGGACTTTTAATAAAGGAGTTAATAATACTAAGACAGTGTTAAATGAAATAAATGCCTATGCAAAAACATGTATGACATGACCATCTGATATTAATGCTGCTTATTTTGCAGATGACATTTCTAACCACCTAAACGCTAGTGCAATTAGAATTAACTATATTCCGGCACTTGTGAGTAATGTAAACTTAATTTCTTCAGTTTTAACTGTTGCAGTGCTAATTCTTTCTTTATTTATTTGCACAATTGTTATTAGAAAATATATTGCTAAAAGTCGAGAGCAAATAGGCATTATGCAAGCTAATGGGATTAAGAAATGACAAATTGCATTATCCTTATTAACATTTGGTGTTATCCCATCAATTATCGGTGGAGTTATAGCCTATATTGTCGGTTTTTTCCTGCAGCTACCAGCTCTTTCATTATTCTCAAATTATTGAATGATACCGACGACTATTACTGGTTTTAATCCATGAATCATGATTGTCTCCATATTGGTCCCTTTTGTCATTTTTTCTATCGTGTCTATTGTTACAACATACATAACATTAAGGCAAAAAACAGTAGATTTAATGAAAAAAGGTAGCGAATATCATGTTAATTTAGCGGCCCGATTAGTTAAAAAACCGCTTAAAAAATTTAATATCATATTTAGGTTTAGAACTTCCGTTGCCTTGAACTCAATATCTAAATTATTAATTCTTTCGATTATGGTGGCTTTATCAATGGGTTCATTAGTTTTTGGAATATCAAACACTAATAAATTTGAAAATGCACAAAATATGACATTTAATAGTCGAAACTATAAATATGCTGTTGATTTGTGTACGCCAACATTAGAAGGAGGACAATACATTCCTATTAATGCTGCTATATTAGGGGAAACTGGTTTTACCAAGACAAAAAGTGAGGGTATAAATTGAATCCCTAACACTGTATGGAACAATAATATAGAATCTTCAGAGGGTGATTCTTGGAATAATGTTTATGATGACTCATATCAAAAAATTTTTGGTGGTGTAGATCATTCGCAGGGAAATTATTATGGTATTCCACGTACATATTATGCTATTGGTCCGAACACTATAAAATTACAAGATGGTTTTATTCACGGTAATTTACAAATACCTTCCTTTACTGATTCGATAGCTCAAAAAGGTGATATTTTATATTTAAAAAATAGAATAATGATTAAAAATTCTATGAACCACATGTTAGCGTCATTTGGTATGGGTGCAAATCCTTGGAATATAGCTGTAGCATTGATGCCTCAAAGTAATGCTAATGAGTGTAATTCAAGAACAGATTATATTGTTCAACAATTAGGAGAAGCGTGCGATTGAGATGACACTACGAATAATCCATATTACAATGATTACTATTCAGCGTCTGGTGCTAACTACAATAACTTATACGGTAGAAGAGCGGGTCCAAATATTGATTTATTTACTCAGTCTGAAATAATTACTGACGATAATCAAAGAATTGATCAAAAATGTCCTTATAACTACACTTGAAATGAAAAAAATGTAACTACTACATTCTCAATATTTTTCCCAAAAATGAATCCCTTATTCATACAATTTCTTTGTAATACGTACACCAATTTTATTTTTGCAGATGATTTAATTACTCCCAACAATAAAGACTATCAAATTGTCTACAATCAAGTAGCGTTGAATGATAACGACGAAACATACACATATATCTCAGGAAAAATCGACAACAACGGAGATAATAAAAAAATTATTGGTATCAAAAATAATAGTAGTTATGTTAATTTAACAGACTCGTTAGGTAATAACTTGTCAAATAAACTTGTTTATACTAGTGATGATTTGAGAAATGAAAAAGTTTTCCCAATTTTTGTTAATGAATTTGCAGCTCACAAGAATAATTGGAAAGTAGGCGATCATATAAAATTTAGTGTTGATAATAAGACAAATCGTTTGGATAAAGTAATAAACCCTGATTATTACTCCAATGATCCATCTTCATCAAAATACGATCAAACAATATTTGAATTTCAAATTAATGGTATTGTTTCAACGTATGAAAATGAAGAATATTTTACAAATCAGCAGGTTGCAAATTATATTCTTGGTTTAAGAAATAATTTATCTAATAAGTATCAATTAAATAATACTTATGTAAGCTATACTAACGGCGGACAATCAACACCACTAATAGATGTTGATTCTATATCTAATATTACTATTGATGATACGAGCACATCCGCTCTATTACAATTAGATGCAAATAACGCTAATAAAGGTTATGGAAATGTACCGACAGATTTGGTAATGAATCCCATAACCAAAGATGGCAAAACTGCACAAACCGTTCCATTTGGTTTTAATGGAGTATTTAGTCGTAATAATGATGGTGGGTCAATATTAAATGGAGGTATTTCCTTATATTCCACATCAGGTTTGTACCCAGCAAATGATAGTTTTAGTTCACCATCATTTATAGAAATTTTAAAAACGGGTGCTAATTTACAACTTGCTAATAAAATAACAGGAATTAACGATGAAACCATAACTGTCGCTTTTAATAAATGACAATCATCTCATCATTTAAATGATTGAAACAGTTTTGTTTATTTAGCAGATGATTTTACTAAAAAATTAAGCAAATATTTTGGGAATACATCTATGAATATGTTAGTAACAGGAGCCAATGACCGAGACGGCACACAAAAAATATTTACAAGTCTTTCTTCAACCATTGGAACTATAGAAAATGTAGTGCTAATTACAACTACAATTATGGTAATTCTTATTGTGATGCTAGTAAGTATTATGATTATTGATGATTCTAAGAGACTTGCCGCTACTTTAAAAGCATTGGGTTATTCAGACAAAGAAAACATTTTAACATTCTTATCTATTTATATTCCTGTCATCTTGATTGGACTAGCTATTGGAATTCCGTTATCGTTTGGAATAGTTTATGCATTTCAAGCAATTGTTTTCCATAGTGCATCAATTCTTTTGTCGGCTTCAATCCCTTGATGATCGTTTCTAGCAAGTTTTGGGACAATTGCTTTAGTGTTATTAATCTCAGCGAGTGCAGGTTATTCTTCTTTAAAAAGAGATCGATTGGTTGATATGATTAAGGAGTAAATATGTCACAAAACAAACAAATAAGAAAAAATGAATATCTAAAAAAGTTTAATATTCAACTAAATACTTTAGTTAATAAAAGTAATGTAATTAACACTAGAACTAACGAATTAACTAAACGTGTTGATAATTTAGATATATATGGTAAAGATGTATATAAATCATTTAAAAAGTTTATTCCATCATTAATTAAACAAGTTAATTACAATAATGTTTTACAAGCTAAGATTATTGGATTAAAATACAAAATTAAAAGAATAGAACTATCAACACATTCTAGTAATTTCAACATCTTAAATGAACACCAAATGTATGAATACATTGTTTATGTGGAAAAAGAAAGTAATAAAGAATTTGTGCCATTTGAATTGACTAGAGTTAATCGGATTAAAACCTGTACTAGAAGATGATATAAAAAACGTTTAAAACTTGCATATTTATATGATAGTAAGTTAAACAAAAGCAAAGGTATTAAACAAATTTATTGAAAAACAAGAATTAATATGCTTGCAAAAGATAAAGATTATTATTTTGATTACATTAAAGATTTAAAATCATCATTTGTAGATAAATATCATGCAAAATTAGTTAAAAAGCTAGAAAAATTAGTTAAAAAAAATGCAAGAATTGAAAATAGAATCATTAAATTAGATAAAAATAAAAAACCATCTGATAATGTAATTGATTTAAAAAATACTGTTAAGTATTACAATAACGGATCATTAGCTGTTAAAGTATTAAGAAATATTCATTTACAAATTAAAAAAGGTGAATTTGTAGTTATTCTAGGACCTTCAGGAAGTGGTAAAACAACATTATTAAACATCATCTCAGGAATGGATACAGCAACATATGGTCAAACTATTGTAGCTAATAAAAATTTGATTTATATGAACCCAACACAATTGACTACTTTTAGAAGAGATACATTAGGATACATCTTTCAACAATATGGATTATTACCAAACTTAACAGTTAGAGAGAATGTGGAAATTGGATCTAACCTACAAAAAGACAAAAAGAAGAGACTTGATATTGACAAATTATTAAAAAACATCGGTATTTATGAACACCGTAATAAATTCCCAAAGGAATTATCTGGTGGCCAACAACAACGTGTATCAATTGCAAGAAGTATGGCTAAGAATCCTGAATTAATCTTTGGTGATGAACCAACTGGTGCAATTGATACAGAAATGAGTAAACAGATTATGCAGTTATTTATTGATATTAATAAACAATATAAAACTACTATTATCATTGTTACTCATAATCCTATACTTGCAGAAATTGCTAATAAAGTTATTAAGGTATCAAATGGAAGAATTGATAAGATTATTGATAATAAACAACCAAAAACTATTAATCAACTTAAATGATAAATTATTTATTGCAAAACATAAAATATATTCGCTCATATACTCAGTATTCGTATTAATGAGTATGGTCATTTCAAAATCATTTAACACAATCTTTCAAATTGCTTATTTTCACTATAGAAATTATCTTTTATCTTTTTAAAGTTTACAAAGTCGTTTTTATAATAAATAAATTCATCTTTATTGTACTTGGAATTGTGGGGGATTACGCTAAGAATATCGCCTATCAAATTACAAGCAAATGATATTCATAGTATTCCGAAAAACACATTAATGGTAATGAATACTCATAATTCTCAATTATTAGGATTTAGTAATCCATAATAAGGGAATAATACATCTACGATAACCAAAGGAATAGTGGTCAAGAAAAATCATAAAATATTTTTTCATGGTATTTTGTGTTTTTTTACTTTACCAAAATGTCTGGTGTTACTACCAGTTGAAAAATCTGCATATTTCGATAAAATAGTGGCAGTAAATCAATGTTTTAAAAACATTGGAATAGTAGCAACCATATTGATTACGATGAAAAAAGGTGCAACAATTGATCTTTTAAAACCTAAAATCTTGCTATTATTTGATGATAAAAGAGTAAATGTTAATAACAGTAAACCTAAGACAATCCCAACAAAATATCATAGCATCACTGCGCTTAAAATATCATTTCAAAAATGAATTATTAATCAAATTAACGGAATTAACAAAGCAATCCCCAACACAAAAATAATTAGGACAAACACAGAAATAAAATAAGAACCAAACCACATAATGTAATGGTCGTTAAAGTTGTAAAAGGGGTTATTTTTATCCATTTTTATAATTGAATCATAGATTCTTGATGTTCTTTTTTGAAAAGATTTTATGTTTTTATCAAATTCTTGTATGCAAACGTTTAATGGTGAATAAAGAGAAAATCAATTATTTCTTACAGCGGAATTTTCTGTTCATATATCCTCAGATACCTCGTTCGGAAATGAAAAATTTATAGTTTTTAAAAAATTTGCATTAATTAAGGAACTACACCCCATTAAATGAGGAAAATTTGAGAATGAGTAATTATGCTTCAAAAACCTGTTAAACAAACCTAGGTCATCGCTGCTCCTGGCGAAATTGGTAAATAAACCTTTCGATTTATATGTTTGATTTAGAGGTGTGATATAAGCTAATCTATCTCCAATTTTGCTATAAAAAAATCTTATATTACATTTAACGAAATTTTTATCAAATATTTCATCACTGTCAGCAATTAATAAATAATCAAATACAGCTCCAGAATGTTTTAAAAAATAATTTAGATTATGAGCTTTTGATTGACTTCCTGTTTTTGGCATTTGACAAATATGTATGTTGTATTTTTTGGCAAATTCTACCGTTTCTTTTCTTACGTCATCATGTGTTGAACCGTCAGCTATTCATACTTCAAAATTTTCATATGTTTGTTGCATATTTTGTAATAATCTTGTTGGTAAAAAATCATCATGAGTTGTATAAACATATACAACTTTCGGTAATTGTTTAGGCATTTGTGTGTTAGAAACAATTTCTAAACATTCATTAACAAAATAATTTCTTAAATGGTTATTAGAAAAATAATTAAAAATAAGTGAGAAACAAATAGTAAAGATTGCAAATATAGAAGTAAGCATTGCATTATTTACTCAAAATGTATTATTTTGTTTAAAAATAAACACACCAAACGATGGTAATATTGCTACAACAATTGTGGTCAATGACAAAAAAAACGTAACAACCAAATTAATTAATCTCAAATGTATATATTTTTGCCTAGATAATAATTTATGCATTTTTCTGGTATTCAATAACTTTTTTTAAACCATACATCAAATCAGTTTTTGCAACATATTTAAACTGCTTAACAATTTTTTTATTACTTCCAATACAATATTTGTAAACTTCTTGTTTAACGCGATTTTTATTCAAATTAAATTTCTTATTAAATAATCCAATGTGCTTATCTCAAAATTTTATCGGTTTTCCACTAATAAAGTTTGATTTTTTATTAAGACACTTATATATTGTTTTAGTAATGTCTGGCGTAGAATATCCTTTATTGCTACATAAATTAAAGATTTCAGCGCAATATTTCCTTTTATCATTGCCCATTAGATATAAGTATTGCAATAAATCATCAGCATATATATAGTCTCTTTTAACATTTGATGTATTGTAGATAATTGGTTTACGGTTATTTAATATTTCTCTTACTAAATAACTTGTGAAAGGAGGATATTCTCTTTTAAAATCTTGATGTGCACCAAAAACATTAAAGAATCTGCAAATAATAATATCCATACCATAATTCTGAGCGTATGTTTTGCAAACTTGTTCAGCACAATATTTTGTAGTTGCATATGTTAAGTTCGGATAAACATATTCATTTTCAGAATGAGACTTGTTAGTAGTGTTATTTTCATATATTGCGCTTGTTGATGCAAAAATAATCCTTTTAACATTTGCATTTCTACAAGAATTTAATACATTTACTACACCATTTGTATTAACATCATAAGCCTTTGTTGGATTAGATTCACATTCTGGTAATGAAGAAATACCTGCGAAATGAAAAATAGTGTCTACATTTTTTAAATACTTAGAAAAATTTTTGTCACGTACATCAGCTAAAATGAAGTTTTTCTTTAATATTAAATTATCTTCATAATTATCTTTGTACCCATATTCTAGGTTATCTAATATTTTTACATTAATTTTTTTTGTTAATAAATATTTAGCTAACGATGAACCGATGAACCCAGCTCCTCCGGTAATTAATACATTTTTCATAAAATAAAATTATACTTTGTATTAAAGAAGATGACAACAATATATTTTGTAAGACACGGACAAACTATATCTAATGTTGAAAATAAGTGAGCTGGCCAAATTGAAGTTCCACTTACACGATTGGGTATTTTGCAAGCAAAAAAATTACAACAAGAATGTAAACATTTGCATATTGATGTAATTTTTTCATCACCATATAAAAGAGCGATAGATACTTGTAAAAATATTAGTAAAGATCATAAATTACATATTAAAACTGATGACCGATTAAAAGAACGTTCATTTGGCTATTTTGAAAAAAAGGAAGTAAATCCTAGTAGCAAGAACCGTATATGTGATTGAAATAGCAATTCTGATCTTAACGCAAATGTGGAGACTATTCAAAAGATGTATTATTATAGAATTAAACCATTTATAAAAAATGTAATAAAGAAATATAAAAATCAAACGATACTAATTGTTGCCCATTCTTGAGTCGGAAGATTATTAACTTTCTTTTTTTCTAATGAAAAAGATTTAGATTGTATTTCTAAAACACCTAATAATTGTGAACTAATTAAGTTCGTTATTTAATGAATTACAGAATGTCACATTTACTTTCATATAAAATTTTTATCAATTCTTTTAATTTCTTCTGGCGTTCCCATTGGCATAATATCTTTTAAATTCATATTAAAAATAGTAATTTTTCCCCCTTCATTAATCAAATATTGATACATTGGGGCAATGTAAACTTCTTTGTATTGCTTTTTAATATCTCCTTTATGATTTTTATATATTTTCATAAAATCACTTCACTTTTTAAAATAATATGCACCAATTGAGCAATATTGAGAAATCTTCACTTTTTCAGATGTTTGTTCAACAAAACCATCTTTTCCTAATTTTGCAAAACTTCAATGGTTTCCTTTAGCTTTAGCAGTAGTTAAGGTTCCATCATGTGAAAATGACTTTTCTGTAATAACACCTGGTTTAATGCCTGTATCAATATTGTAAATTACAAATGAATCCATTGGTTTCATAAATTTCATAGCTTTAGTTACAGTTGTTGCTTGTCCGTCAGTTTGTTTGTTAATAATGACAATTTTATAATTAGTAATTTTCAAACTTTTCATTTCATTTTCCACAAAATTTTTATTGTAATTTTTCTTATTAAAAATAAGAATTCACTCATTATGAAAAAAATTACTTAATGATAATAGTGATCACGCAAATAAACTTTTACCTTTAACAATTATTTGATATTTAGGTATCTTTATCCCTTCTTTAATGAATCTGTTACCCAAACCTGCAGCAGTGACAATTATTTTCATTCTTGTTTAATAATATTATAAAATCTCACTATTCCATGTGCCAAAAAAACAAGTTGTCGTTTATAGTGATCAGCATGAAATGGAATCATACATAAAAATTGTAAAGCTTCAATTAGTTTTATTTCTAGCAAATATTTTTTTGGTCATATTTTTTCAAACGCTTTTTGACAAGACATTGCATTCTTTGAAATATTAATTTTATAGTTGAAAGATTTAGAATTTATTTTCACACTAAATTTATCTTCTATTACAAAATCATATAACCCAGAAGCAGATTCATAAATTTTTGCAAAATCAAATAACAAATCTCCATATTTTTTATCTTCCCCAAAAGATGCCCTTGGATCTATGCAAATAATCTTCTTTTCTTTACAATTTACGAATACATTGCTAAAGCATAAATCTCCATGAAAAAAACAAACATTATTAGCTACTGATGTACATATGTTATGAAAATATTTAGATTTTCATTCACCTGTTTCAATATAAGTAATTAAAATGTTTTCTAACCATTTAATTATGCTAGTTATAGAGGGATATTCTATACCATTGATTAATATATTTTTAGTATTAAAAAATAATCTAAATTTATTATCATTATTTAAATCTTTTAATCTATTAATTGTTTTTATAAGATACATATTGATAAATTGCTTAGTTCAATATTCTTTATCAAATTTATTTGGTTTAATTTTTTTAAAATCTTTTAATAACTTGCTATACATCTCAGCAATTTTCGTTCATCTATATAATGGTTTTGATTGTATAAATTTACAATGTAATGTATCTCATTTTATAAAATGATAAACAATGTAAGAATTTTTACCATCAATTTTATAGTCTTTAATTGTGGGAATATATTTTTTCAATTGTTTTGGCAAAGTAACTAATCAATTAATTTCATCAATAAATTTAGAAACATATGATGATGTTTTTTTTACAAATCTGCCGTCATCAATAAAAGTTAATCTATTAAATTGTCTTGTAGAATTTGAATTCATTTATTTATATTTAAATATAACAAAATATAAATGTTATAAACAAAAATTTGTTTTGCACTAATTCTAATCATTATGATGGAAATGTTCTATTGTGTTCTGGTGCGGTGTGAGGGGATCGAACCCCCGACCTCTTGCTTGTAAGGCAAATGCTCTCCCGGCTGAGCTAACACCGCATATTGGTGACCAGTATGGGATTCAAACCCATGAATGCCGCCGTGAAAGGGCGGTGTGTTAAGTCACTTCACCAACTGGCCAAAGTTGTTAATAAAGTGTAAGAATTATAGTAGAGAGACATATATATAACATAATAATTTAATATTATCTAACTTAATCTACTTATAATTTCTAAACTTGCGCTTGTAGCTCAGCTGGATAGAGCACATGCCTTCTAAGCCTGTGGTCGATGGTTCGAATCCATTCAAGCGCGCCATAATATTTTTAATTTTTAACCAAGAACATTATTTTTTTGCTTTTAATAAGTTATGTTAGGTATGCATACTTATATATTTTTTAACAACTGAAGGCATCATAAAAATAGCATAAATTGGTAAATTAATAATATTTTTATTTAAATCCACATTGTTAATTGATAACTTGATACCAATAAAGTTTGGATTATTATTGCATATAAAATTTAAAGATTTTGATTTATTGCTTCCTGCTTTTGCTTCTATTACAATAACTCTTGAATTAAAAGAAGTTACAAAATCTAATTCGTAATTTATTTTGTGTATATATCCCATTTTTAGGCTTAATGGCCAAATTGGGTTGGTTTTCTAAGATTTAGATATTCAAAAAAGGTTTATTTTATAACCATTTTTATATTTTTAAATCTCCGAACTATACAAATGTTAGTATAGT
>JAISGU010000035.1 GCA_031262935.1 Mycoplasmataceae bacterium | reverse complement strand
TTTTCATCGTTCTCTCCTAATACATAGTGTATTAGACAAAACATGTAAACCGCAAGAGCTAACACCAACATACATTCTAAAGAATGTATATTTTTCCACGATGTCTATTTAATCTGCATTTTTATTTATGCAATTAAACATAAAAATCTATTAGAATTAACAACGTATAAAGAAAGTAGTTATTACAACTCACCCGATTACTAATAGTCTTGGGTTCAATGCTTTGAAACATTGAGTTGTGTAATTGTTACACAACTTTTTCTTTATATGATACATTTTTATCAAGAAGGATAAATGGAACGAAGAATAATTAATGAAAAAATTCCTAATCATCAATTACTAGTAATTGATGATGAAGGAAATAAACTTGGGATAATGCAACGTGATGATGCGATTGCTTTAGCCCAAGATAAAGGGCTTGATTTAGTACTGTTTGTACCGAGTCACAATAACCAACCAGCTTTAGCAAAAATTATTGATTATGGTAAGTTTGCTTATGAGCAAAAATTAAAAGAAAAACATGCTCATAAAAATCAAACAGTTATTAAAGTTAAAGAAGTTAAAGTAAGACCACAAACAGGGGATCATGATTTAAAATGACGTGCTGAGCAAGTTAAGGGTTGATTAAATGATGGATATCAAATCAAGTTTAAGATTCAAGCTTTCGGACGGATTGGGTTTAAACCTGAATTGATTCAAGAAACTTATGATCGATTTATAGCACTAGTTGGTGAAATTGCAAAAGTGATTACACCATTAAAAAAATTAACACCAGTAATGTACGAAGCAACAATAGTTAAAAATAAATAAAGGAGTAAATATGGGAAAGAAATTTAAAACAAAAAAATCTGTGTCAAAAAGAATTAAGGCAACTAAAAATGGAAAACTTAAAATGAAACACAGTCACCGTAGTCATCAGGCACATAATAAGTCTACAAAACAAAAAAGACATTTAAAACATAGTACTTATATGAACGATTCAATGGCTAAAAGACACAAATACACAATTGCAAGATAAGAGAGGTAAATTAATATGAGAGTAAAAGGTGGAGCAACTACAAGACAAAGAAGAAAAGCTACGATTAGAAAAGTTGAAGGAGCATGAGGATTTAAAAAAAGTTCTTATAAGATTGCTAGACAAACATTAATTCGTTCTAGTGAATATGCTTATAGAGATCGTAAAGCTCGTAAACGTGATTTTAGAAAATTATGAAACACAAGAATCAATAGTGCGGTTAGAGAATTAGGATATAACTATTCAACTTTTATTAACGCATTAAAGAAAGCAAAAGTTGCTTTAAATCGTAAGATGATTAGTGAATTAGCTATTAGTCAACCAAATGAATTTAAATCATTAGTTGAAAAAATAATGAAGAAATAAGTAATGAATAAAAACTTAAACGAGATTATTGAATCACAAAAAGTCTTAGATAAAGCGATTCAAGTAAAACATCATGTTAATTATGATTCAGTTTATGATGAATTAAAATTGGCGTTATTTGTTGAACTTGGAGAACTCGCTAATGAAGTTAGATGTTTTAAGTTCTGATCATTAAAACAGCCTAGTGAAAAAGATGTTATTCTTGAAGAATATGTTGATGGAATTCATTTTATTAGTTCATTAGCAATTGCTAAGCAAGTAGAAATTAATCTTAAAGTTAATGATATTAATTTCTCGATAAATCAAGATAATACCATACCAAAAAATAAGAAGCATTTAACAAAATTGTTCAATAGTTTATTTTCTAAAATGCATCAATTAGATTCAAAAGAAGGCATCACAGAATGGTTTAATGAATATTTATCATTAGGTCACTCGTTAGGATTTTCGTTTAAAGAAATTAGTGAAGCATATTTTAAGAAAAATCAAATTAACTTTAAAAGACAAAACGAAAATTATTAAATGCTCTTCATATAATAATTAACAATGAAAACCATTGATAAGGATAAATTATTATTTAAACTCCGTGATGATTTAGAAGCAAGTGAAACAGAAGCAAAACTTATTGAAAATAAGAATATTTTTACTAAAAAATATTTATCACCAATTTATGATGAATTAAAACTTGCAGCAACTGATCAAAAAAAAGAAATTGGTAATTTTGCTAATATCTTTAAAAAACAAATTACAGATATTTTTGATGAAGCATTAAATAAATTAAAGATTACTAACGAGAATAAAGCACATCATCCACAATATGATATCAATATTAATTCATCAAATATTAGTAAAGGTTCTTTATCACCAATATCGTTAATTCTTAATGATATTTTAACATTTTTTAAATCACTAGATTTTAAGATTGCTATGGGAAAAGAAGTTGTTGATACTAAATATAATTTTGATAATTTAAACATTGATATCAATCATCCTGCAAGAAGTACTCATGATTCATTTTTTATTAATGCTAATAAAATGTTAAGGACTCATTGTACAGCTGAAACAGCCAAACAATTGGAAAATAATAAAAACAAAGATATTCGTATTTTAAGTTATGGGAATGTTTATCGTAACGATGATGATGACGCTACTCATAGCCATCAATTTAACCAAATTGATTTCGTATGAGTTAAAGATGGTTTAAATTTAAAAAATTTAAAATGGTTAATTAGTTCATTATTGAAACATCTATTTGGTGATGATATTAAAGTAAGATACCGTTTATCATATTTTCCCTTTACAGAACCTTCCTTTGAAGTTGATATGTCTTGCATCAATTGTCAAGGGAAAGGATGCTCAATGTGTAAAAACACAGGATGAATCGAAATATTAGGTGCAGGGATGCTACATCACAATGTTTTAAAAGCATCTAATGTTTCGATTAAAAACGGTATTGCTGCTGGTATTGGTTTAGATCGTTTAGCAATTTTAAAATATGGTTTAACCGATATTAGGGACATTTATTCTAATGATTTTAGAATTATGGATCAGTTTAAATTAAAGGTATAGTATGATTGTTTCTAAAAAATTAATTAATAAATTTCTTCCTAAGTTCAACCAAATTAACAATGAACAATTCGTTGAGGCATGTAATACAATCGGTATTGAGGTTGAATCAATATTCAATCATCCAAAGACTAATAATTTAGTTATTGGTAAAATCATTAAAGTAGTTAATCATCCTAACGCTGACCGTCTTCATTTATGCGAAGTAGATGTTGGTGAAGGAAAAATTAATCATATTATTTGTGGTGCAAATAACGTTAAAGAAAATAAAAAAGTTATTGTAGCATTAGAAAATGCACAATTAATTGATGGTAGAAAAATTGAATATAAAGATATTAGAGGTACTAAATCTGAAGGAATGTTGTGTGCTTATAGTGAGCTAACAACTTGAACGCAATACATTGCTGATGAAGATAAAAATGGCATTATCTTATTAGATGATGCCATTATTGGAGATAAAGATGTTTGTAAATACATTGGGTTTGATGACACCATTTATGATTTAAGTTTGCCTAGTAATCGTAATGATTTAAACGGAGTCTTATCATTATGCCAAGAGATTAGTGCTTACTTTAAATGAGATTTTAAATATCCTTCACTAAAAGAAAACAAATCAACATTTACACAAGATATTAATATTTCTTATAACAAAAATTTTTGTAAAGGTTTTACAACCACTGTGATTAAAGATGTTAATCACAATCAATCTAGTTGATTGAATAAAAGCTTATTAATGAATAACGGTATTAAACCAATTAATACAACCATTGACAAACTTTCTTACATTACTTTGTTAACAAATATTCCAGCAGCAGTTTATGACAATAAAGAGATTACAAATATAGAAACTACAAGTGCAAAAGATAATGAATTATTTAACGGATTAAACGATAAGCAATACACATTAAAGAATGGTGATATCGTTGTAAAAAGCGGTAATGATATTTTAAGTGTTGCTGGAATATTGGGTTCAAAAAAACATATGATGTCTAAAACCACTAAAGACATCATTGTTGAATTTGCTAATTTTAATAGTCCTAATATTAGAAATACTTCAATTGCTCAAAACATTACAACTGATGCTGCAAAAAGGTTTAGTAAACAACTTTCTAATTATTTAATTAAATTATCAGTTAACCTTTTGTTTGAGCAATTTCAAGGATTACCAATTAGTAATGTGTCCAGTAAGTTTGAAGATGATGATGTCAAGCCTATTGATGTTGATTATTCGTTTATTGAAAGTATTCTTGGAGAAAGAATTAATAAACAAATGGTCCAAGACAATTTAACATCGTTAGGGTTTTCATTTAATGATGATAAATGTTTTCCACCACCAAATAGATTAGATGTTTTATCTTCACAAGACATTGCTGAAGAGATTGCAAAATTTCTAAACATTAATGTTATTATGGAGCAATCACCGCATATAGAACTTAATAATTTACAAAATAATATTTGATTTGATTTACATCAAAACATTAAATCATTAATGAACGCTAATATGATTAGTGAGGTTATTACGTACAATTTAACCAATCTTAATAATCTACAAAAGTTTAATATTTTTAAACTAACTAATCATATTGATATTCAAAATGTTAATAATTCTAATCATGCAACATTAAGAAACAACCTCATTGATAGAATGTTAAAAGTTTATCAAATGAATATTTCATTCAAAAATGATTTACAACCAATTTTTGAAATACAGAATATTTACGCTGATGTCACTTATACAAACTTAACCATACTATCACCGAACATCATTAACATTGACAATCTTTCTAAATCAAATATTAAGATAAACCTTAACGTCTTACGAGCGCTTGCAGATCAGATTGCTAACATCTTTAATACATCATTCACATATTTAAATACAACACAGGATAATGAATATTTTTATAAAACAGAGATGTTAGCAATCCATAGTCAAGGACAATTGGTAGGTTATGTAGGCTTATTAAAATCATCACAACTTAGAGAGTATGATTTATCAAATCATAGTGTTTATTGCTTATCAATTAATTTTGAATCATTATTAAAAACTTACAAACATCAAGAATTTAAGATTAAACATATTAATAATCTTATGCCAATCTTTAAAGACATATCGTTTACGATTAATGATAAAGAATCAATTAGATATATGATTGAAGCAATTGATAAATTACCATTTATTAGTAATTATCAATGAATTGATACTTATAAAATCGATGACAACAATACTTCTTATACAATTAGATTTAGATTTAATAATACTAAAAACTTATTAACCAAAGATATCAATCAATATATGAGCGAAATTGAAAAGCAAATGATTGAAAATCATTGTAGTGTTAGAAAATAGTTATTAAACTATTGAACGTGACATATTGTCGTATTCAATTTATAGCCATTTGATCGAAAACCAAACATATCTAAATCTCATCCTACAAATGTAATTGGTTTTTCAGAATATTGAGAATATGAAGATGCAGATAATTGAATATGGTTATACTTCCCTACAAAATTATCATAATCTCCCGGTGTTGTTCCTTTGTCATCAGAATAAATAACTCCAGGAACATCTGTTGTCAAAATTACAATTAGACCAATCATTTCAAGTGATCACGTCATAGGATCGTCTGCTTTAATATTTAGTGTATTAATAAGTTGGTCTAAACTCCCTCCTGTTAAAGTTGTACCAAAGATAAATTGTTCTCTTGTATTTCCTGATGGCTCATCTGAGCCATTATCAGCCATCGTTAATGACTTGTTTAAGTCATAAAAGTGGTTAGGATTATCAACAGTTCTATATGTAACCGTTACTCTTTTGAAAGGATTGTTGCTACAACTCGTTAAAGAAAGAGGTGTAACAACGATTGTTGATCCTAATGTAACTATTGGTAATATTGTACTAATTATTTTTTTCATAATTAATAATTATACTTTGCCAAATGTATGGTAAAAATCATTGATATTTTCTATAAATACTACTCTATAATATCAAGACTTAAATATTGGAGAAATAAAAATGGCAAAAGCAAATGTAAATAAAGATGTATGTATTGGGTGTGGTGTATGTGAATCTACATGTCCAGTAGGTGCAATTAAAGTAGCAGATGGTAAAGCTACTGTTGATCAAAGTAAATGTACTGAATGTGGTGCATGTGTTGGTGCTTGCCCAGTAACCGCTATTAACCAATAGCAAAATAAAATTTGTAATGAATACCTGTTTCTTAGAAACAGGTATTTTTATTTAAGTTGTTCTTTCTTAAAAAAATAAGGTAATAACTGATTGAGAGTATAAGTTCTACTTTTTCCTAAAACATTAAAACAAATGATTTTTGCTGAAGTGTTAAATAATTCAACCATTACTTGTCTACACATGCCACATGGAGTAATATCATTTCTTTTGGAAGAACTAATTAAATATAAAGACTTGAATTTTTCCGCGCCATGTGTGACAGCGTTAAAGATAGCATTTCTTTCAGCACATATTCCGTTAGGATAAGAAGCGTTTTCAACATTAACACCTTTAAAGTTACCTTTATCTGTTTCTACAATAGCAGCAGTTTCAAATTTAGAATATGGTGCATAAGAATTTTTCAATAGTTCTTTTAGTTCTTTAAATGTTGGTTTCATTATTTCATTACCTTTACTATTTCTTTAGTATGAGTATATTTATTATTACTATATTCTACGTTCTTAACAAAATTATTAATACACTCTTTTTTAATTGGTTTAGAAGAATATAGTGTTGCAATTACATCATTATTATTAACATGCTCGTTTTTAATTTTGTTAAGCCATATACCTGCTTGGTAATCTAGCGAATCTTCTTTTCTTAATCTACCAGCACCCAATAAAAACGAACACATTCCAATTTCTTTGGTTGATTTGTAATTTAGATAACCAGAACGATTTGCTTTAACTTGATATTTGTATTTAGGATTGAAGAAACTATCATTTTTTAAAGATTTCATATTAGCACCTTGTAGTCGCACTCAATCATAGAAAATTTTTAAAGCAGCACCATTTTTTATAACTTGATCGATTTTATTTAAAGCATCTTTTTTATTATTAGTTATGTGCGTAGAAATTAATATATCGCATGCGAATTCATAAATAAGTTCTTTAATTTCGTTGCACTCATAATTACCTTTTAAAAAATCAATTGCTGCTTTAACTTCGATAGCATTACCAATGGCTCGTCCTAGCGGTTGTGTCATATTTGTTATGTGGATGATTGCATTACGTTTAAATGATTTAAATATCTGTAATAATGCTTTTGATAAAGTTGTTGCTTGTCGAATGGTTTTAGAAAAACCACCATCACCAACCTTTACATCAATAAATACATAATCAGTTTTTAAAGCAAGTTTTTTACTAGCGACACTACTTGCGATTAAAGGAATCGATTGAACAGTACTGGTGGAATTTCTTAAAGCATATAAATATTTATCAGCAACAACTAAATCATCAGTTTGTGCTCCAATAAACATTCCAACTTTATTTAATAAAGGAACATATTGTTTTTCTTTTAAATAGCAATCGACACCTATTGCTTCAAGTTTATCAATTGTTCCTCCAGTGTGTCCTAATCCTTTACCAGATAATTTTGCTACTTTAATTCCTAGCGCTACACAAATCGGTGCAAGTATTAAAGATACTTTATCACCAACTCCACCAGTGGAATGCTTATCAATCTTAATTCCTTTAGATTTAGAAAAATCTATTATCTTACCAGATTCAAGCATTAACTTTGTTAAATTAAATATTTCTTTATCATTCATACCATTAATGGCAATAGCCATTAATAAAGCTGATGCTTGATAATCTTTAATAGTTTTTTCTTTTGTATAACCATTAATAAAAAACTTAATTTCATCGTATGAAAGGTCTTGTTTATTTCTTTTTTTATCAATGATTTCTAGAATATCCATAAATTAGAGTTAATTGTCAAAAATGTTGCCTAACTTATTTTCATTATACACCTTACTTCTTTTAAACGAATAGAGCCGTAGTGTAATTCAGAGTGAATTTGTCTTACTTAATTCCTACGCGATTACGTTTCATCCTTTAACAAGCAAAATAAATCATCCTTGCCCATGCTATAAAAACCATGAGAAATTTCATCTAATTGTTTTAATTCATCCATAGTTTTCTTAGCTAAATCTTCATTAAAAGTACCATCTTTAATAGCTTCTATACCGTCAAGGTATAGTTGAGCTACTTTTAATGTTCATTCATCATTATGTAAGAAACTATCAATTCTTATAGTATCAATACCAATATCATTTAGCTCTTTTAATTTATCAAATAAACATAATGAATAATTAGTTAAGATATGAGTACCATGGATATCTTCATAGATAATGCAAGGTTTATCACGCGTAACTTCTCTAATTAGTAATTTTTGATTGGTTAAGCCTTCATTTAATTTATTAACTTCTTTAAAATTACTAATTAGTTTTCATCGACTATGCATCATATAAGCATACCCACCAACTTGGATCTGAAGTTTCATCTTATCTTTATTTTTAGCAATCTCTTTAATTTCATTAATATTTAATTCTCTTGCTAATGAAACTTCAGAAATATGGTTGTCTAAATAGAAAGGAAACTGATCATAGTTAGTGACTAATGTTTCAGGGGTATAGATTAAATGGATATTAATCTTTTGTTCGCAACAGATTTGATTAACAGCCACATCACTAAAGATAATCCCATCAATATTTAACTTACTTATTTGACATAAGTAATTAGTTAACGCTTCTAATTGTTGATCAAAAAAGAAAGCATTAACTAATATATATATCTTTGCTTGTTTTTTGTTTAGTGTTAGTTCTCTAATTTGTTCTATTGATAGATTACAGTTATTTCTACAAGAATATTCTTTAGTTCCTATAAAAATACTATCAACATTAAGATTGATTAAATCAATAGCATTTTTATAGGAAGATGGGTTAATGAGAAGGAGCATATTAATCACTACCGAATAAATCTAACTTTTTGTAATTTTAAATCGTGTTCCCTTTGTTTATCAACATTACAACTAATAAACTTGGTTTTAGTAAATTGACAATCTTTAAACTCACAATCAATAAATTTTGTTCGCATAAACTGTACATCATAGAAAACACAATTAACAAATTTCATTTTAGTAATTTTACTAATAGAAAATACCATTTTGCTAAAACCACAACCTCCAAAATAAGCCCCATCTAAAATTCCATTAGTCATTGATTCGTTAGAAAAACTAGAATCATAAATCTTCACATTTTTTAAACAACAATTAATGATGTTCCTTCTTGATTTAATGGTATTAAACATAGCTCCAGTAAAGTCAGAACCTGTTAAATCACAACCACTATAAATGCTTGTATCTACTTTGTAATTGTGAGCAATCATGTTTCTCATACTACATTTAATGAAGAAAACACGACTTAGCTTAACATTAGACACATTACAATGATCAAATACACACTTAACACTTCGATTGTTATAAGAATACTTAACACCAGAGAAATCTTTCTTTGTAAAGTTTTCAGCAATAATAACTTTATTGCTAAACATTTCATTCGCTACATCGATTAATCGTTTGTTTTCAGTTAAGATTTTTAAGTTATCATCTTCACCATCAAGCAATTCAATTGGTGGAACATTAAAAATCATTGATAAAACTGCGAAACTAATTAAATCTGGTAAAGCAATGCCAGTTTCTCACTTACTAACAGCTTGAACAGTAATACAAAATAAATCAGCAACATCTTGTTGCGACATATTATTAAGTTCTCGATATTTTCTTATCGATCTCCCAATCCTAATTGAATGTAGCATTGTTAATAATTGTAAATTATTAACAAAAATCTTGCATAAAAACATTTTCCACCAATTCTGAGTACATGATAGAAAATGTATAATCAATGTATGAAAGAAAAAATCAAAAAAGATTGTCCTTGTGCCACTAGAGCTTGTCCTAATTGGGGGAGATGTATTCCTTGTAGAAAAATGATGAAAGCTGAAGGTAGTAAACCAGTCTGCGAATGAGATTCATAGAGAATCATAACTCTAATTGCTAATTCAACTAAAAGTTGAATAGATTTTTTTATTAAATATGAAAAAATATCTATTCTTATGAAAAAGCATAATGAATTTAAACAAGTTAAGTTAGAAATTGAACAAATTATGGATTCTTACCGAGTTAATCGTTTTAAACTTGATCATATTGACAATCCAATTATCAATAATCGTGATAACAATGAATATGTTGACAAATGCAAAGAATACATCAACACAGTAGATGCCGTACTAAAACATATGGAACAAGAAGATAAGAAAATCATCGATCATATCTATATCAAAAAGTTGTCTATTGATTCGTTGAATTATTCTATTGCTACTTTTTATTCAAAATGTAAAAAAGCTTTTAAAGCATTTTTAAGGTATTTCAAATAATGTATTTTATTAATGAAATTAATTCACACAATAGCAATAATAAGTACATTTATCTAGATTGTATTGATGCCAATTTACAATTAAATAATTTTCAATGATACATGACAATTAATTTTTATTTCATTATGAATTGTTCATTACCAAACAATCTTTTAACTTCTAGCATTCAATTCACTTTTGGTGAATTGGAAAATATCACAATAAACAAAAGTAATAACGAAATCCCTAATTTTGTTGAGCAAAAAAATTTATGCCAAGTTTATACAACAAAAATTGCTATTGATGCTAGTGAAATTTATAAACAACAATTAAATGATTATTGTATCAATTTTAATTTTTCTTTTAATTACGATTCAGAGGTAATAAACAACACATTAAAAGGAATCCCTCAAACAATTCTTGATAGTTTTACCAACGAATTAACTTCTTGTACATCTGCAATATCATTTAATTTTAGTAATTACATTATTTTTGATGATATTAATGGATGATGAGATAATGCTAATAATTTTTATTTAAATAGCAAAAATCAAAATATCACTAAACAAGAACCAGTATATTATTGTCAAAATAATATGACAAGCAATTTGGCATCACCTCTAACTAAACTCTTGCATATTGAATGTGATAATCAAATTGCTATTTTAGGAACAAAGATTACTTTTTATTATTCAATTGAAAATGATGAAATCAAAAAATATGAATTCAATGATGAACATCACTATTTTTGTCAAAATAAATGTGATGTTAACTTTATTGAAAAAACATCTTTCGAGAATAAAGAAGTTGTCCTTAACAAAAATGGGATTCAAGGATTCTATATCCCATTTAACGCAAATGGGTATTATGAGGTTGATTTATTAATTAGTCAAAACAACAATGAAACATGAGTTAAATTTAAAAATGACTTTAATTTTACTAATAACAAAACTAAATCCAACATTACTATTAAACAAATCTTTATCAAAGATATTTCTCATGGGTTTAAGAAAGTGGAGATGTAATAATGAAGAAAAAGTGAATGATAACAGGCTGTGTTGGATTATCGGTAATTATGATTGGAACAATTACTTTAGCAACTATTGCTTTAAGTAAAAATAATGATTCACAAATCATATCTGAAGAAAAACCAAACGGTAGAGAAGAATATGAACATGTACAAATTGGAAATTTAATTAATAAAGAAGATGTCAATGCTTGTTTGGTTAATCCAAATACTCATCAATTTGATGATGATTTATTCAAAAACAATATTAAAACCATTATTAAAAAATCAATAAGTAAAATTAGTAAGTTTAAAGAACGAATTGATGAATATAAATATGAAATAAATTATCAGCTAATTAATAATAATTTAATTAGAACGGATGTTGTTTGATATATCCCTATGAATTATCCAACAAAATACTATGATCAAATAGAAATCTCAATCAAGTTATAAAAAATATTTCTCCTATAATTAGTCACACTATGAGTGATAAAGTAATACATGCAATAAAAAAATCTATTGAGGAAACAAACATCAAAGTAGATATTAGTGAATCTAATATGGACTCTAATTTAAGATCTTTAGGCGTTGATTCATTAAATGCAATGAGTATTATTATTAATACTGAAAAAAAATTAAATGTTCGCTTACCTGATGAAGATTTAGCAAATCTAAGAACATTAAGAGATTTAATTTCTTCTTTTGAAAAACAACTTAAAAGTAAATAATTATCGTTCTTATAATACTTACATCCTAAAGGGGTGTAGTTCAACGGTAGAACTGCGGACTTCAAATCCGCGTGTTGTGGGTTCAAATCCTGCCACCCCTGCCATATAAACAAAACTATTGTTTACCTTTACAATTATGTTAAATAAAAAATTACTTCCTAAACATATTGCCATCATAATGGATGGAAATGGACGTTGAGCAAAAAAACAAAACAAGAAACGAACATTTGGTCATAAAAAAGGTGTAGAGGTAATTAAAAATATTACTAACGAAGCAAATAAATTAAATATCAAGTACTTATCATTATTTGCTTTTAGTACAGAAAATTGAAAACGTCCTAAGCAAGAAGTAAATTATTTAATGAGACTATTAGAAAATAATTTGAATAACAAATTAATTAAATCATTAAATGAACAAAATATTCGTTTTAGATGAATAGGTTTTAAAAATCATTTAAAGAATTCTCTTATTAAAAAATTTACTATTGTAGAAAAATCTACGTCTAACAATAAAGGATTATCATTATGTATTTATTTTAATTATGGTGGAATGCAAGATATTTATCAAGCAAGTAAATACAGCAATAAAGATCTTAATGATTTAGAAAAACATTTATTAACAAAAGACATTCCACCAGTAGATTTACTAATTAGAACAGGGAATGAAAAACGCATTAGTAATTTTTTAATATGACAAAGTGCCTATGCTGAAATTGTCTTTGATAAAACTTATTGACCAGCATATACTGGCCAAAGATTTATTAACAATTTAATTGACTATACTAAAAGAGATAGAAGATTTGGTAAAATTTATTAATGCATAAGAAACTTACAAAAGATCAAAAACAATCTACTAAGCAAAGAATAATCACTGGACTTATTATGGCGTTTTATGGTGTAATAATCTTTATATTTTTTGCTTTTGCAGACCCTGGAATTCATATTGATATTCATAATAATGAATTTATGAGATTTGACCAATCTAGAAGTTGAACGCCGTTCTTGAACTCTGGTCATGTACCGTGGAAACATGGAATATTTGGGGCGCTATCTGTTATTATTGTTACTCCAATTTTATACTTCATTAGTAAGGAATTATGTAATTGCTTCTTTAAAAAAAAGAATAATAAAATTATTTGATATTTAACAGTTTCTTTATCATTAATTCAATTAATTCCTACATTAATGTGAATGATTCCTACATATTTTCATATTAGTATTGGTCAAGACAATGCATACTCTAATGGGATTTGATTAAGTTTATTTTTATGTACTGGTTTTTTTCTTGTAATTGTTTGCTTACCAGTAAATATCTCTTTAATTAGACAATCTAAGACTTCATTATTTAATATGGTTGTTTTCCCATTGTTATGCGTTGTTGTTCCTATTAGTTTTGGTTGTGTTTATTATTTAGCAATTGTTAGATCTTGATCTACACTCTTCTTATTATTGGTTTGTATTGTCTTATGTGATATCTTTGCTTTTGTTATAGGCATTTTATTTGGAAATCATAAAATGAGTCCAAAGATATCTCCTAAAAAATCATGAGAAGGAACAATTGGTGGGGTTATCATTGGTAGTGGAGTTTTTATTATCATCATCTATTTATTTACGCTTAAATCTAAATTTGATTTCCCTTATTACTTTTTTGGTTGTCAATTCCCTTCTACTGTTGATAGTTTTTATACAAGCAATCCTGGATGGTGGGTTACACTAGCAATTGTAGGTGTTATTCTTTCTATCGGATCCGTACTAGGTGATTTATTTTTTAGTTGAATTAAAAGAAAAAATAATATTAAAGATTTTGCCAACTCCTTACCTGGACATGGAGGATTCCTAGATCGTATGGATTCTATGATTTCTGTTACCATATGATTTGGTATCATTACTTTCTGTATAGGGTTAATCTCATGTTTCATAAATAAGGGACTGCCAGATGGGCAATGGATTCAATATGTTTTTCCAACATTCCTTGGTTGATAATTAAATTATGCGCGTATTAATCTTTGGTGCAACCGGTAGCATCGGATCTCAAACAATAACTGTTCTTAAGCAAATTAAATATCAATTAGTTGGAATTAGTTTTTATAACAACATTAAAAAAGCTAAACAAATTAAGTGTAAATACAGATATACCCCTCTTTACAAAAATGAATCTAATGTTAAAAACTATGAAGAGTTAATTAATAAAAGTAAACCAGATATGATTGTTAATGCTGTTTCTGGAATTGCTGGATTAGAAATAACTTTATTATCAATTAAACATCATATTGATATTGCTTTAGCAAATAAAGAATCATTGGTGGTTGCAGGTAAATTTGTAACAAAACTTGCTAAAAAAAATAAAGTTAATATTTATCCTATTGATAGTGAACACGCATCGTTGTTACAGATACTTAAACAAATTAAAGATAAACCTATTGAATTAGCCATAACTGCAAGTGGTGGTAAATACTACAACAAATCTAATAATGAACTAAAAAATATTTCTTATAAAAACGCCATTAAACACCCTACATGACATATGGGTGATAAAATATCGATTGACTCTTCAACATTAATGAATAAGTGTTTTGAAATTATTGAAGCATATTGATTATTTGATAAAAATGTTTATGTATACCATTGCCCAACATCATTTTGTCATGCATTGTGCCAATATAAGAACTATTATGCAATGTTTGAGCATAAGCCTGATATGAAAGTTCATATCAAACAAGCGTTGCTTAAGTTTAAAAATAAACTTCCTTTCATAAAGACTCACAATCATAATCATCTAAAATTAATCAAAAATACCTTACCGATTAAATGAGCATATGATACGATTAAAAATCACGATACAACATTACCAATTATTTTAAATGCCGCTGATGAAACTGCAATTAATTTATTTAAGCAACAAAAAATAAATTATTTAGATATCATAAAATTAATTTCTAAGTGCGTAAAACAATTTAAAAACCATAGGATTAATAATGTTAGCGATATCTATAATCTACATAATAAAGTTAATAAATATTTGATTGATTTTTATAAATAAAATTTATAAAAAATAATAACTATAATGATTTTTCACTATGGATAAATTCAGATTGTTTTGTGAAAAAGCAAACCTATTAGATATAACCATCTACGATCAAATAATCCAATATGTTAGTTTTGATATTGAAAAAGGAATTAATTCAAACAAACACACCATCATTATTACTTTAAACAAGATTATTCCAATTGCTCTTTTTAAAAACCTATATAAAGACATTCAACGACATAAAAGACAGCTTAACTTTAAAATAATTTGTAATATCCAAGAATATGATTCCAAGGAAGTTGATAACTATATCAAATTCTTCTTTGAACTTAACCAAATTAATGACTATGTTATTAACACATTAATTAATCGTGAAAATTTTTTATCAGTCGATGATGAAGGAATAATCATCATCAATTATTTAAACAAAATTGAGACTAATGAATTTAAAATTTATGAAAAAAAATTAATTGAATGATTCACTAATATCGGTATTAAAATAAAGACAATTGATTACATTTTAGATCAAAGTCACCGAAATATTAAAGCACTTAAAAATGATATTGAAAAACAAATTACTAGTAGTAATCTTAAATATTCACAAAATGAAATTGATAGTAAAAAAGTAAGATCACATAATAGTTCTTGTATTAAAGCTAAAAAAATGAATCTTGAAGATATTACAATTGATCTTCTAGAAGAAGATAAGTTTGTTAATTGCACTGTTGAAGGAGAAATCTTTCAAGTTGAAAAAACAAAAAGAAACAATTCTCTTGGTAATAATAAATATGAATTTTATATTACCGACCATAAAGATACTTTGTATTTTAAAGCTTCTGATGGTTTTAAACCTTCTAAATTTAGAAATGGTCGTGACAAAAATTTACCTAGTTGATTTTTAGATGAATTTAAAGTTGGTGATTGAATTAGAACTGAATTGCTTTTAACTAAGGATGAAAAATCGCCACAATTTCCATCAGCTTTTTTACAATTCATTACTAAAATTACTAAACCTCAAAATTTTATAAGAATTGATAATGCAAAAGAACATCGTATCGAATTATTGGCACACACTAATATGTCAACGCTCGATGGTTTAGTATCACCAACTAAACTAGTCGACCGATCAATTCAATATCAATGACAAGGTATCGGGATTGCTGATCGATTCAATGTTCATGCTTATCCAGAAATATACCAAGTAAGTAAAAACAAACAAAAAATAGCTTATGGTGTTGAATGTAATATCATTCCAAATAAAATACAAATTGTTAAAAATTCTAAAGACGTTAATTTGAACGATGCTGAATATGTTATCTTTGACATTGAAACCACAGGTTTATTTAATGACTTTGATGAAATTACCGAGTTTGGTGCTATCAAAATTAAAAATGGTGTTGTTGTTGAAAAAGTTGATTGATTTAGCAAAATAAATCAAACTTTATCACAAAAGATTAAAGAAAAAACACACATTACTGATCAAATGTTACAAAATCAACCAACAATTAAAGAAACACTTAAAAAAATTGTTGATTTTGTTGGCGATTGCATTTTAATAGGACATAACGCTATTAATTTTGATATTCGTTTTATCAATAAAAAACTAATCCAAAATAATATGCCGATATTGACCAACACTGTAATTGATACATTGCAATTATCATATGCTATTAACACCCATTTAACTAGACATAATCTTGGAGCAATTTCAAGGGACTATAAGATTTTATATAACGATGCGATTGCTCACCGTGCTGATGCTGACGCTTTAATTCTTTATGACGTTTGACAAGTAATGCTTAATAAATTAAAGATATTAAACATCACAAACATTAATGAACTTAATAATAAACTTCAAAATGACTCATTACACTATAACCAATTTGGTAACTTTCAAGTTATTTATGCTAAAAATCAAAAAGGAATTAAAGATATTTATCGTTTAGTTTCATCATCACATACAAAAAATTTGCAAAAACGACCACGCGTATATTTTAACGATATTAATAATGATAAAAATGATATTATCGTTGTTAATCACCCGACTGAGAGTGATTTATGAGATATAGCGATTAACGGTAGTGATGATCAACTCGTTAAATGTATGAGTCAATATGATTTTATTTATGTCTCTCCCATTTCTACATTACAACATTTAATTAATCGTCAAGACATTAAAGAAAATGATATTAAAAAAACAATTGTTAAAATAATAGAAACTGCCAGTAATTTAAAAAAAGAAGTAATCGCAGTAAGTGATGCTTACTATCTAGATCCAAACGATATGATTGCACATAAAGTGTTTATTTTCAACAAACAACTCGGTGGGGCAAGACATCGTTTATATTCGCATCACGAAAATAATGATGTCTTACCTGATTTACATTTACGAACTACCGAAGAGATGTTACAAGAGTTTAGTTTTTTAAAAGATGAATTACTAATCAAGAAAATCGTTATCGATAATCCTAAAAAATTAATAAATCTTATTGATTCAAATATCCAACCAGTTAAATCTGGATCATATCGTCCTAAAATTGAAAATGTCTCTAATAAATTAACAGAAGTTGTTTATAAAAAAGCAAAAGAACTTTATGGCAATCATATCCCTGAATTGATTAAAACAAGAATTGATCATGAATTAAGTATGATTATTAAAAATGACTATTCAATCATCTATTGAATTTGTTATGAATTAGTAAAAAAATCATACGAAGATGGCTATATGGTAGGTTCAAGAGGTTCGGTTGGTTCATCAATTGTCGCTTTCTTATCAGGAATATCAGAAGTTAATCCATTACCACCGCATTACATTTGTAAAAAATGTCAGTATATTGATTTTAATAGTACAAGCAATATTGAAGATGGATTTGATTTACCACCAAAAAAATGTCCTAATTGTGCAGAACCATTGTGTGGGGATGGGCACAACATTCCTTTTGAAACTTTTTTAGGATTCGAAGATGATCCAAAAGTGCCTGATATCGATTTGAACTTCTCAGGTGATTATCAACCAATAGCTCATCAATTTATTAAAAATTGATTTGGTTCTGATCACACCTTTAGAAGTGGGACAATCACTACTGTTGCTGATAAAACAGCTTATGGATATGTTAAAAACTTTTTTGAAATTACTAAACCAAATGATATCATTAAACCATCAACAATTAAATACATCGCCAATAAATGTATTGATGTAAAAAGAACTACCGGACAACATCCTGGAGGAATCATCATTGTTCCTAAGGAATATGACATGCTTGATTTTTCACCATTCAACTATCCTGCTGATGATAAGGAATTAAATTGATACACTACTCATTTTGATTTTTCAAGCATGCATGATAACCTTTTAAAATTTGATATCTTAGGCCATGATGACCCAACAATGATGAAAATGATGGAAGAAATAACTGGTATTGATCCAAGAATAATTCCGTTCCATGATGATGAAGTTATTAAATTGTATACATCATTAGAATCCTTGCACTTAAAACCTGAACAATTATTAGGAGAAACCGTTGGATCATTTGGATTACCAGAATTTGGCACTTCCTTTGCTAGAAAATTGTTGACAGTATCTAAACCTCAATCTTTTGCTGATCTAGTTCATGTTGCTGGTTTATCACATGGAACAAACGTTTGACAGGATAATGCTGAAGACTTAATTAAAAAACAAGGATTTAAATTAAATGAAATCATCACTTGTAGAGATGGTATTATGTTGTATTTGATTAGTAAAGGAATAGATAAGATTGAAGCATTTAAAATTATGGAGTTTATTCGTAAGAATAAAAATAGCAAACCATTACCAGAAAAATGAGAAAAATTAATGCAAGATCACGACGTTCCTCAATGATATATTAACTCATGTAAAAAAATTCAATATCTTTTCCCAAAGGCACACGCTACAGCTTATGTCATTATGTCGTGAAGAACGGGTTGATTTAAAATCCATCATCCACTAGCTTTTTATGCAGCGTATTTTTCTATTAGACCAGATGTCTTTGATATTAAAACTATCTTAAAAGGTTCTAACGAGATAAGAAATAGATTACTTGACATCAAAAATAGACTCAACAATAATATTACTAAGTTTGATGTCAAGAAGAAAGACAAAGATTTAATACCGATTTATGAACTTGCTTTAGAAATGTATGAACGTGGTTATAGTTTTAATAATGTCAATCTCGAACAATCTGATGCCACCAAATTTAAAACTATTAATAAATCTTTAATACCTCCATTCAGTTGTATCGATGGTCTTGGAAAAGCTGTGGCTGATTCAATTGTTGATGCTAGAAATAAACAATTTTTTATGTCAAGAGAAGACCTGATTGAAAGAACAAAAGTATCTAAGGCACACCTAGAACAATTTGATGCACTTGGCGTATTAGATAGTTTAGACATTGATAATCAAATGAGCTTATTTTAAAAAAAATCAAGGCTATTTTTTACCTTGATTTTTCATCATATGCATGATTTGATTTACTTGTTGTTCAGATGGTTTTCGTCCCATTTGTGCATACATCGCGCGAATTTGATCAGCAGTAATTGGTGGGTTCTCTTTCATTTGTTTTTTAAATACTTTAGTAGCTATATAAAAACCTAATAATCCACCAATGATTAATGCTCCTATTATCCCTAAAACAATTCCTACAATTGCGCCCGTTGTCATAAGTTTATTTATTATACGAGTTATATCATATTAAGATTTTATCTTTAATTTTTTCAGGCGTTAAATCAAAATGATTTAAAATATCATTTGGTTTCCCTGATTTACCAAATTGATCAATACCAATTGTTAAATCAGCATATTTATATCATGGAGCAGTAGATGATAGTTCAATACTTACAATTGGATTCTTATCAATAATACTATCTTTATAAGTAGAGCCTTGTTGTTCAAAGACATCAACTGATGGAATTGATACAACCCTAATTTTAATTTGATCCTTCAACAATTCTGCTACTTCAATAGCTGTAGCGACTTCGCTTCCTGTTGATAGGATTGTTAATTGATGATTATCACATGAGTAAATAATATAAGCTCCGCGTTTTACTTCTTCAATGTCAGAAGGATATTGTTTAAATGTTCCACGTGAAGTAATGATTGTTGTTGGTTTATCAGTAGATAATAGTGCGTATTGAAGCGCATAAATACATTCAGATAAATTACATGGTCTAAATAATGAATGGTTGGGAATTAATCTCAACGATGGGATTTGTTCAATTGGTTGATGTGTCGGACCATCTTCACCAACAGTTAAAGAATCATGACTAAACACATTAATAGCAGGAACGTGTTCTATCGCTGCTAATCTAATAGCATTTTTACAATAATCGCTGAATGATAAAAATGTTGATGTTATACATTTACAACCTGTATGTGCAGTAATACCAAGATTAATTGATGCCATAGCAAATTCTCTAACACCATAGTAAATGTTTTGTCCTTCCTTATGAGAGTTAGAAAAAGGAATGGATTTATTAGCTTTTATTAAAGTTGATGCTGTCAAATCAGCAGCTCCTACAAAAAAAGTATCATTATTTTCTAACGCTGGTTGTAAAACATCAGAAAATAATGTTCTTGTAGCAACTTCGGGTTTAACTTGAAAATTGGTATATCAGTTTAAATCAAAGTTAAATTTATTTTCAGCGATACGAATATATTCGTTGTATAAATTTAAATCTTTTAGTTCAAGTTTTTGTAATCCCAAATTGAAATTCTTTTGTGCAGTAATTCCCCTTTTAGAAACAATTTTCATATCATCGGTAACGCTTGGATGAATAACGAAAGGAGGAATTTTGTAATTTAGATTTTCTCTCAATTCCTTAATTTGTTCATCATTAAGCGGAGAGCCATGAATCTTGTTGGTATTTTGAAAACGGCTACCAAACCCAATGATTGTATTAATCTCAATAACTGTTGGTTTAGTGCTTAATTTAGCACGAGCAATAGCGTTTGAAACACTAGCTGTATTATTCCCATTACTAACATGCAAGTAATTTCAATTATTAGCTTTAAATAATTGTCTTACTTTGTAATTAGTTGAATCAGATACTTTACCATCAAGTTGAATTTTGTTAGAATCATATAACATAATCAACTTGTTTAACTTTAATCTCCCAGCAATAGCAATTGCTTCCTGAGCAACACCTTCTTCTAAACATCCGTCACCAAACAATACATATGTGTTGTGATTAATAAACTTTCCATATTTATTAAATTTATGAGCCAACTTAGCTTCAGCAATTGCCATTCCAACACCTATTGCTATACCTTGACCTAATGGACCTGTACCTACATCAATCCCAGGAAGAATATGATTTTCTGGATGTCCAGGACATTTAGAATTTAATTGTCTAAATTCCTTAAAATCTTCCATGGCGATAGATTTATAACCACTTATAAGCATTGCTGCATATAGCATTGCACTACCATGCCCTGCTGATAAAACAAATCGATCACGATTGAAATAGAATGGATCATTTACATTCACATTTAAATGATTTCTAAATAATGAATAAATAATTGGTGCTGCTCCTAAAGCTATACCTGGATGACCAGATTTTGCTTTAGTGATTGCCTCTGCTGCCAACACCCTAATTGTATTAACACAGAGCGTTGAGAACTCATTGATTTGCTTTTTAAATATCATGCCAAAGATTATATAAATCAATTTGGCTTGTACGACTTCTTTTTGCAGGATTTAATATGTATGTACTATGAAGAGAGGAGCACAAATTAAGAAAAAGGAATTAAGTCCTGCAAAAAGAAATAGTCCCCTTTCTACAATTTAAATATACTATGCTACTTTATTGTGGTTGAGTACGATATATCTATTATGTAGAACATTGTAGTAAAGGTTATTTATGAGCAATTCCAACAATTGATTGGATATTAGAAATATTATATTTTTTCATAACATTTGGTAATGTTTCTATAAGTTCTTTACATATATATGGATTAATTAAATTAGAACTTCCTACTTCAACAGCGCTTGCTCCAGTCATCATAAACTCAATAACATCTTCGCAAGTTGTGATACCGCCACAACCAATAATAGGAATTTTTATATTTTCATAACACAAATAAACAGCTCTTAAAGCAATTGATTTTAAAGCAGGTCCACTTAAACCACCTATTTTGTTGCCCATAATTGGTTTATGTGTATTAATGTCAATTGCTAGTCCTGGCATTGTATTAACCAAAACAATCCCATCAGCACCAGCTTTTTCACATGTTTTAGCCATCAATACAATATCAGAAACTCTTGGTGATAATTTAATATATAAAGGTATTTTTGAAATTTTCTTTAACTCTTTAATTAACTTTGCTAAAGCAATGTGGTCAACATCGAATTTTAGCGCACCTTTCTTTACATTTGGGCAACTTACATTAATTTCAAAAATACCAATGTTATCTTTTTCTTTATTTAATTTTTTAATAATTTCAACATACCCTTTTATATCTTCGGCAGCAATATTGGCGATTACTTTTTTATGAAAAACTTTTTTTAATTCCTGCAATTCATATTTAATCACATGATCAATACCGTTATTTTGTAACCCCACAGAGTTTAATAACCCATCTTTTATTTCTGCAATTCTGGGAAGATCATTACCAAATCTTGGTTTAGGAGTTGTTCCTTTAAAACTAAATGAGCCAAGAATGTTAATATCATAATATTTATTAAACTCAACACCATAACCAAATGTGCCACTAGCTGGAATAATTGGATTATCTAATTCTCATTTTCCTAATTTAACAGCTAGTGGTTTCACTATTCAATCTCCTTAACTTTATTATTAAATAATTCAATTATTTTTGTTACTACTTGATTAAAAGATAAATGGTCTGTGTTTAACTCAATAGCATCATCTGCCCTTCTAAGCGGATCAACCTTTCTATTCATATCTTGATTGTCTCTTTTCTTTAAATCCTCCATAACATTTTCAAAAGAGTCTTTCATATTGTTTTGTAATCATCTTCTTTTTGCTCGTTCTTGTAAAGAGGCAGTCAAATATATCTTAAGTGTCGCATTTGGTAAGACAACCGTTGTTGTATCTCTTCCTTCCATAACACAATTCTCTCCTGATGCAATTTGTTGTTGGCTTTTCACACAGTGTTTTCTAACTTTTTTAATTGTCCCTATCTTACTAGCCAACATTGCGATCCCGGGAGTATAGCATTCGTTTGTAACATCTATATTATTTAAAAATAATTTATCTTCTTTTAATGTAACAATATTTTTATTTAATGTTTCTACAATTAAATCAATATTGCTTAAATCAATGTTTTTTAAAGCAATTGCAAAACAACGATACATACCACCAGTATTAATAAATAAAAAATTAAGTTTGTTTGCTACAGTTGTAGCAACAGAACTTTTACCAGAGCCCCCTGGACCATCAATTGCAATTTGATAAACTTTCTTATTCATTACTTAATACTAATAATAATCAATACTAAACAAATAATAATACAAACTAATATAACAACACTTATTATTGCTCCTATAAAGTAGATAGTTTTACCATGAGATTTGTATTGTTTATTAAGATCCTGAATTGTTTTAATTTCATCAAATAGTTTTGTATCGTTTTCAATATTTAGGTTATTAATCTTATTAATTTGATTAAGACTATTTTTGTGAAATTCTTGTAATAGCGCAGACTGAATATCAATATCTTTTTTTACTTTACTAAATCTAACATATAAACCATTTTGATTTAATCATTCTTGTTTAACACCATTTTGATCAAGAATTGTTCCTTGATGATATTTAGCATTTCACTCTTTAATCTCTTCATTTAATGTAATTAATTTTTTATCGTCGACTAAATTAGCAAAATGGTTTAACACTTCAACATCAGATTTTTCATTTTCATTAATTGAAATCAATTTACCAATATTTTTATCAAGTTGAAGATTACCTAAAATTTTTGGTGAAATGCTATCTATTGTTTCTTTATATTTAGCAACTACTTTATTGTTGGAAGCAATGCTTTCAATTAAATTATTTTCATTAATAATTTCTTGACGATAAAGTTTCCATAACTCCATCCTTGTTTGAGGTAGTTGTTCAGACATATAACGATTATAAGAAATTAGAAAACGAATAAAAAAAATGAGAGAAATCTAATTAACTATTTAATATTGTTTTTTTAATAATCTATAAAGATTAATTCTTTCCAAGAGTATAACAATTTGATATTTAGATATTTGAATATTCTTAATAATTTCATCTATTCTCAATTTCTTTTTATTAAATCGAGATAATTTGTTTTTAACCAAAGATTGAAAATACTTTATGGATTTTTTGTAATTTTTGTTTGCTTCCGACGACCCATTAGATTTTTTACTTAAAACATTTAATAAAGAATTTATTGAAATTTCTTTTTGCTTAGAATTTAAAGACTGTATTTCTTTCAATATTAGTTTTTGTTCAATAAATTTATACCGTATATATGAATTTAATTTATTATTTTTAAGTTCTTTAGCAACATCTATTTTAAGAATTGTTTGGTTAAAATTATTTAATAAATCTAAAATTAAACAATCATATAGTTGATTCAATTTATGTAAGACAAGTTCAAGTTCAGTATTTAAAACTGAATAAAGTCTCAAAATGTTTGCTTTTTTAGAGGTTAAATCTATAAAGTTTACTTCGTAAAAAGGTATAAAAAATTGTCTAACTTATATTAAGTAGGAGTTAAGTTATGACAAAATAT
>JAISGU010000024.1 GCA_031262935.1 Mycoplasmataceae bacterium | reverse complement strand
AACGAAAACACAACGGTATGAAATATCAAAATCAAATGCAGTTAATCGAACTCTGTTTGTTTAAAAGAAGCAAGGTGTATAATGAATGCAAGTTAGACAAAAAATTTGAGACTTAACTCAAATAACCATTATTGCTAATGGTTATTACAAGTTATTAGTTTTTAAATTTAACTAACCTTATAAACTTTTTTATGCTTACCATTATGATCAATACGATTAGCACGTTCTTCTACTTTTCCTGGACCAAATCTTTCATCTAATGATAAATATCCAGTTACTCTACTAATAGATTGAATGTGTGTAGAACCACATACTGGGCAACATTTATCAGATGGTGATAAGTAAGTTACTTTACAAGACATATTTATATTCTCCTTGATCCACTACTATATATACTACTTTTTTTAACAAAGTGAAATAATTTGCTCATAATTCTTAAAACTTTTTAAGTAAATTTCTAAAAACATGGTCAATAAGTATATGAGAGAAGGTAGTTGCTACATGGAAAGGTAAATAAAGTGAAAGTAAGAATAAAAGAAGCAAAGCTTAACAAAACTCTAGAAAATGATGAATTGGTGGTTAGTATAATAAATGATAGAATGAATCCAATAATTACAAAAGCTAAGCATCCAAAGAAACCTAGAGGAATGCCCGAATGATTCAAACAGTGATCAGAAAATGTTTATAACAAAAACATTAATGAGCAACAAAAATTCAATTTTTCTCTTGAGCAAAGAGTAACAAAGATTGAAATTGTGTTGAATAAACATAGTGAAATATTGACTAAACATAGTGAAGTTCTCGAACGAAATAATTTACACTAAATTTAAAAACACAGCTTTTACGGCTGTGTTTTTTCTTTTTCAATGTGTGCTTCGATTAGATTTAAATACTTCTCGTTTGATAATTCTTTTTTATCAAACTTATCTCTCAATGAGTAAAAATAAGTTGACGCTTCACTAACCATTCTAGGATTAGCGTTAGCTAATCGTTGTAAATAACTAACTGCATTTAACGGTAATATTGATTTCATATTAACAACCGCAACCTTTTTATTGGATATTTACCACTAAAACATCCTAGGCAATATGTTTTTTTATTACCACAAGATTTAATTAAACCATCTTCACTTAAAAAGCCTAAATAATCACACCCAATTTTAGTTTGCATTTGGTTTAAGGAATTGTTAGCTGCCATTAATTGATCTCGTGTGGCAGTGTCAATTCCTAAAAAACAAGGTCATTTTATCATTGGGCTTGCGGATAACAAATAGACTTTTTTAGCACCACCATTTTTTAAAGCTTTAATAATATGATGACTCGTTGTTCCTCTAACAATAGAGTCATCAATTAAAATTAAAGTTTTATTTTTAATATTCACTTTTAATGGATTAAGTTTAATATAAACAGATTGTTCTCTCAATTGTTGTGTTGGTTTAATAAATGTTCTAGCAATATAACGATTCTTTATTAAACCAACACCAAACGGAACACCACTTACTTGACTATAGCCAATCGCTGCATGCATACCAGAATCAGGAGCACAAATAACCATATCAGCTTTTAGTGGATGTTCCTTATAAAGTTGTTTACCTTGTTCAATTCTTGATAAATAACAATTGATTCCATCAATTGTTGAATCAGGTCTTGCAAAATAAACATATTCAAAAATACATGTTTGTTGTTTCTTATTTTTGTCATAAAAGATTGATTTAATACCATCTTTAGAAATAACTAACATTTCTCCTTTTTGAATATCTCTTACAAACGTTGCACCAATCACATCTAATGCACAAGATTCGCTGGCAACAACATATCCCCCATTTTTTAATTTACCTAAACATAATGGTCTAATAGCAAACGGATCTCTAATGGCGATTAATTTATCTTTAATCATAATTACTAAACTAAAAGAACCTTTAATTTGATTAACACTTTTTTTAATAGCATTTACAATATCATTGTTAATCAAATTACGTGAAATTAAATTAATAATTGATTCGCTATCAACTGATGTATAGAAATTAGAACCTTTATTTTCTAATTGTTTTCTAATTTCGCTAGCATTGGTTAAATTGCCATTATGAGCAATGGCAATTGGTCCAATTCTAGAGTTGGTTAAAAGTGGTTGTACATTCTCAACACTTTTACCACCTGCCGTAGAATATCTAACATGACCAATACCAATTGTTGGTTTAATCTTATCTAAGTCATCCAGCACTTCTTTATTAAAGACTTCTCCTACGCTACCAACATCTTTGTATTGGTCAATATCTTTAAAATTACTAACAACAATGCCAGTTCCTTCTTGACCCCGATGTTGTAAAGAAAATAAACCATAATATAGTAATCAAGGTATGGAAACTGGTTTTTTAGAAAAAATTCCTAAGACACCACAATATTCTTTTAGTTTATCGTTAGATAACATAACTTGTGAATTATATCGTTTATAATTTTCTTATTATGAATGTAACAATTAGATGAAAAGATTGCTCTAAATCAGACGCTGTAACCTCCCACTTAGAAATGAAATTTAGTAAGTTTGAAGACTTCATATTTGTGATGCCAAATATGAAGGCAGAAATAACTTACTACCCTAAAAATCAATCATACACTACAAGTGTAAATGTACAAACAAAAGGTAAAGGCATTTTGAGAGCAGAAAGTAATGCTCAAGATATTTTAACTTCAATTAATACTGTAACTGAAAAAATGTTAGATCAATTAAGAAGAGTTAAAACTTCTTACGAAAATTAAAAGACATTTAATGTTATTTAGTTAGGTCTTTTTTTTAAAAATTAGCATCTTAATAATCAAATTATTAGATGGAAGTTAGTCATAATAATGAATAGTAATTTTAATGCATTCAAAAAAATTTCATTTTGTATGTCAGTTGTAATTATTCCAACCGTCTATTTTACTATGTCTTGCAAGGATAATAGTAATAGGAATAATCCCTTTTGGAGTGACTCATCTTTAAAATACTCATTTGGCAACGTAACTAATAATTCTGAACTATCTATTCAAAATCTTGCTGATAATACCAATCTTACTAATTGATCTATTGTTTTTAGATACAACGAAACACTTCCTACTTTTATAGAAGGAGCAAATTTAAATTTTTTTGATGGTAATGCTTGTTTATTTCAAATATATAAAAATGGAACTGATGTCAAAATTACCACTGTACCCACAGCAATTATTTATTATTCCTCTACACTTTTAAACATGCCTGATGGATCGAAAATTGGTTGACAAAATCCTCCAATAATTTCTCAAATTTATAAAGATGACTTTAAAATAGAAATTCAAAATGATTGATGTAAACTTACATTCATATATCAGAATAATTTTAGTTTATTGTATAGTAAAAGCAATTCTAGTTTTTCATCTAATAACTATACCGATTCAGTTAAAAATATTTATTTACAAAATTAATTTTTTAACCATACTAACTATAGCGTCGAGTAAAAACTAGTTTTTTAGTAATCAATCAACAATATTAATGTATTCAATTCCGCTATTAGGTTCTACACTATTGAACTTATCATAAGAAACAATATATTTTTTAAAAGAATCATTAATTTTTAACAAATTTCCCTCTTCTCTCTGACGATTATCATCTGTAAGGTGTTCGCATACTTGAAAGTATATTGTTTCACTATTTTTTTTAGCAACAAAATCAATTTCTGGTATATATCTATTTTTACCAATATATACATCGTATCCTTTACAAATCAAATCGTTATAAACAATATTCTCTAACATTTTTCCAGTATTAAGTGTGACACTATTAATGTTTGCATTTCTAAAACCAATATCCACTGCATAATATTTATATTGATTATTTAAAATATTTTTACCTACCACATCATATTTATGAACTTTTCTTATTAAATATGTTTCTTCAAGGTAACTTAAGTAATTGGAAATAGTAGCTTCGCTAATGTTAGAATGATTATGAGTTTTTAAATAATTTTTAATATTAACAACACTAAATTCTTCACCAATGTTAGAAATGACATATAAGAATATATTAGTAAGTTCATTTACATCTTTAATATCGTGTCTTTGTAAAATATCGTGCTGAATGATATCGCTATAAATCATTTTTAAATATTGAGTAATCTCCGTCTGTGCATCTAATTTATATAATAGCCTTCCAGGCATACCACCATATTTAAAATAATTGTTATATATCTCATTCAAATCATTTATTTTAAGTCCATCAATACATCAACTATAAAATTCTTTAAAACTTAAAGGTCATATATTAATTTTTACATTCTTCCCTGTAATTAATGTCGACATCTCGCTCGACAATAATTTGGAATTAGAACCAGTAATATAAATATCATTATTACGTTTTAAAGACAAACTATTTATTGTTTTTTGAAAATTATCAATTTCTTGAACTTCATCAATAATGATGAAATTTTTTTTATTATTCTTAATCCTCTTTTCAATATAAGAATTTAATTCTAAATAATTTTTAATTTTTGAACTATAGGTTAGATTATTAAAATCTATATAAATAACATTATCATTACCGTTAAATTGATCCATAAACATATTCAAAATAGTAGATTTACCACATTTACGAATACCAGTTAACACTTTTATTAATGGTATATTTTTTTGTTTATCTAATTGTTCTAAATATGAGTTTCTTTTTATCATAGATTACTATTATAACATAAAAACATAAATGTAAATAGTTTTTTATGCTAATTTAACATAAAAACATAAATGTAAATAATTTTTTATGTTATTATCAAAACAATTTCTTCTTTAATTCGTATGAATTAGGAATGTACTTTTTTACTACATCTCAAAATTCTTTTTTGTGGTTCATATGATATATATGAGCTAATTCATGAACAATAGTGTGGTCTATTTGTTCTTTGTTATATCCAAATAACTTACTAGAAAATTTAATCTTATTAACATTATTCAAATCTTTACTATAACACAACCCTAAACAATAGGTCATATTAGTTATTTGGATATTTAATTTACGTCCTGCTAATCCCATTTTAATTTGTCAATACTTAACTCTTTTAAGAACATAAGGTTTAATAATGTCAATATAAACTTCTTTAATGACATCTTCTTTCTTATATTTTGAACTAATGTAAACAACATTATTTACAATTTCATATCGTTTATTACTATGTAATATTGCTTGTTTTACATCATAATATTTTTCTAAAATTCTTATTTTTGATGAATCTGTTGTAATAGATTTATGTTGTTCTTTTGCATATCTTAATTTGTCATAATGTTTAATTCAAGTGGGAACATATTGTTTAATGATAAATTCAGATTGCTTTTTAGATGTCACTAAAAATATCTCATTATTTTTAGTAAACATTTTTGGTATTCTAATTGGTTGATATAAAACTTTGTATTGAATTGGTTTTCCATCAACATAAGCTATTCTAATATCGTAATTTGTTAGCAAACCAATAGCTTTCATTGTTTTTATAACATTATATGAAACTCATTTTATCGAATGATATTGACAAAATTAAAAAAACAAAAATTTAATTAATATGTTATATTAGTTATCGAAGACTCAGTCTTCGTTGGGGGGCATAGCTTCCCGTGCAAAGATTAAAATGAAGAGCAAATTTAATTTGCTCTTTTTTTTATTTCTTAAAAACATTTAAATCGTCACATATTTCATTAAATGCTTTTATGTTAATCTACTAAAATTAACACTATGGATTTATTAATAAAAAATGGTAATGTATTTTATAAAAATAAATTTCAACAAATTAATATTTTAGTAGATGATAAAAAAAATATTAAATATACAAAACATATTAAATTAAAACCCAATACAAAAATTATTAATGCTGGTAATTTAACTATCATTCCAGGTCTAATAGATGTGCATACACATCTTAGACAACCAGGATATGAATATAAAGGAACAATTAAAACCGAAACTAAAGCAGCAAGTGTAGGTGGTTTTACAACAATTTGTTGTATGCCCAACACTAAGCCTATTATTGATAGTGTAAGTGAACTTAAAAAAATAAAATTATTAATAAATAAAAATGGAATTATTAACGTTTTACCATATTGCTCTATTACAGTTAATGAACAAGGTAAACAAATTGTTGATATTAAAAAAACATCATCACATTGTATAGCTTTTAGTGATGATGGTTGTGGAATAAAAGATTCATCAATTATGAAACAAGCAATGAAGCAAATTGAATCAACCAATAAAGTCATTGCTTGTCATTGTGAAATTGATGGCAGCGAAACTAAAGAAGTAATTAGAAACATTGAGTTAGCAAAACAAACTAAATGTAAATTACATATTTGTCATGTTTCTACTAAATCAAGCATTGATGTCATTAAAAAAGCAAAGAAGCAAAAAATAAATGTGACTTGTGAAGTTACACCTCACCATTTACTTTTAAATAAAGATGATATTAAAGATAATGGAGCATATAAAATGAATCCTCCATTATCTTCAAAACAAGATCAATCATCTTTATTAAAAGCAATTAAAGATGGAACTATTAATATGATAGTTACTGACCATGCACCGCATAGTGATAAAGAAAAAAATTGTAACTATCAAAAATCATTAAATGGTATTGTCGGATTAGAAACTAGTTTTTCATTAATGTATACAAAATTAGTTAAATCCAAAATTATCACATTGGAAAAATTAGTTGAACTAATGTCAATCAACCCAAATAAAAGATTTGATTTAAATCAACAATCTAATAACTTAACAATCGTTGATTTAAATCAGAAGTATAAAATTGATAGTCATAAATTCTTTTCAAAATCAAAAATATCTCCATTTAACAATTGAGAAGTTTATGGAAAAATTAAATACACCATTGTTAATGGTAAAATTGTATATAGTAATTAACAATGCATAAAATTCAAAAATATAAAGTTATTTCTAATAAACAAATCTCCAGCGATTTATACGAAATGACATTACAAGGAGATACTTCTTGATGTCAACCAGGTAAATTCTTTAATATTAAAATACCTGGTTTTTATTTAAGAAGGCCGATGGGAGTTTGTTTATATAACCAACAACAGTTTAATTTCATTTATGCTGTTATTGGTAATGGTACTAAAGCATTATCTGAAATGAAAGCTAATACCATCTTAGACATAATGGTTGATTTAGGAAATACATATTGATATAAAAAAGAATATGGTAAACCATTACTACTAACTGGTGGTGGTGGATTAGGACCAATTGTTTCATTGGGTAAGAAATTTAAAGATGAAAATATCCCATTTGAAATGATTGTAGGTTTTAATAATAAAGATAAAGTTGCTTATGAACAAGAAATGAAACAATTGTGTCCTAACCTTATCATTTGTACAGATGATGGTAGTTATGGTGAAAAAGGTAATGTAGTAGAAATTATTAAAAAACACCATTTTGAAAATCTTTATTACTTTGTATGTGGGGCGCCAGGGTTAATTAAAGCTGTCTATAAAAATTGTCAAAGAGGACAAATATCTTTAGACGCAAGAATGGGCTGTGGATTTGGTGCTTGTATGGGCTGTTCTATCAAAACGAAGAATGGTTGACAACGCATTTGTAAAGATGGTGCTGTATTTGATAGCAATGATTTGTTGTGATAATTCCTATAATTACTAATTATGAATTACAACAAATACATTGACCATACATTATTAAAACCAGAAGCAACTAAACAACAAATAGAAAAATTATGTACTGAAGCAAAACAATATGACTTTGCTTCAGTTTGTGTTAATCCTGATTATGTTTCTTTATGTAAAGAATTATTAAAAGGAACTGATGTAAAAGTGTGTACAGTAATTGGTTTTCCTCTAGGAAGCAATACAACTGAAACTAAAGTGTTTGAAACAAGAGACGCTATCCATAACGGCGCTACTGAAATTGATATGGTTATTAACATCTCTTGATTAAAACAAGGATTATTAAATGAATGTATTAATGAAATTAAAGAAATTAAAAGTACATGTGGAAATCATATTCTTAAAGTTATTGTAGAAACTTGCTTATTAAATCAACAAGATAAGATTAACGCTTGTAAATGTGTAATTGATGGCAAAGCTAATTTCATTAAAACATCTACTGGTTTTTCAACAGGTGGTGCAACAATTGAAGATGTTAAGTTATTTAAAACACATGTAGGTAATAAAATAATGATTAAAGCTTCAGGTGGAGTTAAAACATTTGAACAAATGAAAGCAATGATTGATGCAGGTGCTAATCGTGTTGGCACATCAAACGGAGCTACATTAGTAAGCAATAAATAAAAAGTATATTCTTAAGCTTTTATATCGATGTATATAAATGGGGCTATACGATAAAACTTTGCCTAATAAGTTAAATCACTTATATAATCTTTATCAGTAATTATGAGTAGAAAAGATCAATTAACTAATCGTGGACCATTAAGTGGCAATAAAAGAAGCCATGCTTTAAATCATTCTAGACGTGTTTGGAATGTTAACTTACAAGTTCTAAGAATTAAAACTGGAAAGAACACTTCTAAAAGAATTAAAGTATCTACAAGAACTATTAAGAAATTAAAAAAACAAAATAAATTGGTAGCGTAAAATAATTTGTGTAAACTCTAAAAAGATATGACAAAATTATGCTATTGATTCGCGGAGAAGAAATTGAAACGAATTAACTACTTTCTTTAATTTTCCGTTTGAAATTAGTAAACTAATTTATACTACGAATATTATTGAAAATCTTAATCACAATATTCGTAAAATTTCGAAAAGCAAAGGTGTATTTAATTCAATCGATTCGCTTAAAAAAGTCATTTATTTAGCTATCGAAAAACAACTTAAAAAAGGCTTAAATATCAAAATGCAAATTAGGCCCTAAAAGTTGGAGTAAATTTATTATCTGTCAGATAAGCATGCATTTGTTTATACAAACCATACGATTTAGGTGTATTCCCATTAAGAGATATTTGAATTCTTTCTTCATTGTATCACTTTAAAAATTTATCAAGTTCTGTTCGAA
>JAISGU010000022.1 GCA_031262935.1 Mycoplasmataceae bacterium | reverse complement strand
CATCGTTCTCTCCTAATACATAGTGTATTAGACAAAACATGTAAACCGCAAGAGCTAACACCAACATACATTCTAAAGAATGTATATTTTTCCACGATGTCTATTTAATCTGCATATTTTTATTGATGATATCTCTAACGGCTACGGTAGCTTCTCCATGTGCTGTTACAATCGATGAAGGTTTTCCTTCATAAATACAAACATTACCAATCGCATAGATGTTATCAAGATTTGTCATTTGGTTTTGTTTTACAGGGATACGATTATTTTGATTCATTTGTAAATCTTTAAAAATTTCTTTTCATGAGTTATCAACAGATTGACCATATTGAACAATTAAAAAATCATAAGGAATAAGTTTTTTATTATTTAAAACAATTTCCTTATTTGTGATTTTTTCAATCAAACAGTTAAGAAAAATCTTTATTTTATTTTTTGATAATTTTTCAACATTCTCACCATTGGCTCTGAATTGATCACGTCGATGAACAATTGAAACATCATCAGTTATATGACTACTAATTAGTTCGTTTGCTCAATCAACCGCAGAATCTCCACCGCCTAGTACAACCACTTTTTTATTTTTATAAACGTCTAGTGGTTGTACTAAATAATGAATGTTTTTATTTTCGGATGAAATATTTTCAAGACGATTAGGTTTAAATATTCCACCACCACAAGCAATAATGATAGCTTTAGTTTCAATAACTTCGTTATTAGTTAAAGTGACCTTAAATAATTTATCTTCTTTACTGTATGACTTAATTGTTGTTTTTAACAATACTTTTGTTTCACTATGATTAACTAATTGGTCAATTAGCTTATTAGTTAATTCATAAGCTTTGATACCACAAAACGCTGGATAGTCATAAATCGGTTTTTGGCTATAAATTAATAATGGTTGACCACCTAGACTATCATTTGATTCCACTAATATTGCTTTTAATCCTTTATTGTGCGCAACATAACCACAATAGATTCCTGCAGGACCACCACCAATAATTAATACATCGTACATGGATTAATTTTAACAAATTTATTGCACATATAATTTGAACCATGAATTTGACTGTTAAGATTATTTTAATAATTCTTTTATCGCTTATTATTATTGGTGCAATATTAATGGTTGTTTTTTTCTTTATAAAAACCAGAAAGATTGATAAAAAAACAAAGAAAATTAAAAAACCTTCTTCTAAAAGAAAGTCATAGTTTTGTATCGATAGTATGAGCGATATCGTGAAATTGAAATAATTGATGAAACAACTTCATCAAAAATACTAACAACAATACAAATGATAGCAAAAGACAATAAAACTATCCCGGCCGCTGTAAAAGTATATAAACCTTCGTTTGCTTCAACATATGAAGAGTTTTGAATAAAATCTTGAGAAAGATTGTGTTTGAAAATTCATGACGCATAATCAACATCTCCAATAGCTAGTCTTGGATCAATTAATCCTTTTTCTCCTACATTAATACCATCAAAGTCACTTGATGGTATTGGTGTCGGTACAGCAGACAAGCCAATAGCAGCAATAAGTAATGAAATAATAAAAGTTAAACTAGTTACTCTTAAAAATGAAGTTGAACGAAACCAAGACCTTGTTCTAATTCTTAAAAATGTATATTGAAAAATAACCATTAATAAATTAATGGCAATGAACACTAACAAAACAATACTTCTAACATTTAAATGATAACGATAAACATTATCAGACAATGTTTGTTTCATATCATTGTATGTAATACTTCATAATCCAAAGTTAAGTGGATATCAGCTTTTGATTGTTTCATCAGACGGAAAATTACTTCATTTTCCATCTGAAAATTCTCCTAAATCATATCCTCTTGGTACGTGTGGTCTAATACCAATTAAGCACGTAATTAAAAGGAATGTTAAGATACTAAACACACTAAAAGCTACCCAACAAAAAACAAGAATTCATTGCTTTTTATAGTTTGCTTTTAGTGGTGTTTCATTAGTCATTTTATTACTTTAATAATTTGTTATTAATTATTTAGTTAAACCTACCGCTTTATATATATTGGTAATTTTTTTATCGGTAATTTGAATACATTTTTTAGCATTATCTTTTAATGTTTTCTCAATTTGTTTTTTGTTTTTAATTGCCTTATCAAATTTATTTTGGAAGTTTTTTAAAAAATTACAAATAACTTCTGCGATATCTTTTTTAAATTCACCATAATTTTTATTCGCATAGTTTTTTTCTAATAATCCAATTTTTTTATTAGTTAAACAACTGTAAATTGTTAATAAATTGCTAATACCTGGTTGATTTATTAAGTCATATTTAACTTTATTAAGAGAGTCGGTTTTAGCTCCCATAATCTTACGAGTGACTTCATCTAATTTATCAAGTAGAAAAATTGTTCCTTTTTCGTTCTCGTTAGATTTTGACATCTTCATAGTTGGATTTAACAAATCCATAATTTTTGCTCCAAACTCAGGAATCAATGGTTGTGGTTGCTTAAATAATTTACCATATTTATTATTCATTCGATCAACTAAATTTCTTGTCAATTCAACATGCTGTTTTTGATCAATACCTACAGGAACATAATCTGCATCATATAACATAATATCAGCAGCCATTAAAATAGGATAAGTAAATAATCCTGTCGGAATGGAATTAGTACCATTAGCTTGAACCATCTTCATTGTTTTATCTTTAAATTGAGTCATACGATTAAGTTCACCCATTGTTGCATTACAAGTTAAGATTCAATTAAGTTGACAGTGCGCTGGAACATCAGCTTGATAAAAAACAACATTCTTTTTTATGTCTAATCCACTTGCAATATAACTTGCAATTATTTTAAACTTATTGTCGCTTAGTTTATCGGTATCATATTTATTCGTTAAAGCGTGCAAATCCGCAACAAAAATATACATTTTGTATTTATTTTGATAATTGACAAATTGTTTAATTGCACCTAAATAGTTACCTATCGTTAATCTATTTGTTGGTTGAATTCCTGAAATCAATGTTTTCATATGATATTAATTTTACCATATTTTAACATCATTACTAACTTGGCTTTTTATCAGAATCGTTTGGTTTATGAATTGAACGAGTTACTGCTTTAGTAATTAATTTTCCAACATCATTAGTGTTTCACATAGTTTCATGATCGCTAATTAATTCTTCAGTATCATACTTAATATGTTCTTGTTTAATACCAAAACTAGTGTCATTATTTTCGTCACGAATAATTGATGTATCATTTTTATTAAAACTAATATTATCTTCTTCAAAGATACTAAATTCATCATCTTTATGGATAGTAGTTACTTCTTGTTCTTTAATAGGAACATTATCATCGTTTGCAGACATCAAATATGAAGCTTCAACGATATTGTTATCAACGTATTCAACACCATGAACAAGTGATAAACCATTATCGCCCGTTTCTTCTTTAAACACATGACGAACGTCATTAATAAAACAGGCAGGGGTTTTTTTACCAAATTTGAAGTTAATTAAAATCTTGACATCATCTGTATTAATATTAACCTCCTCATAACTTGCTTTAATAGAATCGTGGATTACCTTCTTTAATTTTTCAGGAGTGTACTCATCTTCAATGTTCAATGAGAAGTTTCCTGACATAAAAGTTTTATGCGATTCAAAGAATCTCCTAATATCAGCAAAATCTAAATTCATATCGCTTGCTGAATTAATCATTTGTACAATATCATTAATTGTGTTAGCAACATCTTCATTAGCCTTATGGAAAGCTTCAATGAAACTGATGTCAGCTTTATTGTTTTGAATGATTTTATCATTACTAATCCTTGTAATTGATGTTACTTGATCTTTTAGTAAATTAAAACTTGCATCAGCATTTTCATAAATTTGTCTTCCTTCAGCATTTACTGATGGAAAATTAACGATGCCAATAGTTAAAATATTTAATTCTTTAGCAATTTTAGCGATTTCAGGTGAGGCGCCACTTCCTGTCCCTTTACCTAACCCCGCAACAATAAATAACAAGTCGGTTCCTTTATCTAATTTTAAAATTTCTTTAATGTCAGTTGGATTATCCTCAACAGCGGCTTTACCAACTTTTGGATCTCCACCACTTCCTGAACCGTTCAACATTTTCGCGCCCATTAAATAACGATTAGACATCGATTTAATTCTTCTTAAAGCTTTAATATCAGTATTTAATGCATATAGTGAAACATTTTCAGGTCATTCTCTAGTGTTAAACATATGTTCAACAACATTACATCCTGCACCACCGATGCCAAATATTTTAATATTAAATCTACCAACACTGTCATCACATTGATCTAAATTATTTAATAGACCATTAACTGTTTTATTAACATTGATGTCGTTATCAAAGATGGAAGATTGTTCATCTGTCTTCATGTTATTGATAATATTCTTAATAATATCACTCATACTATTCTCCTAGCTTTGCTGCAAAATTTGTTGAAATAATTCCAAGTTTTATTGCCAACCCCTTTCGCATTTGGTTTAAAGACACGTTAGATTGTGTATATGGGTCAACACTGTAAAGATGATGATCATAAAGCGATGTTTGTTCTCGATAAACATATTTAACAGAAGCTAGCATATTATTTATCGCACAACTTTCTAATCCAATAATATTATTATCGATATTTTCAATAATCATACCATTATCTAACGCCTTCCGGCACGCTATATTAAAGATGTCATGTAATTCATCATTAGTATTAAAAATTATCTTGTTAAAATTTGATTTCAATTTCACACGTAAACTTAAAATAATTGGTGTAATCTTTTCAATAAATAGTTTATTAACTATTTTTAACACATTGCTAATACCATAATTTGTAATGTCTTTGTATTGTAAAAAGTTTTTAGTGTGAATATTAATAAGCGAGGCTTCTTGATTATTGGATAAATTTAAATTAGTTAAAGTATTAACCACATCATAAACTTGTTCTTGTCTTTCTAACTTTAATAGTTTTCTGATGTTTTCAACATATCAATTTGAACCAAATTGTAAATTAACAATTGCTTTAATTTTCTTATTCTTATCATAAATGTTGATATTAGTTTTATTTACTTTAACATCTACGATTAAACTATCGATACCATAGTTTTCGATAATATCCCCTAAACACAAGCTATTGCATGTGATTTTTAAAGCTGTAATTTTTATTGAATTTAGAACATCAATAAATTGGTTAACAATTTTCTGATTTGCAACTAATGCTGTAAATTCATAGTGAATCGTTTTACCATACTCAGATTCAGGAAAAGCATCAAATGGTTTATTATCTACAAATCATTTTGTTGGGACAATGTTAAAACTATATTCGTTATTTGAACATAACATAATTTTCACCTTATCAACATAGTTGTTGTAAAGATTATTAGTAATTGTTCCAAATGCTAAATATTTTTGACTAACTCCCTTAATTGACTTTATTGATAAACATGAAATGTTAATGATGTAACGCTTAACATTCATCCCCATAAATTCATCTACATTTTTAATTAGCTTAATTAATGAATTTTTTAAATGATTAATGTTTTTGAATGTTAAGTCCTCGTTTAAATAATCAAGTTTTTCATAATCGTAATATAAACAATTAATTTTCTTATCAATGGTATTTTCAAGAACTAATACTTTGATAAAGTGTTTTTCAAATGAAATTGTTGCATAAACTCTTTTTAAATTAAACATATTATCTAATCCTCTCTATTACACGAAGTTTTGCACTTCTAGAACGATAATTGTTATTAATTTCATTTTCTGTAGCAATAATTGGTTTTTTATTAATAAGTTTAAAATTAACTTTCTCATCTTTTATAGGAACTTCTTTAGGAATGTGAACAGTTGAAAGATAATTAAACTTTTGTTTAACCATTCTGTCTTCTAATGAGTGGAAACTAATTATTAAAGCTCTTCCACATATATTTAATAAGTTATTAATCTCGTTTAAAAATAGATTTAAGTTTTCTATTTCATGGTTAACTTCAATTCTTATAGCTTGAAAATATTTTGTGGCAGGATGTTTTTTTAAATGTAGTTTTTTAGGATTAATTGATTTTTTAATAATTTCTACAAGCTCATTTGTTGATTCAATTGTTTTATTTTTTCGATAATTAATAATTGCTCTTACCGTATTTTTACAATCATTGATTTCGCCATATTTTTTAAAAATTGAAGTTAATTGTTTTTCATCATATTTGTTTACAACAAAATAGGCATCCAACTTTTGTTCTTGATCCATGCGCATATCAAGTTTCACATTATGTTGATAACTAAATCCTCTATTAGCATCATCAAACATTGGACTAGAAACACCTAAATCTAATAAAATCCCATCTACCCCTTTAATAGATTCATTTTTTAAAAGATTTTTAATATTTTTAAAATTATCATGTAATACAATTACACGCGAATCATTTTTAAATTCATCTTTTAAAAAATGAATTGCCTCTATATCTGTATCTATACAAATTAATTTACCAGACGAACTCAAACGTTTAAGAATTTCTTTACTGTGTCCACCCCTGCCAGCGGTTGCATCAGTATAAATCCCATTGGGTTTAACATTCATTAAATCAACTACTTCATTTAACAAAACAGGCGTGTGTAACATTATGACAACCACCTTCCATCTTTTTCAGCAAGTTCTTCATATTTTGGTTGAACACGGTTAACAAATTCTTGATATTTTTTAACATCTCATATTTCAATTCTGTTTGCACTACCACAAACAACTACATCTTTAATGATTGATGCTTCTTTTAGAAGTTCACTAGAAATTAAAATACGATTTGCTTTATCAATATTGACTTCTATAGTGTTGTTTGTAAAAATACGTAACAAGTCACGATTAGTTTTTTTATTCTCGTCTTTTTCAGTAAGAATATTTAAACGTTTTTGAAACTCAGCTGGTGTCCTAATTTCTAAACAACCATCAAATCCCTTGCTTATACAAATTTGTTTAGGTAATTTACAAACAAATTTGCTAGGTAAAGACAAACGATTTTTATTATCTAATGAATGATTGAATTTTCCAAGAAACATTCTTTCCCACTTTCTCCCACCACTTATTATATATATAAATAAAAAATATGCAATAAATGTTTATTTAACTAAATGTAAAACATAATATTTGGAGTTTTAAAGAAAAATAATCGCACAAACCATACCGGCGATTGAGCCGCACATTAATATTAAACTAATGACTAATACTAAAACTTTTTGATTTTTTGATAATGGTTTATTTTTCATTAACTAAATTATACCTAAGCTTTATTTTTGTTAATGTAACTATCAAATAGTAAATAACAACTTGCTAACGATGATAAGTGAATTGACTTATCAGATAATAAAATTTTTTTAAGCGTATTATGACTAACTCATTTATTTTTAGAAATATTTTCAAAGAAAGTCCCATCACCTTCTTTTTTATTTAACCTTTTAGCATTAGTGATGTCGATGATAAAATTGTAAACACACTCATTCATTTGAGTAGAAGAAACAACTATATTAAAGTCTTTAATATCTTTTTTAGAAACTATATAGTTTGTTTCTTCTAAGACTTCTTTAATGACGTTATCAATTGGAATTTCATTTTTTTCCATTGAGCCAGTAACACAACACGGATATAGAGTAGATCATTTCATTTTATTAGTGTCAATAAGCTTTAATTCTGGTAATGGTTGATATCTTAATAAAAACTTATAGTTGTTATTTTCTTTTTTGAAAAGAAGTGAAGCAGTAGAATTAACATTTCTTCTTTCGCCGTATACGAATCCTTTAGATGTTTGTTTTAAACTAACCCACTTATTTTTATAAAGATATTTAGTCATATTTATTTTCTCCGATTTTTCCACAAATCATATCAACTTTATTTTTAAAAATAGTTTTAATATTTAGTTTTTTAAATCAATACTTTGTGGAATTAACAAGTTTATTTGTCTTTGTAAGAAACTCAATAATCTCTAAAATATTAATTAATTTCAATTCATTGGAAATTGATTTTTTAGTTATGAATTGATACATTGCTTTGAGTTCATTAGACTGATATTTAATTTTTTTAGAAAAAATGATTTCATTATGCGTAATACCGTTTCTTAAATCAATTAAGTTCTTTATAAAATCATAAAACCCTTGAATGTGTTCTGCTTTCAAACCAAAAGTAGATAAGATACCATCTCTTAATTCTTCATTAAGTGCAATCATAAATGAAAATGTTGTGGAAAATGACCAGGTTAAGCACATGATATCAAGCGGACAATTTCTTCATTTATAAATATCATCATGCTTATTATGTTCAACATAATCTCTACTAATTTCATTACTTGGTAGATATTTAACCATTTTATATAAAAAATTTTCATAAGAAATTTTTGGTGTTACTTTATATAGATTTTTTAAGATACGATTTTTAATCGTATCAGTATTTAGTTTTAATAAACAATGATCCTTAATGTTGTAATAGTTTATTGCTTCATAAACAACATTAGTGGAAATAATTTTTTCAATTTGTAAAATTCATCTTAAGATATGATTAGACATATTCATATCAAAGTTGTAAAGAGCAATAATTTGTGTGTCGGTTGCTTCTTTATCAAATCGTTTGTTTTCACCAATAAAGATTTTTCCATATCCTTTTAAAAAAATGTTGTAATTAAAATTACTAACATAATAAGACAGCTGTTGCTTGTCTTCTACATTTAAACCGTTTTTAATTAAGTCCTTAATAATACTTCTCGAATTAATTATGTCAGACACAATATGTAATTTATATTACATAACTTAAATAAATTTACCATCAATTGTAAAAACGTGATTACCATTCAACATTTCATTTACGGTAATCATTTTTTTACCAGGAATTTGTAAAGTATCGATACAGATTTGATAATCATTTGTATTTACAAAAATACCTTTTTTAGAAATCTCATTAATTTGTCCAGGAGTCCCTTTAGCTATTAAATTTGTGATTGAACAGTGGGCAATTTTAATATTTAAACCATTGTACATGCTATAAGCAATTGGTTCATCATATAGTCCCCTAACTTTGGCATCAATTTCTTTTGCTGATTTATTTCAATTGATTCTCTCATCTTCTCGTGAAATAACTCTAGCATATGTAACTTTTGAATTATCTTGTGAAATAGATTTAACATTCTGATTGAATAAATCGTGAATATTCTCTTTAATGACTTTATATGATAAGTTAGATAATTTATCGTAAAGCGAAATGTATGTTTCATCTTCATTGATTGGTATTTCAAATTGCTTAATAACATTACCTGCATCTAATTCTTTAGCGACATACATTAAACTAACTCCAGTTTTTTGATCTCCATTCAAAATTGCATAATGAATTGGCGCACCACCCCTTCATTTTGGTAATAAGGAAGTATGAACGTTAACTGTGTGATATTTCGGAATATTAAAAATACTTTCAGGAATAATTTTTCCATAAGCACAAACAACAAACAAATCAGCATTAAGTGAACACAGTTCACTTTCAATATCAACTAATTTATTTGGTTGAAATATCTTTAAATTATTTTGTAGTGCTAATTGTTTAACTTCAGAGAATTGAATGGTTTGTTTTCTTCCAACTTTGCCATCAACTTTAGTGACAACACCAACAACATTAACTTTTGTATCCAAGAGTGCTTGTAAACAATTAGCAGCAATTTTGGGAGTTCCAAAAAAGACAACATTATTTGACATGTTTTTTATTCTTCTCCTGTTTTTTTAATGCTTTTGATTTAGCTTTCTCAATTTTGTTTTTATTTTTTTGCTTAATTTTTGATTCTCTTTTTTCTTTTCTTTTTGATTCAATTTGTTGCTGTTTAATAGTTTTCTTATTTTTTTGTTGTTCATTATATTTTAATGGTGCAATCCATTCCATTTCTTGATCATAATTTAATAATTGATTAATTAAGATCTTACGATCTCATTCTTTTTTATTAACTCTTGTATTAACAACTTCACACTCAATTGCTCGTGGTTGATCAACAACACCATTTTTAATTTGTTTTGTTGTAAAACAAACAACATACAAATCTCTTTCTTTTGGTGCAAAAACTTTCTTATGATTTTTCTTAGCAAGTAATTTTTCTTGTTGAAATTGTCACTTACGTATTTTAACTTCTGCTCTTTTTTTATCTTTTAAATATCTAGGTAAATTGGGATTAATGTAATCGATACTATTTCTTTTAGCAACATAGCAATCAATGATTTCTTTCCCGAAATCATTACTATCTTTAAGATATTGTTTGATTGTTTTTCAAACTTCATCCTTGTTTTTTCTATTACTAATAGAAATAGCTGTAGTCTTTCCTTTTTTACGTTTTAGATAAATCGGAATACCAATTGCAGCTATTGCAATTAAAATAATAATTGGCAACATTGAACTCATATTATTCTTTTTGTGTCTCCATTAATAAATTTTTTATAAGAAAAGCAACAGTGTCAGTTAATGTGTCAATAAAATCAATTCTTTTTTTATTTAATTGATGTTTAGTAGCGTATTTTTTTACTTTAGTTAAAGTAGGTTTTAAATTTATTAATTTATAGGAAACATTTTCTTGTAAATCATTTTCAATACCTAATTTAACTGAATTTATATGCTTATAAAGACGGTTATTTTGTTCATCAACTTTTTTATCTAACATCAGGTGATTATTATATATAATGATTACACTTTTCAATAGACACAATAGGACTAATAATGGCAAACATTAAAGCAAACATTAAGAACATTAGAAAGACTGCAAGAAGAACAAGAATTAATAAAGGTTATGTAACAGCATACCGTTCTCAAACTAAAAAAGTTAGAACAACTCAAGATTCAAAAGATTTAGCAAAAGCATATAAAACCATTGATTCAGTTGCTTCTAAAGGCAAAATGCATAAAAACAAAGCTAATCGACTTAAATCTAGATTAGCAAAAGCAGTTAATAAAAAACAACCTATTAAAATTAATACAAATGAAAATAAAACAAAGTAGTTTTAAATGAATTATTAGTAGTTTTTTATTAACTGCTTCTGTTCCTACTATTATTTCTACTACAAGTTGTGCCAAAACCAACCCTTATCAAGATATTAAAGTTGGAGATGAATTAAAAATCGATTCTTCTAAAGACGCTAATTACGCTAAAGAGATTGCAAAAACAAGAATCGATACCAGCTGAAATGGTAACTCAATAAAGTGAGAAGACTTTGATAATAAGGGCTCTAAATATATTAGTACACAAATTTATTGAGAAATTGTTTATAAAATTGCAAGTGATTTTTCTAAAAAGAATAAACCATCTATTTCTAAAATTGAATTAGATGAAAATGGAAGTTTTATTAATCCAATAACTTCTGCCACATTTGCTTGTAATTTCCTTTCTGAATTCACTATTACAAACATTAAAAATAATGATAGTTTTACATCTTTAGATGTAAAAACATCATCTAAATGACAATACATAAAAGATCAATCTACATATAAATGCAATCTTGATGATTTATCTTGAAATTCATATTTATTTTTTAATGTTTTTTAAAATGATTATTTAATTTTTAAAGCCATCTTTTTTAAATGGTCAGACACAATTAATTTAATAGTTTTTCTACCATTAATTTTCATCTTTTCTTTTGTTTTAGGATTTACACCCATTCGGTCTTTAGTATCTTTTAAAACTAAAGTCCCAAAATTCATAAGTTTAATTTTTTTATTTTTAATAATTTGTTCTTTAACAATCTTTTCTAAAGCATCAAATACTTTAATAATATCTTTTTTCATCAAGTTTGTATTCACTTGTAATTCTGTGATTATTTGTGGTTTAGATAATGGTTTTGACATATTGGGAAATAAATATACAAAAATAATTAAAAATTAATCAATAATTTTTTTAATGATGTCTGGAACAAATGTTTTTGGATTTTTATTTTCAAATAAGACTTCATAGATACCATCAAAAATTGGAGCATTAACACGATATTTTTTGATAACTTTATAGATTATCTTAGTTGATAAATAACCCTCAACTGTTTTGACATTATTTTTAAGAGTATTCTTAATCCCTACTTTTGCAACTTGTTTACCAAAAGAGAAATTACGTGATTTATCATCAGTACAAGTTAAATAAATATCACCAATTCCACAAAACTGAGTAATAGTATTAATATCACCACCATAAATCTTTACAACTTTACTAATTTCTTTTACGGCTTCTGATAACATAGCTGCTCTAGTGTTAATTGAGGCGTGAAGTTCATATGCTACACCCATAGCAATAGCCATAACATTTTTTAATGCTCCTAATATTTCTGCACCAATCACATCTTTTGTTTCCACACATTTAAAATGTGAATTATTGAAAAGTGCATTAACAATTCGACAACAAGCAAGATTATCGCTAATCGTGTTGACAATTGTTGGTGCTCCTTTAAAAACTTCAATAGCAAATGATGGGCCAATTAATGTAACAATTCCTTTGCATTTGTTACCCATCATTTTTTTTATTGAAGGAAACCAAGTTTTATTAGTATCTTGATTTAATCCTTTAGCAACATTAATGACAATACACTTGTAATTTAATAGATTAATAAATTTTTTAATAGTTGATTCAATAAAAACGGATGGAACAGCTAACAAAATAAATGTTGGTTTATTTTTAAATATTTGTGCAATTTGGTTAGTAACTAAACTTGGTTTCTTATAAAGTTTTTGTTTATTAAAATACTTGGTATTCAATTGATGATTTAAATCATTAATCTCTTTATGATCAATACCTCACATATAAACATCATTATTATTTTCTAATAAGATATTCGCTAACGCTGTACCTCATGCACCAGTTCCTAATACTGCAACTTTAGCCATTATCTGTCCTCCCTTGCTCCCCTAATTCTCGCATTCTTATCTTTAAAGTATACGGTAATAGGAACAATATCAATTCCAAAGGAATGTCTAATTTGATTCTCAATATATCTCATATATGAAAGATGAATAAATTTAGGATCATTACCAAACACTACAAAAGTTGGTACTTTACCTTTAACTTGTGTAGCATATGATAAGTTTGGTCTACCACCTTTAAACTTTGGTGGTGGATTACTAATTTGTGCTTTAGCAATGACATCATTTAATAATGATGTTGAAATATTAATAGATAATTGTTCTTTAATTTTTTTAAATGTTTCAAAGATTGTTTGAATTCTTTTTTCTTCACTAGCACTAATAAAAATAATTGGTGCTCATGATAAATACTTAAAACGCTGTCTAATTAATTTTGTCATATTAGACATCGTTTTATCATCTTTATTTACTTTATCTCACTTATTAACAACGATAATTGTTGGAATGTTTGCTTTAAAAGCTAAGCCTCCAACAACTTCATCTTGTTCATTAAATTCTTCGCTACCATCTAACATAAATAAAACACACTGACTTCTTTCAATAGCTTGTTCAGTTCTCATTACAGCGTATTTTTCAATACGGTCTGTAATTTTTCCTTTTCGTCTTAATCCCGCTGTATCAATAATGACGTAATTTTCTTTATTGTATTTAAATTTAACATCAATACTATCTCTTGTTGTATGAGCAATCGGTGAAGCAATTACTCTTTGTTCGTGAACAATAGTATTGACTAATGTTGACTTACCAACATTAGGTCTACCAATAATACAAAATGATAATGCAATATCATCTTGTTTTGTTAAACCACTTTTATTTTTAATAACTTCATCTAATAAATCACCAATACCAATACTATGTTCAGCTGAAATATAAAATGGTTTACCAAAACCTAATGAATAATATGTGTTGATATTTTCTTTTTTATCATTTTCAGATTTATTAATTGCTAAGATTACATTTTTAGATTTATGTTTCTTTAAAATCTTAGCAACATAATAATCTTCGTTATTAATACCTTCTTTTGATGAAACAATAAAAACAATAATATCTGCTTCGTCAATTGCATATAGAACTTGTTGTTCTATATTTTTTTGGAAAGATACATTTTTATTGGTTAATCCCCCTGTATCAATTAATGTGAAGGGAATATTTAATCATTCAGCATCACTGTAAATACGATCCCTTGTAACTCCAGGTTGATCATCAACAATGGATTTTTTATGAGAAATAATTCGATTGAATAATGTTGATTTACCGACATTTGGTTTACCAACTAAAGCGACTTTTAACATAAGTTAATTATAAAGTTTACTTATAATCATTGCTATGATAAAACTTTTTATAAGTAACGCTTGTTTAGGTTGTAAAAAGGTTGATGAATATTTTAAAAAAAATAATATTCAATTCATTACTAAAGACTTTACTAAAACACCTTTAGATAAACAAGAATTGCTCGATATTCTTTCATTAACCGAAAATGGTTTTGAAGACATCTTATCAGTAAGAAGTAAGACATATAAAAAATATCAGAATCAAATTAATGAAATGCCCATTAAAGAAGTCATTAATTTAATTCTTGAAAAACCAGAAATATTGTCAAGACCGATTATTCTTCAATATGAAAACGATAAACCATATCGTTTGCTTGTTGGATATAATTCAGAAGATATTCAAATATTTTTAAATAGTAATACTAAAAAAATCTCTATTAATAACAAATTCCCATGTGAATTTGCTAATGAATGTATTCTAGCTAAAGATGAGGGATTCCATGAGTAATATTCATAATTTTTATATTCAAAAAAATATTGATAAAAATTCACAGATTGTTGCTAATAAATTAACTAATTATTTATTAAAACATCATTGAAAATTGAATTCTAAAAATTATGAATATTTATTTGTAATTGGAGGGGATGGAACTTATGTTAGATTTTTAAGGAATTGTTATAACAAACCTATTAAAATCGTTTGTATTAATAGTGGGACAATTGGTTTTTATGCAAAGTTTAATCAAACTCAAATCAATAGTATTTTAAAAGAAGTTTTAAATCCTAACAACTTCATTCATCCGCAATTATTACAAATTAATATTGATAATCAAAAAATCTATAATGCGATGAATGAAGTTGTTGTTCAATCATTGAATACCGTTAAACTTGATGTTTATATTAATAAAACTTTATATGAAAACTATATGGGGACGGGTATTTTAGTATCAACAAGAACTGGTGCAACTGGACAAGCAAAGTCAAATGGTGGAGCAATCATTATGCCAAATGTTGATGTGATGGAATTAGTTGAACTATCACCAACCAACCACACCAAACATCTTTCGTTTAATTCGCCATTGATTGTTAACGGGACTGATACAACTATTACCTTAAATAATTTCAAATCAGCTCAACGATGTGATTTAATTATTGATGGCATGAGAGTAATGACTATTAAACCAAATCAAAATATTTCAATTACTAAAGTAAATTCAATATTTAGTTTATGTTTTAATTGTGATTTAAAAAACTATATTGATAAATTACAAAAAACTTTTATCAAACAATAAATATGAATAAAAAAACTTCCTATATCTTTCTTTCAATCATTACATTTGGAATTTATCCATTAATTGTTAGATATAAAGCTAAAAAGATTGCTAATACTGTTAATAACCAATTAACTTTATCCAGCAAGATTGATTTCGATATTAATTCATTGATTAATAGACTTGGTGGTAAAGACAATATTATTAAAACATCAGCAACTATATCAACTTTTAAAGTTGATTTAAAAGATGCTTCTAACATTTCAAAAGAAACATTAAACAAATTTGATATTAAAGGTTTCATAAAAAACAATAATCAACTGATTATTGTTTTTGGCGATAATGCTAATGCGATTAGTAGTAATATTAATAAAATTTTACTAAACTAGATCTTACATCAAATAGATAAATCACATTCCTAATTTAAGCAATTTTAAAATCATCAATATCAAATCATAAATCAGCAAAACTGATAACGTTGATACCATCTTCTCTTGTGTAACTAATATTTTTAGTAGTAATAATATATAGCCCTTTATTCATAGATTGTTTTTTTAAAGGAAGTTTATCAAGTAATAATTTTAAGTTATTGGCAGCATGTTCAATTAAGTCATCATCATTAGTCTTTACTTCTATAGCAATTCATGATCCGTCTCTTTTTTCAATAATACAATCTATCTCGAGCCCCTGAGAATCACGATAGTATGAAATGAAATCATTCGAAATTGAAACGTAAGCTCTCAAATCATGTATTACTAAATCTTCAAAGAATAAACCAAAATCTTTTGGTTCTTCTATAAATTTTTCAACTGTGCCCTTTATAGCAGTTACTGCAATTGATGTATCAGAAAAATGTATTTTGGGTTTTACTCTTAAACTTGCAGACGAACGCAAATGAACATTCCAAGTTTCTAAAGGTTCGATAATAAAAATCTTTTTACAATACTCATAGTACTTGTAAACAACATCGTTTATTAATCCGCTATCCTTTGATAGCGTTTCATACGTAACATCTTGCGAAATATTTCTCGCCAATGATGATACCACTTTTAAAAAAGAATTTTGTTGGATACCGGTCACTTTATCAGATAATTCAGAAATTTCATCTAAATAACCAGCATTAGAAATCATTGCGTTTGTACATGTTTTATCAACCACTCTCGGTCTACCACCTTTACACAACAACTCTACATAATTTTTGAATGTGTATGAGTTATAAATTTTTTTGATTTTTAAATTACCTTTAAATAAATCTTGAAAACTTATATTTTTTTTAGAAAACCCTATTTCTGTTGCGGTTAGTGTGTACATCTTTATTTTACAAAGTCTGCCAGCTCCAGAATGTAGTTTATTAATAATGTTTTTATCAAGTAAAGATGATGAACCTGTTAAGATAAATAAACCAGTCTTATTAATTCTATCAATTTCATTTCTCACCGTATTTCACACAGATGGTATTAATTGTCATTCATCGATAAGGATTGGTTGTTTACCTTCTAAAATTTTCCGATAATCGTTCTTTACTATATCGTATGTCTCAGCATCATCAAGTTTTCATATCATTTTTGAAAAAAATTTAGATATTTCTGTCTTACCTACATCTTTAGCTCCAGTTATTAATAAACCGCCAAAAATAGATAAATATCGTTTTATCAATGGTTCTAGTATTCGTTTTATCATAAATTGATTATATCAATAATTTAGCAAAATACCAATTATCTTAGAAAATACCAATTATTTTATAAAATACCAATTAAACATCATTATTTGATTAATGAGTAAAGTCTCAAAATATTGAACTTACTTTATTAAAAAGACTTCAAAATTTAAATGGTAATAAGGAAATCTTAAGATACTGGTGAATAATTAGCAGTAAAGTTATCCATATATACAGGTGTTGTATTTACATGTGAGTTTGGTGGAATTACTCCACTATCAACGTTTTGAATTCCAGATACATCAACATCACAAGTAAGTTTTCAAACAGAATATGTTGTTTGGTCAACTATGAATCCATAATCCATATCGGCAATAAAGAAATAATGGTTGTAATTTGAATCTATACTAATACCATCATCTGAATTATCGTATAGAGTTTTTCCAGTTTTATCACATGAAAAATTGGATATGAAATAAGTTAGGATGATTAGTACATTTCATGAAATCTCTTTTCAATCATCAACATTTGTATTCTCAGATGTAATACTCATTTGTAAATCAGAACAATCTCTTTTATCCTTATTACAAACAAATAACAAATCTCCCTCTATTTTCAATTTATTTAGTTCTTCTAAAGAATCTAAATTTACATTTATGTGTAAATCTGTATTCATTTTATAAACATTTTTAATATTAGTAGCTTTAAGAAAAGGTTCCTTTTTACAACTAGTTGCAGAAAGAGTTGTTAATAACCCCCCCCTGCAAGAATTGTAGAGATGGACAAGATTGTATGTAGTTTTTTCATGTTTGTTTGTTTCCTTTTTCCTTAATAAGTTAATTATCTACTAATTTCTTAAAAAAACAAAATATCTGCATATGTTGGGAATGGTCAATATTTTTTAGCCACTAATCTTTCTAATTGATCACAATAATTTCTAATTTGTTCCATTGCTTTAAAAACTCTTTCACGATATAAAGTGGCTTTTTTTAATCAGTCACTAATGTTTCTAACTATTTTTAAAGCATCTAATAAATATTTTCTAGAAGCTTCTACTTTATTGGTTAATTCATTAATTTCTTTTAATAAACTAATTTCATTAGTTGATGAAACTTTAATAGTTTTTTTATTAGTAATGGTTTGTGCTAATTTATTTTGGTATTTAAAAACACTTGGCAAGATTTCACGATTTAACATATCTAACATTACTAATGATTCAATCTTAATAACTTTACAATATTCTTCTAATAAAATATTCTTCCTAGCTTTAACTTCAACTTCTGTATAAACATTTTGCCTTTTAAATAATTCAATATTCTCTTTGTTGTCATAATATGCAAGAGCTTCAGGAACAGTTTTTAAATTTAATAAACCTCTTTTTTTAGCTTCAACTTCTCATTCTTTACTATAGCCATTGCCACTGAATAAAATTCTTTTATGTTTTTTATAAAGTGTAGTAATTAATTTTTTGATATTTGTTTCACTATGATTATTGTCCAATTCATCACACACATTCATTAATACATCTGCAAAAGCTGTATTTAACATCGTATTAACACAAGATAAATTAATTGAACTACCTGGCATTCTAAACTCAAATTTATTACCAGTGAACGCAAAAGGTGATGTACGATTGCGATCAGATGTGTCGCTATCAAAATTGGCAATAAATTTAATATTTCTAGAAGTTAAAGCTACTTTCTTGCTGGTATTAAAGTTAGGGAAAGATTCTAAAATACTACTAATATGTTCTCCTAAAAACATACTAATAATTGCCGGTGGCGCTTCATTTGCACCTAATCGATGTTCATTACCAGGCGATGCTACTGATATTCTTAAAATATCCTGATGTAGATCAACGGCCGACATTAAACAAGTTACATAAAGTAGAAACATTAAGTTTGATTCAGGATGATTACCTGGATCAAACATATTGCCTACTTTATCAGCGCTTACTGATCAATTATTATGTTTACCACTACCATTAATGTATGCAAATGGTTTTTCATGTAATAAACATACAAACCCAAATTTCTCAGCAGTTTTTTTAAGAATCTCCATCGTTAGTTCATTATGATCACAAGCTACCGATACCCTTTCAAAGATTGGTGCTAATTCATGTTGACATGGAGCAACTTCGTTATGTCTTGTTTTACAAGGAATACCAAGTTTTCACAATTCCATGTCAAGTTCTTGCATGAATTGCATTACTTTTGTTTTTATTTGTCCATAGTAATGATCTTCTAATTCTTGACTTTTTGGTGGTCTTGCTCCAAATAATGTTCTTCCAGTAAGTTTTAAATCAAATCGTTTATCAAACATTTCCTTATTTATTAAAAAATATTCTTGTTCTGCTCCAACAGTTACTCTTGCATGATTAGTTTTATGACCAAATAGATTAACAAATCTAATGGTTTGTTTTTTAAGTGATGTACTTGATAAATGCAATGGCGTTTTTTTATCAAGTGTATCACGATAATAAGACATAAAGATGGTAGGAATATATAAAGTTTCATTTCTGACAAATACTTGACTGCTTGCATCCCAAGCAGTATACCCTCTTGCTTCAAATGTACTTCTTAAACCACCATTAGGAAATGAACTACCATCAGTTTCGCCTTTAATTAATTGTTTACCAGAAAAGTTCATCACAACTTTTCCTTCACCAATTGGTTCAATAAAACTATCATGCTTTTCAGCAGACATTCCATTCATTGGTTGAAACCAATGGGTGTAATGAGTTGCACCTTTAGAAATCGCTCACCTTTTCATGCCGTCAGCAATTTTGTTTGCTAAATCTAAATCTATAATTTCTTTTTCATCATTTCTAACTGCTCTACGATATTTTTGGTAAGTATCGTCACCAAGATATTTGAGCATTTGCTCTTTATTAAAAACATTTTCACCAAAAATTTTAGGAATGTCTTTCATTGAAAATGATTATATGAAAAGTAATGTAATTAATAACTATCTTACGCTTTCAAATACAAACTTTGCTAATTTAAATTTAAACCCATTTTTAGGATACTTCATAATTGAACAAAAATGATTTACTAATCATTCAATATCTTTATTACTTACAGATTTAATAACATCAAAGTCTGTAAATTTTTGAGGTAACCCTAATAGTTTAATAAAACTTATTAATGATTTAAAAAATTGTTCAAGTGTATTTACTTTAAATACATCTTTACCAATTTCTAAACAATATTTAATAAAAGTTTTATTATGTTTACACATATATTTTAAATAGTTTGGTGTTAATAAAGCTAATCCTGCACCATGTGGAACATCTCACAATCCACTAACAGCGTGTTCAAGTTTGTGAGTTGTTCAATCACCACCATTTGTATGAAAAGCATTTAAATCATTTAACGCTCAAGATGATGTTCATAACAAATTTGCTCTTGCATCATAATCTTGATTATTCTTTTTTAATATTTTAGCACAATCAACTAGTACTCGCATATTAGCAAGAATGTATTGTTTTGTTCATTCAAATGTTTGATTAACATCAAAATATGATTCACATAAATGACTAAAGATGTCAAAGATACCACATGCTGTTTGTCATCAAGAAAGTGTTAAAGTGTATTTTGGATCTTCAAATGCAACAATTGGTCTTCCAGATGGTACATTAGTTCCTCTTTTATAGTGAGTTTTAGCATTAGTGATGACACTACCTGCATTACTTTCACTACCAGTAGCCGCTAATGTTACAATTGAAAATAACGGAATACTTGGTTTAACAACTTTAGATTGATTAACAACATAATCTCAAGCATTCTTATATTGCGGATTAGTAGCAAGAATACCAATAACTTTACAAGCATCAATAACGCTCCCTCCACCTGCTGCAATAATTAATTGAACTTTATTTTTTCTTGCCGTTATTGATGCTTGATAAATTCCTACATCACGTGGATTTGGTTCAATACCACTATGTTCAATTACTTTAACTTTACTTTTTTTACAAACATTAATAATTTCTTGATAAAGTCCATTTTTTTTAATTGAACCACCACCATAAACCAACATAATTGTTTTTATTTTACGACTACTTAATTCTTCTTGTAGATGTTGTGTAACAACATCTTTACCAAAAATATATTTAGTATTTAATTGAATTGTATTTATCATAACAAAGAAAATTATAGACTTTATTACTAATTAACTCATACAATTAAATTATGAAAATACTAATTATCTATTACAGTGGAAAACACACTAAGAACACAGAGAAAATTGCTAATATCTTTAAAAATGAAATTGATTGTGATTTATTAGAATTTAATGAAAAGTTAAATCAGCAATTAATTTCAAATTATGATATCGTTGGTTTTGGTTCAGGAATATATGCTGGTAGTTTTAAACGTTCATTTAAAAAATGAATAAAGAAACTACCAGCAATTAGTAATAAAAAATGTTTTGTTTTCTCAACCGCTGGTTCAAAAATGGGTGAGAAAGTTAATAAAAAGATTATTGATATTTTAGTTAATAAGAATTTTACTTCTTTAGGTCAATGAAGTTGCCTTGGTCGTGATGTTGCTTTTACTTTCAAAAAGAAAACGGGTGGCTTTTTGAAAGATCGACCCAACCAACAAGACTTAGAAAATGCTAAACAATGGATTAAATCAATAATTCATTAAACCATCTTGTTAGGATTAACAAACTTATTGAAATCTTTATCTTTAATATATTTAAGTTTGTGAGCCGCCTGTTTTAAAGTTAATTTATTTTTATAAGCATATTTAGCAATCTCACTTGATTTTTCATAACCGATATGTTCAGCCAATGCAGTAACTAACATTAATGAATGGTGTACATAATAATCCATTTTATCAACATTAATTTCAATACCACTTACACATCTTTCGTTAAATGATTTAATCATGTCGCTAAATAAAGTAACTGATTGAATAAAATTTTGCATTAACACTGTTCCAAAAGTATTCAATTCAAAGTTTCCTTGGCTTGCTAGAAAACTAATTGTTGTATCATGACCCATCACTTGTCCACAAATCATCGCCATGCCTTCACATTGAGTTGGATTTGTTTTACCTGGCATAATTGAACTTCCTGGTTCATTAGCAGGAATAGTAATTTCACCAAATCCACTACGTGGACCACTTGCTAAAAATCTAACATCTTGAGCAATTTTGAATAAATTTGCCGCCATAGCTTTAATAGCGCCGTGGGCATAAACAAAATTGTCTTTACTTCAAGTACCATGATATTTATTTTTAGTAACAACAAATTTATTAGTTTTTAAAATCTTATTTAAGAAATCACAACAATACTTATCATAATTTTTTGGTGCTTCAAATCCTGTACCAACAGCAGTACCGCCCATATTAATAGAATAAAAGTATTGTTCTGTTTCTTTAATCATATTAACATTGTTTTCTAATGAAAATCTTCATCCACTTACTTCTTCACCAAAAGTAATTGGTAAAGCATCTTGAATGTGAGTTCGACCCATTTTAACAATATGTTCACCCTTCTTTTCAAGTTTTTTCAAAGACTCTATTAATTCATTTATATGTGGTAATAACTTTTTATTAATTAGTTTCAAAGCACAAATATTCATAGCTGTTGGATAAACATCATTTGTACTTTGAGACATATTACAATGATCATTTGGATGAACAAAATGATGAATTCTTGCTAATTCATTAGCACGATGAGCAATAACTTCATTAACGTTCATATTAGTTTGTGTTCCGCTTCCTGCTTGATAAGCATGAGTTGGAAAGTGCTCATTTAATTTTCCTGAAATTATTTCTTCAGAAACTGTTCTAATTAAATTCGCTCTTTTCTTATCTAATTTACCACATTTTTCATTAGCACTTGCTGCTGCTCATTTAACTGCAGCAACTGCTTTAATTAAATCTAATGAAACAAGTTCATTGCCTATATTGAAATTGCTTAAACTTCTTTGTGTTTGTGCTCCTCAATATTTACTAATAGGAACTTCCATTACTCCTAATGAATCTTTTTCAATTCTTGTTTTTCTTTCCATAGAGCCCTTTGACTACTTTTATATAATGTAATTATCATTATAGAACTATGGATGCAGAAAAACAAGATTGAAAGAAAAAGGCATTAGATTTCTTTAAAATTAACTTTTCAAAAAAAAATAATCTTTGAAGATTATTATGATTTTTTGTTGGATGTAGTATTTGCCTTATCCCTTCATTAGCTTGTAATTTACTAATTAGAAACGGAAGTTGGTTTCCTAGTCATATTGAATACAATCCTGGTATTGCTTTTGGGAATTTAGAAAACAATCCTGCAGCAATCTACGCAATACAATCAATTATTTGCGTTATTATTGCTTGCTTAATTTTATTCACTAACAAGTGATATTACACAATTCTATTATCTCTTGCTTTTTGCGGTGGGTTTTTTAATATTATCGACCGCGCTACACAATATTTAAGTCCTATACCTAATACAAATTGACAACCAGATTATGTCTTGGACTATATTAATACACTATGATTTTTCGACACAATATCGAACGTTCCAGATATTTGTATCTTAACTGGCATTATTGGATTTGCTGTTCTATATATAACTATGTTGATTATTCAATTAGTAAAAGATAAAAAACAAGAAGATATTAAAAAAACTACTGCATGTCCCAATTAAGTAGTGCTTCGTAAATAGTGAAAAATATTTTAAAATAAGTAATACTTTTAGTCATACTTATGGTATAATTAATACATAATTTAAGGACTATTATGATTACACAAAACATCAATATTGACACAATTAGGCAATACATTAAGAGTTTACCGAGACATCAATTAAATCAGTTAATTAACGAGCTTACAAGAGAACAACATTCAGCAACAATCAATAATCTTTCAAAGCATATTTCTGAAATCAGACATAGTGAACATGTGATATGTCCTCATTGCGGTTCTATTCACTGCAAGAAGAATGGAACAGTAAGGGGTTCACAAAGATTCTATTGTAAGGACTGTATGAAATATTTTGCAGGTACTAATGAAACTCCGTTCTTTAGATCGCAAAAGGATAAAGATGTTTGGTTTAAATACATTGAATTAATGTTATCAGGTGTATCGGTTAGAAAGACTGGCACAATATGTAAAATGAGTAAGAATACAGCGTTAGAATGAAGACATAAAATTTGTAATACATTAATCAAGAAATTAAGTGCTAACAAACTAAGTGGTATAAGCGAGATCGATGATACATTCTTTAAATTTTCATTTAAAGGTATGAAGGGTATGTCTATTAATACACATGTTGAGAAAAAGCGTGGTATTAGCAACGATTTGATTTGTTATACAACTGGTGTATCTCGTGGTGGTAAAGTAGTCGCAACATATAACGGTATGGGTAAGAACTCAACTGATAAAATGGAACAGTGCTTTAAAAATAAAGTTGAGTATAAAGATGATACATTATTGATTTCTGATTGTGAGAAATCATACGGTGAATTTGCTAGAAACCATAATGTTAAGATTATTCAATCAAAGGCAGAAAATCACAAATGTAAAGGTTATAAACATGTAAGTCGTGGTAATCTAAATATGAACAGTGTAAATTCATTTCATTCGATGTTAAAAGCAATGATTAAAAGAACTCACGGTGTTGGTAGAAAATATTTACATGGATACATTCAATGAACTGCGTGAGCCAAACAAGTTACTAAATTAGCATTCAATCAACAAATTAGTGCAATGTTTAATGATTTGTGTCAGTATTAATTCAAGCAAGATCGCTCTTATCAAGGAAAGCTATCTTCAAATTCTTTTCTTCATTTTGCATATAAGTAAAAATCTTATTAATTATTTTTGGGATGTCTCGTTTAATTTCATCTATTCTGTCACATATTTGTTTTGAAAGTATTGGTTGAGATGTATCATAATTTACATCAAATAACTGACAATAATTTTCTAATGAATGTACTAATAAATTTCTTAGTTGTTTAAATTTATATAAGATTACTAATTCATTTGAATCAATACATTTTATTCACAAAAGAAAAGAAAATGACTTATCAATAATTTCGATTTTATATTTCTTTTCAGAAGGTTTGTATTCATAATTTGTACCATTGCAATATCAGTCGTATATTTTTTGATCAAAAAAATTTAAATGATTCATTCTTATATTTTTTTCCATCATTTTCAAGCTTTTATTGGATGGTAATTTTAGATTGGACGGATTAAATTTATAAATAAATGTAACATATTTATTGCTAACTCATTTAATTCTTTCATAAATACTAATCAGGTTGATAACAAGTTCGTTTAATTTATCGTTTCTAATGATTTTTTTACCCATTATTTCCTTCTGTTCTATTGTAACCATCAATTGAAGCATGGTATTTCTTTATATAAAGACGTTCAAGCTCGTTTAATGACATGTCTGTATCTCCTAATAACACAATAGCGGATTCAAATTTGTCGCCATATTTTTTATCAGCATATACATCACCATTCCCATATCCAGTAAGATGCTTTTTACATCTCCTATTTAAATTCTTAGCTTGTCCAACATAATAAATATTTTTCGTAATGTTGTGATGAATATATACACCTGGCAATTCCGGAATATGCATTGTTAAAAATTCATCAGATGGAACGAAATTGCATTTACATAAATTGTAAATTTTTTGCATTTCATCAAATTTCATTGTATTTATTTTGTCTTTTTTATAAACCTTATAACTTATTCAAAAAAATAATGGAGATCCAAATAAAAATACATACACCAATATGAATCAAGGGTTCCCATCTATCCCTTTAGTCATCATTACAAAACTAACTATTAATAAAATTAACAAAACAATCGCTATTAATAAAAATAAAACGAATGCACCCATTAATGACTGTGGTCTTACTGGTTCTTTTGAATAATCATATGTAGAAATCTCATATTTAAATTTTTTGTTTAAGTCTCTTGCACCTTTACCGTGAAAAGTATTTCTTTCATTTTTCTTCCCCATAGTATGATTGATATACGAGTTCTATTTTTGTTCCTTAACACCTTGATGAATTAGGTATTCAACGACCACAGATTCACTGGATTTATTCTCTTTTGCAAGGTTTTTAATTAGTTTAATTGTATTTGGTGTCAAACGATAACTAACAACTTGTTTAACTTCCTTTTGCTTTAGATCTAACTTCATAATAGCAAGATTATACTAATAAACTTTCAAATATTACTAAAAGTATTACAAGCAAGACTAACGGACGCCTATTTTAGCACTACTTAATTGGGACATGCAGAAAAACTAATAAAACTAATAAATAATGTGCTAAAATTATTTTGTAACCAACAAGGCTACATGGTTTCCGAGACCAGTCAAAAGACTATCTAAGCTCGGGTTCTAAATTTAAGATTTGATGAAAAAACATAGTAATAATTATCGTATTTATGAAATACAACAAGATTTGATAAATTTTTTAAAAGGTGAAGGAACTTATTCTAATAGACCAACTAATAGAATAGACTCACAAATATATTCACATTATGGCCAAATAAAAACTCATTCCGACAAATACATTGGAATCATTATTGAACTAGAAAATCGTTTATATTTTGCTCCGATAACTCACGACGGTGATAAAAAATGATTGAATAAAAGGGATGATACTTATGATTTTGAAATTGTTTATGATAAATTTAATAAATATACTGGTTCTTTACTATTATGTAAAGCATTACCATTAACAGAAAATTTAGTGGATTTCAAAAGTCTTGAAAAAATAAGAAACACTGAAGGAGAACAATATGCTAACTTATGTAATGATGAATTACACTATTTGAACTCTAAAGATATTCATGATAAGATTCAAGACAAAATGCAAGCATGTATATATGGTAAAGAATCTAATTGTATGAGTTTAAGAGTTAATTATCATCTTGCCATTGAAAATGTTGCTGAATATAACGCACTAATTATTGAAAAACAAAATAAAGAAATCAAAGAATTAGAAAAAATTATTAAAAACAATGAAAAATAATTTTATATATAAACTAGAAGATAAAAGTAGGCTTGATAGTTTTTTAGTTAAACAATTAAAACAAAACAAAAGTTATGTTGATAAATTATTAGAAAATAAACTAATTACAGTTAATAATGAAATTCCTTTCAAAAAAGGATTAATACTAAAGAAAGGTGACAAAATCATTATTAATGAGTTTATTAATAATCAAAAACATTCATTAATTAAATCTAATAAACAATTAGAAATAATTTATGAAGATGATGATGTAATTATTATTAATAAACCTAAAAACATGATTTGTCACCCAACATCATTTAATGAAAACGATACCGTTATAAACGTTCTTTTAAACAAAATCAATATCAAAGATTTTGATGATCAATTAAGACCGGGCATTGTACAAAGGTTAGACCGTAACACCACAGGCTTAATGGTCATAGCTAAAAACAAATTAGCATATGAATCATTAATTAATCAAATTAATAAAAAAATATTAATTAGAAAATATTTAGCTTTAGTTCATCATAAATTTACTGAACAAAGATTATTAATTAAAGCTCCAATTGACCGTAGTAAACAATCAGTTTTAAAAATGACAGTATCAGATGAACCTAAAGCTAAATACGCTGAAACAGAAGTATTTGTTTTAGAAAATTATCAGAATGCTTCTTATATTGAATGTCAATTACATACAGGAAGAACTCATCAGATTAGGGTTCATTTATCCTATATCCATCATCCTATTTTTAACGATAGTTTGTATGGTAAAAATGATGGATATAAGGATTATGAACAATTTCTACATTCATATAAATTATCTTTTTATCAGCCCACAACTGATAAATTGTTAGAATTTGAGTGCAAACCTGATAAAACTTTTATTGGTTTAAAAAATGAGTTAAAAAACGCATAATTTTGTAAAGTTAATCAACATATAATGTTGATGGTATGAAACAAGTTAAGAAACAATGTATGTTAATCATCGGATCACAATACGGTGATGAAGGAAAAGGAAAGTTTACGGATATCCTTGCTGACGAATATGACTACATTGTTAGGTTTCAAGGCGGAGATAATGCTGGGCACTCCATCGTTATTAAAGGTGTTAAATATAAATTAAGATTAATCCCATCTGGAATTTTTAAGCCTAATAAAAAAGCTGTAATTGGGCACGGTGTTGTTGTTAATCCGAAAACATTAATTAAAGAAATTAATTACTTAAAACAAAACGGTTTTAATACTAAAGGTAGATTGTTCGTTTCTAACCGTGCTCACGTAATTACTGATTATCATATTGCTATTGATAAATACTATGAAGATTTAAAAGGTGATCAAAAGGTTGGAACAACCCTTTGTGGAATCGGTCCTTGTTATGCAGATAAAATTCAAAGAGTTGGCATTAGAACAAGTGATTTATTAGATAAAGATGAATTAAGAAAGAAGATTGAATTATCTTTTAGAACTAAAAAAGCTATCTTACCAGCTGTTGGTTTTAGTAAAAACGATATTAATAAATTAGTTAATGAATATTATGATTTAGGGCAACAAATTAAGCCGTATATTACTAACACCATTGATTTATTAAATGACGCTTATAAAGTTGGTAAGAAAATTTTATTTGAAGGTGCACAAGGAACTTTCTTAGATATAGATATGGGAACATATCCATATGTAACTTCCTCTTCGACAGTTGCTGGGGTTTCAAGTGGTAGTGGAATTAGTATCACCAAGATGCATAATGTTTTAAGCATTGTTAAAGCTTATACATCACGTGTAGGTGAAGGTCCATTCATTGCTGAAATTGATGGAAAAATTGCTGACTATATTAGAGAACGTGGTAGCGAATATGGAACAGTTACTAAAAGACCAAGACGTGTTGGTTGGTTAGATTTAGTAATGTTAAGATATGCTGTTAATGTTGTTGGAACTACTGAAATTGCTTTAACATTACTTGATGTATTAAGTGGTTTAAAAGAAATCAAAGTTTGTGTTGCTTATAAATATAAGAATAAAACCATTCATGAAATTTTACCAGATAACAAGCAATACGCTTTATGTAAACCAATTTATAAAACATTTAAAGGTTGAAAAGAAGATATTACTTTAATAAAACATTTTAAAGATTTACCAAAGAACGCACAAGCATATATTAATTTCTTGTCTAAACAACTAGATACACCAATAACTTATATTTCAGTTGGTAATGATCGAATAAGAACTATTAAACATTAATATGCCAAAATATAACGCATTTAATTCACCACTCGGATATATTGAAGTCATTTGTGGGCCAATGTTTTCAGGTAAGTCTGAAGAATTGTTAAGGAAGCTTAATAGACTTAAATATGCTGAGGTTGAATATTTATTATTCAAACCAAAAATTGATACTAGAAGCAGACAAGTTAAGTCAAGAGATGGTAGAAAACAAAAAGCAATAGAAGTTAAAACATCAAAAGAAATTTATAACTATATTCATAAGCAAAATAAGAAATATAAAGTTATTGCCATTGATGAAGCACAGTTCTTTGATAAAAATCTTGGTGATGTTTGTGATAGACTAGCAGATGAAGGAATAATGATTTATGTTGCTGGTCTTGATCAAGATTTTAGAGGTGAACCATTCCCTGCGATGTTAAGGTTGTTATCAAAAGCTGAAAAAGTAACAAAGTTAACTGCTGTATGTACTGAATGTGGTGCCCCAGCAACTAGAACGCAAAGAATTATTGATGGAATTCCAGCAAACCATAATTCTCCAATTGTTAAAATCGGAAACACCGAATCATACACAGCAAGATGTAGACAACATCACGAAATCCCAAATAAACCAAAGATATAACTTTTCATTTTTTTTGAAAAGTTAGCACTTATTAAGCATAAGTTTTCATTTATTTGAAAAGTTATAGTTTAACGCCAATCTAAATAACTTTATTTAACATTCTTTCAATATAAGAAGGCTTTGGTTTATTTGTCTGAATTCATTCTGTTTTAATAACACCGTTAACTTTCTTTTTAGTTTTAATTTTACCAAAACGTTTTTTAATTCATCATTCTGTAAATATAACCATGATTAAAGTTGCAATAAAAGCATTAATTACATAAGTTGCTACAAATAACCAAATATTATTTAGTGATTTTGTAATAGCTAACATAATGAACATAATTGGGAAGAAAGTAATGGTGTCTTGAAATATGGCAGAGATGTTAGATTTTACAATATCACCAATTGCCATATATATCGACATTGCTGATACTTGTAACGAGAATATCGGAACCATGCACAATTGAATCAACATCGTTTTATATCCATCATTTAACATTGATTGGTTAACATCAAACAATTGTAATATTGGTTTCCCTAAAGCCACAGCAATTAAAAGAAACATGAACATTGAATAAGCAAATGTTAACAACATTGTTAAATGATAAGCGTTCTTAATACGTTTTCAATTTCCATTTGCATAGTTGTATGCAACAATTGTTCTTGCTCCATCAATAATTCCATAGATAGTTACAAAAACAAAATTTAATGTCGGCATAATAGCACCCTCTAATGTTTGAAAATACATCGTATTACCTTGAGCGGGTAAATAAATAATTTCAGCATTTTTAGCAAGCAATGGTATATATGCCATATTGGCTATAGCATAACTTAAATCAATTAAAAATGATGATAATCCAACTAATATAATTGGTAAGATTAAATTTCAAACAATCTTAGACTCACCTTTTTTAAATAAAACTTTGAAACTTAATCATGTATCGTTTTTTTTATTTAAGAAACCAATATAAACTAGGATAGTTGTTAAATTGATGGTATAACTAATTGTGCTACCAAGTGCACCACCGTACATATCAATTTTTGCAACTAATATAAAAAAAATAATGCATCCAATATTTAATACATTACAAACAATGCTTGTAATGACTACTAATCTGAATCTTCCTTCAGATTTTACAAGTGATGCAAAGTAAAACATTAATAATGGAAGGAAGATTCCAATTGAATAAATTAGTGTATATTCTCTAGCAAATTTTATTTGTAATGCATGTTCTTGATTAAAGAAATCTTGTAATATTGGATCAGTTGTAGTCTCACTTTTTGGACTCATTGCCGTTAAGACTGGCTTATTAATGCTTAACAATATGATTATTTCCAATATTGCAAGACATATCACCATCCAAAATGATGTTTTAAATATCTCATTTGCTTTATAACGATTCTTTTTACCCATTGCTTGTGTAAACACAACAGTAGCACCACCTGCTAAAAAGAATGGTGATGAAGCAATAATGGTTATTAAAGGAGAAGATATTGACATTGCTCCTTTAATTGTATCTCCAACTGGATTGGTATAACCAAGACTTTTAATGTGTTGAAAATCAATATTATTAAATCAATGTGTAAAATTTTCTGCAATATTGCTACCGTGTGCAATAGGCGCTAGTCTAGTAATTAACACTTGGCTTGTAAAGATATAAATACCTGTCATTAAATTCATTACAAGCCCAGGTGTTAAAATTGTTAAAAGGGATTTAAACAAAGGTTTATTAATATATAAATCGTGAGCCCTTTTGTTTTTCTCAAATTGTATATTTTTACTCATGGAGTCTATTGGCGCGCCTAGTAGGAGTTGAACCCGCAACCTTCTGGTCCGTAGCCAGATGCTCTATCCAATTGAGCTATGGGCGCTTATGGAGGTACGGATCAGATTCGAACTGATGAATACGAAGGTTGCAGCTTCGGACCTTACCACTTGGCTACCGTACCATTATTGATATCACATTATAAAATACTTATAATTTTGTTATGAATAAAAGTTTGCTTAATAAATTTAAACCAAAATTTATTTCAATTGATTGGAAAACAATTGTTAATTTAGTATTTTGGATTTTATTTACATTAGCGTTGATTGCTTTCACTTTGATGTTCATTATTGAAAGAAATACTGTCTATGCTCAAAAACACGAATTAGTTCCAGCAGCACTAGCGGGATGTCAATCAATTAATGATATTAAAACGGCTATAAGTAAAGGAAATATAACAAGTGGTAGCGATTTAGCAATCGCATATACTACTATGCAAACTTGAGCAGTTTTACCATTAATTGATTTTTCTTTAATGTTATTTTTAAATAAAAACTTTTCAATTGCTCCAGCAAATCCTGCTGATGGGTGAAGTATTAGAAGCAATCAAATTGATGTAGCTTATTCTTATATGTTCATTACAGCTTTGATTGCTATTATCGCTCTAATCATTCAACTATATGTTGCAATTAGAATGATTAGACAAAATGCAATTGATAAGAAATTGAATTTGTCATTAACTTTTCCAACTAGTTCATTGAACTACCGTATTTTTCATATCAAGATGTATATGGACTTTATTGTTAACTTAACAATTGTTTTTGCTTTCTTTAATTTTATTTCTACATTAATTGTTGTGGGTTATTGATTATTAAGTTGATTAATGAATTTAATTGTCAAAAAAGCATTAAAGAAAGACCACATAATTAACGATACATGAAGTAGTAATAAATCTGATTTTTTATATTTGATTTTTGTAATGATATTCCAAACAACATATACTATTTTAAAATCAGTATTTATTAGTAAATGGGGAGTAAATTTAGATTTAATCTTCCAGATTATTTTACCGATTGGAACTATCACTATCATTATTGGTTTATTTATTAAAAATATGTTATCTTCAAAAGTTAATAGCATCAATAAAGCTATTAAAAGTGTTGAAGGGAATATTAAAACATTTAGAACTTTCTATTATGTAAATGGTATTGATGCTATTAACGATTTTAATTTTGTGGAGATTCTTCCCCCAATGATTAAAAATCGTTTAACAGATACTAAAGTATCAAAGACACAAATTAATGAATTAATGCAACGATTAGATACAAGTATTAAATTTATTGAACAACACTATAGTTTTGATCAAAAAGAAAAACAATTTGCTCTTTATACTATTTTTACAAACACAATTAAAGAAGAACAATTAAAAGAAATTGAAAATAATGCTTTAAAAATTGAAACATATCACACTAGTAAACACAGACATGGATAAAAAATATATTATTGGTGTTTCTGGTGGTCCAGATTCAATGTGTCTATTAGACAAATATAAAAAACACATTGAATTAGTTTGTCATGTTAATTATAAAAAAAGACCAACAGTAAATCGTGATGAGACGATAGTTAGAGATTATTGTAAAAGTAATCATCTAAAAGTCAAAGTATTAAATGTTACAAAAGCAATTTATCATAAGTATCAAAAACTTTATGGTAATAATTTCCAAAACATCGCTAGATTAATTCGGTATGATTTCTTTTTGAAGAATGGAACTAATGTTTTAATTGCTCACAATAAGGATGATTTTATAGAAACTGCTTTGATGCAACTTAAAAGGAAAACTAAAAGTTTATTTTTAGGCATTCATAAAAAAAGTTTATATAAAACATTACATATTTTTAGACCTTTATTAAATAAAAGGAAAAATGAATTACAAAAATATTGTGATCAACACAACATTATCTATGGTATTGATGAATCTAATCTAATAAACATTTATCAAAGAAATAAGTTAAGAAAAGAAATTAATAAATGATCTATTAAAAAGTTCAATAAAACATTTGATAAAATTAGCTCATTTAACAAAAAAAACCAAAAAAAACAAACATTGATAAATCAACAATTTAATAAATGGGAAGGATTAAAATTTTCAACAAAATTTAATCTTAACGAATATTTAATTTATCAATATTTGTTATTTATTAATGAAAGTAATATTAATTCTCAAAAGATTAATTCATTAATAAGATTTATTAAATCTAATAAAGGTAATATCAAATTTAGATTGTCGAGTAATCATTTTATAGTAAAGAAAAATCATAAAATTCGATTCATCTAGTTGTAGCTTTCAAAAATATTGCAGAGATTATCAAAAACGTACTTATACTAATAAGGGACGATACACCGAGATATGATGACAAACAATGCTATTAGTGTAAGATCATTAATTAAGAAATTTAATTTTGAAATTTTATATAAAGGAAGCAGAAATAATAAAATTCTTATTCCGAGTTTAAACCGTACTGGTATAGAACTTGTTGCTGGTAAGGGTGTTTATGGGAATATTATTTCTGCTGTTTTATGAAGCAGCAATGAAAGTCATTACTTACAATCAATTACTAAAAAAAGAGCAAATCAAGCAATAGAGTTCGTTTTAAAGTTACAGCCACCAGTAATCATCATTACTAAAGCTTTTCATCAAAAGGATGTTCTTCTTAGATTGGCAAAAAAACATAAAACCACAATTTTATTTTCTACATGACCATCAGCACAGTTATATGTAACTGTGGCTGCTTGGATTAATGAACAAATGGCTGAATATAAAATGATTCACGGTACACTTGTTTCGGTGTATGGTATGGGAGTGTTGTTGCAAGGAGAGTCTGGTGTTGGTAAATCTGAACTTGCCCTTGAATTAGTAAGAAAAGGTCATATCTTTGTTGCTGATGATGCTGTTGATGTTACTAATCTTGCTGATAGGTTATATGGTAAACCTAATGCTGTTGCTAATAAATTTATTGAAGTTAGAGGTCTTGGTATTTTAAATATTCCTAAAATGTTAGGAATTGAAAAAACACAAGACTCTACTAATATTGATCTGATTATTGAAATTATTAATGATGCTAATCGTCAAATTGAATTTGATCGTTTGGGGAATAAACAACAATATAAGATGATTGAGAACGTTAAAGTTCCATATTATCGTTTGCCAGTAACTCCTGGAAGAAAGATGTCTGATCTTGTAGAGACTGCTGTCATTGATTTGAAATTAAAACAGCAAGGTTATAGTTCTGCAGAGGACTATATTAGAAACTTTAAGAAATTTAGTAAACAGTAGGGTTCTCTATATTGTTTATACTAAAATTAATTTTACTAAAATCGTTTTTAGTATATAATTTTATTATGAAAAAATTTATTGGACGAAAAACAGAAGTTGAACTATTAAAAAAAACTATAAATTCGAATAAGAATGAATTTGTTTTAGTTTATGGCAGAAGAAGAGTTGGAAAAACTGAACTTATTAAGCATTTAAAAAATAGTTTTGATGGAGATTTTATCTATTTCATAGCTGAGCAAACAGAATACAATACAAACCTGCAAAACCTTACACAAATAATTAATTCAGTTTGTAATCACTATGGTAGTTTTGAAAGGATTGAAGATATATTCTCTTTTTTATACGAAGAGTCAAAAAACAAAAAGATCACTATCGTTTTAGATGAATATCCACATTTACGTGCAAAAAAAGATGGTCTTGATAGTATTTTAAATGCAATATGAGAAAATAACGATTATCAAGATGGAAATTTAAAAATCATTATTTGTGGTTCTTACATTGACATTATGAAGAATATTATTTCACATACTAATCCTTTATATGGACGAATGACATGTGTTATTAAGCTCAATCCTATGAATTATTTGGAATCTGCACAGTTTTATCCAAGAGCTTCTAATATAGAAAAAGTTTACTATTATTCATGTTTCAACGGGATTCCTTACTACAATAGTTTTATTGATGATTCTTTTTCTTTTGAGGAAAATGTTAAAAATATTATTTTAAACGAACACTCTATATTAGAAAATGAACCACAAATAATTTTAACAAATGAACTTGTCAAGATTGAAGGAGCCAACACTGTATTAGATGTAATATCAAATGGTACAGTAAAATATTGTGATATTTTGAATAAATCAAAACTACCTAATGCCGCTAATTTAAACTACATATTAAATAAATTAATTGATATGGAACTTGTTAAAAAAACATTTCCAATCAACCAAATAAATAATCCAAAACGAACTTTTTACTCGATAAATGATAGGTTCTTATTATTTTATTACAAATATGTTTTTAAAAAATTAAGCTATAAAACAATTATGCCGATACAAGATTTCTTTAATAAATATATAAAAGAGAGTTTTTATAAAGATTATGTTCCTAAAGCTTTTGAAGAAATTTGTAGTCAATATTTGATTTACCAATCAATTTCTGGGAAGCACTTAATTTATGAAATAGGTAAATATTGATATAACGATCAAAAAAATCATATAAATGGAGAAATTGATCTTGTTGCTAAAAACGATGATGGATACACCGCTTACGAATGCAAATTCAATCAATCTAGGATTTTAACTAAATTAGATATGCAAGATCAAATTCAGAATTACCATAAACTAAATTTGCCATTTAAAAAAATTCATTATTTTGTGATTAATAAACCAAATGTAAAAATTAATGATATAGAATTTACCACTTTAAGCGATATATATAACCCAAAATAGTTGTAATTTCTTATACTTTATATTCAATGAATGTTCTTAATGATCGTAAATCTTTTTGACAATGAATTGCTATAACTGCACCATTTATCTTATTTATTCCATTACTAATATTCATATTAGCAGTTACTGTCTTAAGCAGCAAACAATATGATCCAGATGTAACCAACGTAGCATTCAAAATAGGCAGTTTATCAGTAGCGTGGTACGGTATTTTTATTTTTTTGGGTTTTATTCTTGCTATTTTTATCGGTTGTATAAAATTGTGAAAAGTATATAAATGTCCAATTGATCCGTTCTATTGATATTGTATTATGGGAATACCTGGAGCAATCTTGGGAGCAAGATTTTGAAGTTGTTGTATTGGTGATGCACAATGAAATAGTTTTTGATCTTTTAGAGAAGGAGGATTAGCGGTACAGGGGGGGGTAATTTTAGATGTCATCATTGCGATGATTTATTTTCCTTTAATCCTTAAAAAACCTAAATATCAAGTAAGAGACGAACTAAATGAACCAGCTGTTGTTAGACAAGTTTCGATGTGAGTTTATGTTGATGCTATTATTCCTTGTATTTTAATCGGACAAGTATTAGGACGATATGGAAACTATATGAATCAAGAAGTTGTTGGTGGAATGATTGATGGTGAATACGCTAAATTTATTCAAAATTTATTTCCTTATATGTATATTCATGATAATCCTAATTTTACAGGTCCTAATGGCGTATATCAACCTTTCTTTTTTTATGAATCATTTACAAACTGATTTGGTCTAGTATTCATTTATTTTATAGGAGAATTAATTCCTAAGAAAAATTGTGGTGATTTAGGATTGGGTTATTTCTTGTGATATGGTATTTTAAGAACAATTATGAATCCATTTAGATATTCACAATATGCATTCAACGCAGGGTCATTGACATTTTCAATTATTTGATTGGTAGCTGCTATTGTGTTAATTGTTTTAAATCACACCGTTTTCCCTAATTTGCGTAAATATAAAATTTGACAGCCGATTTGTAATCTTTTTAGAAAAAATAAAAAAGAAGACACAATGAGAACAAACGAACAAATGCTATATTATTTAGGGAGGTAAACAATGGGGTTAGAAACACTAGTTGCAAGCGATAGCAACACATACGACATATTAATAATAGGAGCGGGGCCTGCAGGATTAACAGCTGCTATTTATGGTTGTAAAGCAAATTTAAAAACAGGTTTTATTGAAAATAATGTTCCTGGCGGAAAGGTTGTCAATGTACCAGTAATTACTAATTATCCTGGTTATCAATCCATTAGCGGAGCAGATCTTGCTTTAAATATGTACATACAAGCCACTAATTTAGGAGCAAAATATATTTATGGTAAAGTAGTGGGCATTGTTAAAAAAAACGATTATATTGTTGCTTTTTTAGATAATGGTGTTAACTTTTTTACTAAAGCTTGCATTATCGCTACTGGAACAATTAACAATAAACTTTCAATCAAAGGCGAAGATCAGTTTATTAATAAAGGTATTTCTTATTGTGCAGTATGTGATGGATCTTTAGCAAAAAACAAAGATGTAGCTGTAATTGGTAATGATACAACAACGATTGAAAATGCTAAATATATGTCTAACATTGCTAAAACTGTATATTTATTGACGAACAATAGTGTCGATATAAATAATCTTCCTAAAAATGTGAAAATTATTGCTAACGCTACTTGTAAAGAATTTAAAGGAACGAATAGTTTAGAACAATTAGTAATACAAACTGATAAAGAAGAAGTGTTAGATGTTTCGTTTGTTTTTGTATTTAATGGGATTACTCCAAGTAATGATTTTTTAAAAGATTTAGAAATAACTAATGACAAAGGTATTATTAATGTTGATGATAATCAACAAACAAAGATTCCTGGCTTATATGCAATTGGCGATATTAGCAGAAACAAATATCGTCAAATAAGCACAGCAATTGGTGATGCCGCAACAGCAACATTATCAGCAATTAAACATGTTAAAGAAAAATATAAAAAATAATGTTACATCATACGTTTAGTGAAGATATTAAAGACGAACTTTGTCATTTTGAATATCTTAGTTGTAATAAAAAAGCAATTCTCTCTTCTTTTTTGACTAACTTATTAATGATTAATTTTTCAAACAATGGCGAAGAGTGAGAATTACGTTCTCAGCATTTGCCAACAATTAAACTAATTAGTGCTTTTTTATCCGAACTATTTAAGGTTCATAAAAAAATTCTTGTCAGTAAAGAAAAAGCATTAAATAAGCATCGTGCATATAAATTGCTTTTTAATATTAATCATAAAGAAGCAGTTGATTCCTTGCAATTAAATGAAACTTATCCTAAAAGGATTCTTAAAAATAGTATTGATAAAAGAGCTTATTTAGTTGGTGCTTTTCTAAGTGGTGGTAGTATTGGTTCGATTGATAAGAGTCAATATCATTTGGAAATCAGATCTAATAAATTAAATTATTTAAGATTAATTCAAAAATTACTTCATGAATTTAATTTATCTATAACTTTATTACAAAGAAAAAATACTTATGTTCTTTATATTAAAAAAGCAATTGATGTATCTGATTTTTTAAAAATAATTGGTGCAAATGTTGCTATGCAACATTTAGAGGACAAAATTATTGCTAGAGATTACTATACGAATTTAAGAAGAATGAACAATTTAGATGTTGCTAATCTAAATAAAACTGTATCTGCAGGCCAAACTCAAATTCAAATGATTAATAAAATTAGAAAAAGTAATGAATTTAAAAATCAACCAGATAAATTTAAATTTTATTGCTCAATAAGACTACAAAATCCTGAGGCTTCATTAAAGGAAATTGTTAGCATTTTTAACAATAAATATAGGATCAGCATTACCAGAACGGGTATTAATCACTATGTGATTAAGATTAAAGAATTGTTTAAAGCATTATTGTAGTAAAATTACTACGTATGATTGAACGTTATAGCCGTAAAGAAATGGCTGATATCTGAACAGCTGAAAATAAATTTAAAACATACTTACAAATTGAAATACTTTCATGCGAAGCATGAAGTAAATTAAAAAAGATTCCTAAAAAAGATGTTGACTTAATTAAAAGAAAAGCAAAGTTTAATGTCAAGAAAATTGAACAATTAGAAGAAATAACTCATCATGACATTATTGCTTTTACAAGAAATGTTAGTGAATCATTAGGTAAAGAAAAACAGTGAGTTCACTATGGATTAACGTCAACTGATGTAGTAGACACAGCTAATGCTTGTTTATTAAAACAAGCCAATGAAATTATTCTTAAAGACTTAATTGCTTTTTTAGAAGTTTTAAAAACTAAAGCATTAGAATACAAAACCACACCTTGCATCGGTAGAACTCATGGAATTCACGCTGACATTACTTCGTTTGGTTTAAAATGAGCATTATGATATGATGAAATGAGCCGAAACATTAAAAGGTTTAATGATGCGTCTAATAATGTTCAAGTTGGTAAATTATCAGGGGCGGTTGGTAACTTTGCTAATAATGAACCGTATGTGCAAACATATGTTTGCAAGCAATTGAAAATTAATGAAGCAAATGTTGCTACACAAGTTATTCAACGGGATGTTTATGCAGAATATTTTACTGCGCTTGCTTTTATTGGAACGACTATAGAAAAAATTGCTACAGAAATTAGACATTTACAAAGAACTGAAGTTCATGAAGCGGAAGAAATGTTTTCAAAAGGGCAGAAAGGTTCTTCGGCGATGCCTCATAAGAGAAATCCAATTTCTAGTGAAAACATGTGTGGTTGTGCAAGAGTTTTAAGAGGTTATATGCATGCCGCTTTTGAAAACATTCCTTTGTGACACGAAAGAGATATTTCTCATTCTTCTACTGAAAGAATTATGTTACCAGATGCCACAATTCTTTTAGATTACATGTTAAATCGATATACAAATGTTTTAAATAATCTAGTTGTTTATCCACAACAAATGTTAAATAACATCAATTTAACTCGCGGTGTTATTTTTGCTCAAAGAGTGATGAATAAGCTAATTAATGTCGGTATGAGTAGAGAACAAGCTTATGACACAGTACAACCAATTGCTATGGAAGCATATAACAACAATAAAGACTTTAGAGATTTATTAGTAAAAAACCATGAGATGCTTGCAAAATTATCTGTAAAGGACATAGATAGTTGTTTTGGGTTAGACTATTATTTCAAAAATGTTGATTACATTTATAAAAAAGTTGGATTAATTAAGTAGAACAATTATGAATCTATTAATTGGTTCTTATGTCTCAATGTCTAAACCAGATTATTTAATTGGGAGTATTAACGAATCAATATCATATGGTTCCAATTGTTTTATGATTTACACAGGAGCACCACAAAATTCAATTAGAACAGAATTAAGTAAACTTAATATTAATAAATTTCAAGAATTATTGAAGAAAAATAATGTTGATATTAATAATGTTGTTGTTCATGCTCCTTATATTGTAAATTTAGGAAGTAATGATAAAAGAAAACACGCTATTAGTACACAAACATTAAAAACAGAAGTATACCGAACTCGCCAAATTGGGTGTAAATATTTAGTTTTACATCCTGGCAATGCTACTGATTGTAGTAGAGAACAAGCAATCGTTAATATTGTTAATGGTATTAATGCCATTAATAAAATGAATCATGATGTAATTATTTGTTTGGAAACAATGTCTGGTAAAGGAAGCGAGATAGGAACGAATTTTAAAGAATTGTCAGACATCATTAATAAAGTAAACAACAAATCATTAATTGGTGTTTGCCTTGACACATGTCACATTAATGATGCTGGTTATAAAAACAACGATATTGATTTTGTTTTAAAAAATTTTAATGATACCATCGGTTTAAAATATTTAAAAGTTATTCATTTAAATGACTCTAAGAATGATATCAATTCTCATAAAGACCGTCACGAGAACATAGGTTATGGAACAATTGGATTTAATAATTTATTAAAATGAGCATACGATAAACGATTAGAAAACGTTCCTAAAATATTGGAAACACCATGATTTAATAACAAACCAATGTATAAATTGGAGATTGAATGTATTAAAAATAAGAAGTGGAAAGATTATCGAAAATAAACTAAAATTATTCAATGTTTATTAATCTTCTCACTCATTCTCATTATTCATTATTAAACTCATCAATTTCTATTGATGACATTGTTGCTTTTGCATTAAAAAATAAACAAAAATATGTTTCATTAATTGATATCAATACGATGTATGGAACAATGGAATTTTATAACAAAGCCATCGCTAATAAACTAGTTCCAATCATTGGTTTACAAATCACATATAACAATCAAAAAGCAGTATTGGTTGCTAAAAACTATGATGGTTATAAACAATTAGTATTGATTTCAAGTTTTGTAATGACTAATGAAACTTTCGAGATTAATAGTTTTCTTAATAATGTATATGTGCTTGTAGATGATATTGATAGTGCAATATTCATCAACAATAGAAATAGTGTTTTTAGCTTAAATCAGACAAAGAGACGACCAATTGCAACACGAGAATGTTTTTTTGAAAATAAAGGTGATTTGCAATCTTTTAAAGCAGTATTAGCCATTAGAGATGAAAAGCAATTGGTAGAATTTGATAATGTTAATGATTTTGATAATAACTACATGCTTAATGAAAAAGAAGTAAATAATTTTTATAGCAAAGAGTCATTAAATAATTTAGAAGAGTTGTTAAGCAATTGTAGTCTAGATATGCCTGCACACAATAAAATAAACTTTGTTAGGTATGATGAAAAAATACAAAGTAATATTTTATTACAAACAAAATGTAAAGAGGGATTGAAACATCGATTAAATTCTACACAAGCACCACACATATATATAGAAAGACTAAAAAAAGAACTTGATATTATTGATCAAATGCATTTTAATGATTACTTTTTAGTCGTACAAGATTATGTTAACTTTGCAAAACAAAACGGAATTTTAGTAGGACCTGGTCGTGGTTCTGCTGCTGGTTCTTTAGTTGCGTATACATTAGGAATAACAGAAATTGATCCAATTAAATATGATCTTATTTTTGAGAGATTTCTAAATCCAGAACGTGCTACAATGCCAGATATTGATATTGATTTTATGGATAATAGACGTAACGAAGTAGTCGAGTATATGTTTGAACGTTATGGACATAAGCGTGTAGCGCATATTATTACTTTTCAACGTATGAAAGCTAAAATGGCCATTAGAGATATTGGTAGAATTTTAGATATTGACTTACCTATTATTAACAATATCAGCAAATCAATTCCGATGGAATATGAATTAGACATTACTGGGGCTATTGAAAATAGTAAAGTTGTAGCTAGTTATGCTAAAAAATATCCACAACTATTCACACTCGCAACTAAATTGGTAAATGCCCCAAGACAGATTGGGTTACATGCTGCGGGTGTGGTTGTAACAAATAATGAAATGGATGAAATTATTCCGATTCAAACAAGTTCTGATGGATTAAATGTAACTCAATATTCCATGGAATATTTAGAGAATCTAGGTTTAATTAAAATGGATATTTTAGGACTTGTTAACCTTTCTACTATTAATGAATGTATAAAATTGATTAAAGTTAATCATTCGATTAATATTGATTTATCTAAAATACCATTGAATGACAAAAAAACATTTAATCAATTATCCAAAGGAGATACTACAGGAATCTTTCAATTAGAATCTCCCGGGATGAGGAATTTAATTGTTAAAATAAAACCAACATCTATTGAAGACATTTCAATTACTTCTGCTTTATTTAGACCTGGTCCTCAAAAAAACATTCCAACTTATTTGCAAAATAAAGCACACCCACACTCTATCAATTATTTAAATAATGATTTTAAGGAAGTATTATCTTCAACACACAACATCATCATTTACCAAGAACAAATCATTCAGTTGGTTCAAAAGGTTGCTAATTTCTCATTAGCAGATGCTGATTTATTTAGAAGAGCTATTTCTAAAAAGAACGCTGAGAAATTAGCAAGTTTACAAAAACAATTTATTGATGGTGGTATAAAAAATAATTATTCTAAAGAAGAATTAACAAAAATATTTGATTACATCTTTGAGTTTGCTAACTATGGTTTTAATCATTCACATTCATTAGCATATGCATATGTTAGCTATTGAATGGCGTATTTAAAAACGCACTGCCCATTGGAATTTTTTACAACACTATTAACCTCAAGTGAAAATAGCGTTGATAAAATTTCTCAATATATTAGAGAAGTTAAACAATGTGGCACGGAAGTATTACCACCATCAATTGTTTCGTCAAATCATAGTTTCACTATTAATAAAAAAGCTATTATCTTTGGTTTTAATGTCATTAAAAATATTGGTTATGAAACAGCGAATAAAATATTAGAAGTAAGAACTAAACATAAGTTTAGCGATTTACAACAAACATTATATTTGCTCACTAATAATGGTATTGGTATTAAAACATTAGAAATATTAATTAAAGCTGGATGTTTTGATTGTTTTTTAGAAGAGCATTCTAGATTTTGATTATTAAATAATCTTCCTTCGTTATTTAAATCAATTCAATCAATGACCAAAGATGGCGAAGTATTGATTGAACCACATTTTGAAAATAATGAAGGATCACAAGAAGACATTAAACAATTAAATGATGAACAATACATCTTGTTAGGTGTTTCTTTTGAAGAACACCCTATTAAGAAAATTAAACAAAATTATCATGGTGAGTATGAAATCATTGATTTAAGTGTTGCAGAAAATGACATTAATAATGTTTCACATTGTTTGGTTTCATTAAAAAGTTTTAGAGTAATTAAAACTAAAACAAATAAAACAATGTGTTTTATTAAAGTTGAAGATGATACTAAAGCTTGTGATGTAACGGTGTTTCCAACAATTTATGATAAAGCAAAAGATATTCTAAAAGATGATAATTTATTTATCATTACTGTCAAAGCAACAGAAAGAGGATTACAAGCGTTCAGTATTAAGGAGTATCATGAAAAATAAAAAAGCATTAGTCATTGATGGAAACTCATTAATTTTTAGAGCGTTTTATGCAACATTAAATCAACTTGATTACTATAAGAATCATAATTTATTACCAGTTAATGCCTTAAAGCTTGTTTTACAAATAGTTTTAAAACTAACAACCGAAACAAATTACGACTATGTTTTAATGGCGTTAGATCATAAAGATGGTAAGCAAGCTTTAAAAAGAACTGAATTATTTCATGACTATAAAGCAGGTAGACATAAAACCCCCGAAGAATTAATTCAACAAATTCCCTTAATAGAGCAAGCAATGAATATCATCGGCGTTAACACTTTATCAATTTCTGGTGTTGAAGCAGATGATATTATTGGCAGTTTTGCTAAACTTACAAAAGACAATAGTATTCCTATAGATATTTATAGTTCGGATCGAGATATGTTACAACTTGTAGACAATTTAACTTCGGTTAATTTGTTTAAAACAGGCATATCAAATACACAAAAAATTACCATTGAAAATTTCAATGAAAATTTCTTTGGACTATTTCCAACACAAGTTGTAGATTTTAAAGGAATATCTGGAGATCATAGTGATAACCTTTGTGGGGTTAAAGGTATTGGCCCAAAAACAGCTAGCGAATTAATAAAAAAATATGGTTCGTTAGAAGAAATATATGTGCATTTAGATGATTTAACTGCTTCACAAAAAGAAAAGTTTTTACAAAGCAAAGAACACGCTTTTTTATGTAAAAGATTATCGACCATTCAAACAAATGTTTTAGATGATAAAACGATTAATGATTTTGTTAAAAAACCAATTGATGAAGTTGCTATTAATTCGTTAATTAATAAATATCGTTTTTCAGGGTTTGAAAAATACTTAACTGATTTACAAAAGTCATTATTTTAATGACTATAATAATCGCATATTTTTAATTTAAGGAATAATATGCAAACTATCGCCACGGTATATAAAATCGGAAGAGGGCCATCATCATCTCACACTATCGGACCATCAAGGGCGTGTAAGGATTTTAAACAACACTACCCACAAGCAAACAACTTTATCGTTGTAACATTATATGGCTCATTAGCCTTAACGGGTAGAGGACACCGAACTGATTTATCAATCGAAGAAGCTTTAAAACCAGATAAAGTTAAAATTGTTTGAGATACAACTACACAAAATCTTCCTCATCCCAACACAATGGATATAGAAGGTTTTGATAATGATAAAATATTGCATAAAAAAAGATACATAAGTATTGGTGGTGGAAACATTATTGATACAGAAACTAATGAATTAGTTGGTGGTAATGAAGTTTATCAAGAAAAATATGCCACACAAATTCTTGATACATGTAAAAAAGAAAAATTAACACTTTTAGATTTTGTAAAAAAACATGAGCCAGCTTCAACTTGATCTCATCTTAAAGATGTTTGAACTGCTATGCAAAAAGCAGCTGAAACAGGATTATCAATGACAGGAGAGATGCCGACAAAGTTACATTGACAACGTCAATCTAAATTTGTTTATGATTTATCAGAACAAGAATTACAAAAATTGAATATCACCCCAATGACTAAATATTTAACAGCGTATGCTTTAGCTATTAGTGAAACGAATGCTTGTGGTGGCGTTGTTGTTACAGCAGCAACTTTAGGATCAGCAGGGATTCTTCCGGCGGTTTTATTAATGTGTAAAAAATTATTGAAGACTTCTAATGAAGAAATTATTAATGCGCTTGCTGTTGCTGCTTTAATTGCTGATATTGCAAGGACTAATGGTTCAATTGCTGGTGCAGAAGTTGGTTGTCAAGGTGAATGTGGAGTAGCATGTTCAATGGCAGCGGCTGCTTATGGATATTTAATTGGATTAAATAATGAAGAAATTTTTGAAGCTGCTGCTATTGGTTTAAAACATCATTTAGGTTTAACTTGTGATCCAGTGCTTGGTGAAATATATTCGCCATGTATTGAAAGAAATGTTATGGGTGCAATTAGAGGTGTTGATGCCGCTAACAATGTTTATATGACAAGAAATAAACATAATTGATTATTTACTTTTGATGATGTTATTGAATGTATGATGGAAGTGGGCAAAAGCATTATTCCAGAATTAAGAGAAACTTCAATTGGTGGATTAGCAAACGTTTATCGTAAGAAATCCAAAGATCACAATGGGAAGAATTAGATCTAACTCCAACGCATTATCATTAATCTCTAAAAGTAATTATTTAATTAAAGAAATAAAACCAAATTTCTTTAATAATAAAAAACAATTACATTTAGAGATTGGTATGGGTAAAGGTGATTTTATTATTCAATCAGCTATTCAATATCCGAACATTAACTTTATCGGCATTGAAAGAGATAATACGATTGTTCTAAAGGCGATTAATAAATTAAATAAACTTGAAAGAAAAATAGACAATTTATTAATCATTAATATTAATGCTAACGATTTACAAAAATGATTTAATGAACAATCAATTGATAAAATTTATTTAAATTTCTCTGATCCTTGACCTAAAAAAAGACATGAAAAGTATCGTTTAACTTCTTTATCTTTTTTAAAAATTTATCAATGATTATTAAAAACCAAAGGAATGATTGAATTAAAAACAGATAATGATTCTTTTTATAAGTATTCATTAGAATCCGTTCATAAATCAAAAATATTTAAAATTACCTATCAAACTAACAATATTTACAAGGACAAGTCTAAGATTATTAATAATATTCAAAGTGAATATGAGAAAAAATTTATTAAATTAAATAAGAATATTAATAAGATTGAATTATCCAATTAATATTTTACAAATTTTCCCAGATTATTGATCCAATTACTAATGGTTGTTTTTGCTTTTATATACACTTCTTCATTATATAAATCTATTCCTAAAATTTTAATAGTGTCAATTGGCGATTTGCTATCACCACTAGAAAGAAAATTAAAATATTTATTAATCATGTCTTGATTATTTTTGTGGATTTCTTCTGCTACAACAAGCGCTACAATTTGGCCAATTGCATATTTATAAACATAAAAATTGCCTGCATAAAAATGTGGGATTCTTAAAATGGTTGATAAAGAATAAGCATATGGTATTTTTTTATATTTATCTTTTTTTCTAATTCCTTCATATTTATCAATCATTTCAATATATGCTTGTTTAATCGATTCTTTTGTGAAAGATTTCGATTCATTAACATAGTTGTTAAGGATGTATTCAGTATTACTAAAAATAATTTGTCTTGTAGTTGTGGCAAAAAAATTTCTAATTAATCCATCTAAAATTATTTTAGACATATCTTTATCATTTTGGTATTTGTCTAAAAGATAATATGATAATAAAATTTCATTAACAATAGAAGATATTTCGGCTCAAAAGATTGATGTGTTAGCATAAATCTTTTGTTTTTTATTAATGTAAAGCGAATTCATCGAATGACCTAATTCGTGTGCGATTGTTTCAATTGATCTAATAGTTTTATCAAAATTCATAGAAATATAGTACTTATTTAAACCTTTAGTGCCTCCAATTGAGTATGCGCCTGTTTGTTTGTTTTGTTTCGGCAATCAAGATATTCAATGCTCATTAAAAGCTTTTTTAATGTTGTTAATGTATCCATTACCTAATGGTTTTAATGATTCAATAATAATTTTTTTTGTTTCTTCAATAGTGTATGTGTGGTTTGTTTTTGATAATTCAACATTTTTATCTCATGGTTCAAGATTATTTAGCTTGAGTTGTTTTTTTAATAGTTTGTCTATTAATTGATGATATCGTTTAATAATGGGTTTAAAAGAAGCAACATTTTCATAAAGGGTAGTAATTAATTTAACATCAATCTCATCGTTAAAAGCTGTTGCGTGAATGTAGTCATTAAAATTTCTAATCTTACTTATAGTGTTCAACATTAAGTAGTTGTAATATAGTGTTTGCGTAAAAGTGCTTTCATAATTTGCATATGCTTGATTAAAATTAATTCAAGTGGATTTTCTTAATGTACGATCTTTAGATTTTAAATTTAACGTAATATCAGCAATTGTTTTTAAGTGAACTTTTTTACCTTTTGTATTAACGGCATCTTTAAATTTTAAATCACTATCACTCAATGTAGAAAAAATGGTAGAAAAACCACCATTGAAAATTGAAGCCTTGCTTAATATCTGTTCTTGATCTTTTTTTAAAATATGTGGCTTAGTTTTAAAAATTAACACAAATGCTCTTTGATATTTGTTAATTGACTTATCTCTTAAATAATTCTTTATTAGTTTTTCATTATCCAATATCCTATTGGTGCAATCTGATAGTTTTACACTAAAAGTATTTGATTCGTTTGACAATCTTTGCGATCAAGAAATTCATAAAGGATTAACTAAATCTTCATTGTAATTATTACTAATGTAATTGTTTAAACGATTAGAAAGAACGTCAAATTCTTCTTCAAGTTTAAGTCATTGTTTGAAATTGTTAAGATTACTTAAAAAAAATGGATACAATTTCAAAATCTCGTTTTGTTTATTTAATCATTGTTCATGCAAATATTCTAATGATTTTCCTTGTAATAAATCCTGTAAATCTCACTTATAGTTATCTTTCATACTTATAATAAATTATAAGCTCCCATAGCTCAGTTGGATAGAGCACAAGTTTCCTAAACCTGGGGTCGGAAGTTCGAATCTCCCTGGGAGCGCCAAATTTTGATAATTAACTCAATTTTATATATGCTCTTTCAATAGCGAATGTGCCCATTCTTATAGTAAAAACTAACAAATTATAACCGCCCAAAAGGAATATTTATAAAATTAAGTTGTATTTTTAAGATAATAGTTATAGATTTATTTTGATTTTAAAAATATCATCTTCATTTTTGTTGTTATACGTTATTGTTAGTATAACCATCTCTTCACACACAAAAAAAGATGGTATTTTTTATTTATCTAGAAATTTTAGAGTTATATTATGGTTATTTCTTATACTTATTTTATAAGTGTCTAATATTAAAAATAAAAAAACCCCTTTGCAATTAGCTTCTAAAAAAAAGAAGATTAGTTTTTTTAGTGCCATTATCATGGTAATTTGTTCTTCTATAGGTGCTGGTATTTTTATTAAGAATCATGAAATATTAGCTGATGTTCATGGAGCAATTATTTATGCAATCATTCCATGATTAGTAGCAATTATGGGAATCATTGCATTAACATTTGCTCTTGTAGAAATTTGTAGTGGAAGTGGAGAGAATAACAATCAAGGTATTGTTGGTTGGGTTAGAAAGTTTAATAGTAAGTTCTTATATATGGGCACAAAGAACTTTATGACTTGATTACACTTACCAATTTATTTTTTTATTTTACCAATGTATTTAGTAATGACTTTACAAGAAGGTTTTGGTTTTAGTATGTCTTGATGGGGGGTGTTGTTAATTGTATTAGCCATCTCTAGTTATTTCATTATTGTTTCTGGTATTTCTGCTAAGATGGCTAATATTCACAGTCATGTCACGATGTTGGTTAAAGTATTACCAATCTTGTTTGCCACTATAACGGGATTTATGATGTTAGGCTTTGGTAAAGGTGGAGATATGTCTTGAACAACATCAAGAGATGAAATGACAAAACATACTTATTTATTTGCTGATCAAAATATTTTTATGGGTATTATGTGTGCGGTTCCAGCTGTGTTTTTTGCATTCGATGGATTCTATGCCGCAGCAGGAATACAAACATCAATGCGCGAACCAAGAAAAGTTTCTATGGCAATGGCGTTAGGTGTTTCAATTGTTAGTTTGATTGATATTCTAATTACTCTTTCGTTAGTATTAGGAACTAATAGTGGAAAGATGGTTGATTTACAAGTAGCATCGTGAATGTTGCAAATTGCTCAATTATGTGTTGCCATTGGCATATTAGGAATTATTAATGGGTTTGCCATTTATGCTGGTAGATATTACAACGAATTAGTAATTACTAACGAAATACCATTTGCAAAAAAATTAAAGAAATGACTAAAACCAAATTCTTTCTTTCTAGGAGTAATTATTGCTGAGGTTATTTTTGTCATTTTTACAATCGTTTTCGGTTTAGTTGGTGCTTATGCTTTTATTAATACTGGGCATTATGGAATAATTCCTGGATGAGATGGTGGTAATAATGGTAAAGAAACAAAATATTACGATAGTTCTCAAAATACTAATTTAGATGGGAATTTTCATTTGTGTACGTTATACTCGTTTGCCGATTTAATTGGTAACTGGAATGCAGTTTTAGCTTTTTTGTGCATTGTTTTTGCAGTGATCGGTTGCTTAATTAACCGCAAGACTAATAGAACTAAAGTTATAAAAACTAAATCGTTTCTTCCTGGTGCAATTGTGTGTACAATTGTTGTTAGTATTGTAATGATCTTTACTTGTGCAAAAGCCATTGGTGATTTTGTCTTTATTCTGGGGTATTATTTTAACGGTTCACCAATTGATAAGTTTCATCCAAACACACCTGGGTATGATAATAATGGTAATCCAATTACGATAAGTGATGTAATTGGTGGAGTGATGCAAATTGTTGTGGCTATTGGTTTTTTATCGATTATGTTTATTCCAGCGTTCATTAGAGATAGAATGGATAACAAAAAAGGAATACACAAATATTCTCATGCACTTTGGTAGGATTTCATAGTATTAATCTTTTACTCTGTATAATGATAAGCAACGTTTGTCATGGCTAAAAATCCAAATATTAAAAAGGTATTAGTAATCGGAAGCGGACCAATTGTTATTGGGCAAGCTGCCGAATTTGATTATGCCGGAACTCAAGCTTGTAGTGAATTAAAAAAAGAAGGAATAGAAGTCATTTTAGTTAACTCTAATCCCGCAACCATTATGACTGATAAACATATGGCTGATCATATTTATATCGAACCATTAACTGTTAACTCTTTACAAAAAATTATTCTTAAAGAAAAACCAGATTCAATTTTGCCGAACCTTGGTGGACAAACAGGATTAAATCTTGCGATGGATTTATTTGAATCTGGTTTTTTAAATAAGCATCACGTTAGATTACTGGGAACAACAGCTGAAGGAATTAAAAAAGCTGAAGACCGTCTTGAATTTAAAAAGACAATGGAAAAGATTGGTGAACCATGTATTCCTAGTCGTGTTGTTCATAATGTTAAAGATGCTTTAACGTTTGTAAATGGTAAAATTGGTTACCCAGTCGTTGTTAGACCCGCTTATACATTAGGAGGTTATGGTGGTGGTATTGCTCACGATCAAAAAGAACTAAAAACAATTGCTCAAACTGGATTAAACGCTTCGCGTGTTCATGAAATTCTTGTAGAGAAATGTGTTTCTGGTTGAAAAGAAATTGAATTTGAAGTTATTAGAGATAAAGTTGGTAATGTCGTTACAGTATGTAATATGGAAAATATTGACCCTGTAGGTGTGCATACTGGAGATTCTATCGTCGTTGCTCCTTGTCAAACATTGGCTGATAAAGAATTACAAATGTTAAGAACGGCAGCATTAAAAATTATTACTGAACTTAAAATTGAGGGTGGGTGTAATGTTCAGTATGCTTTGAACCCAAAATCATTTGAATATGCTGTTATTGAAGTTAATCCACGTGTTTCTAGAAGCTCAGCATTAGCTTCAAAAGCAACTGGATATCCGATTGCGCGTGTTGCAACTAAAATAGCAATTGGATATACGCTTGATGAAATCATTAATGCTGTGACACAAAAAACTTATGCATCGTTTGAACCAGTACTAGATTATGTAGTGGTTAAGATTCCTAAATGACCATTTGCTAAGTTTTTAACCGCCGACACAACACTAGGCACTCAAATGAAAGCAACTGGTGAAGTTATGGCTATTGCTCCTTCTTTAGAAATGGCGTTAATGAAAGCCATACGTTCATTGGAAGAAAGTAATATTGATGGGTTACAAGCATTAAAATTTAAGAATTTAACTAAACAACAATTATTAAAACAATTACATGTAACAAATAATGAACGCATGTGAGTGGTTTCTGAAGCTTTAAGAAAAGGTATTTCTGTTGAGGAAATTCATAACATTACAACAATGGATGTATTCTTTATTCATAAATTTAAAAACATTGTTAATTTAGAAAAGGAATTAAGGAGTAAATCCATTAATAAAGCTTTATTAACTAAAGCAAAAATGTATGGGTTTACTGATAAATCAATTGCCAAATTGTGTAATAAAACTGAAAAATATATTAAACAATTAAGAATTAAAAATCATATCATTGCTCAATTTAAAACAGTTGATACATGTGGTGGAGAGTTTAAAGCTCATAGTGATTACTATTACTCAAGTTATGATGAAGGTAACGAAGTTAATACTAAGAAAACTAAAAAGAAAATTCTTATTATCGGTAGTGGTCCAATTCGTATTGGACAAGGAATAGAATTTGATTACTGTTCAGTTCATTGTGTATGAGCTTTAAAGAAAATGGGTTATGAAACAATTATTGTTAATAGTAACCCTGAAACTGTCAGTACAGATTTTGATATTGCTGACAAACTATATTTTGAACCACTCACACGTGAGGACATAACTAATATATGTGAGTTGGAAAAACCAGATGGAGCAATTACTCAATTTGGTGGACAAACCGCAATTAAGATGACTGAAGCTTTATCAAAGATTGGTGTAAAAATCTTTGGTACTAGTCAATTTGATATGGATCGTGCTGAAGATCGTAAAGCATTTAATGAAGCATTACATAAATGTCATATACCTCAACCATCCGGTGGAACAATTTATACAGCCGAACAAGCAAAAAAAGAAGCTAACAAATTAGGATATCCGGTTTTAGTTAGACCATCATATGTGTTAGGTGGGCAAGGTATGGCGATTGCATATGATGATACAAGCCTAACTAAATATGTAAATAATATTAATAATGTGCACCAAGAACATCCAATCTTAATTGATAAATATATGCAAGGGAGAGAATGCGAGGTTGACGCCATCTGTGATGGAACCGATGTTTTAATTCCTGGAGTTATGGAACACATTGATCGTGCAGGAATACATTCAGGTGATAGTATTGCTGTATATCCGCCACATACTTTATATCAAGAACACATTGAAACGATTTGTGAATACACCAAAAGAATTGCACTTGAATTAAAAGTGATTGGTGTTTTAAATATTCAGTTTATAGTGTCACATGATCGCGTGTATATTATTGAAGTAAATCCAAGAAGCAGTCGAACAGTGCCATATATTAGTAAAGTAACAAACTTACCAATTATCGATGTTGCTACAAACGTGATTTTTGGAAAGAAATTAAGAAATATGCCTTACGGTACTGGTCTATACAAGAAATCACCTTGGATTGCTGTTAAAGTGCCTGTATTCTCGTTTGAAAAGATTAAAGGAAGCGAAACTGCTCTTGGCCCTGAAATGAAGTCTACCGGAGAAGTATTAGGCATTGATAAATTATTTAGTGATGCATTATTAAAAGCGTTTATTGGTGTTGGTACTCGCGTACCTAACAAAGGTAATTTATTGGTGAGTGTTAGAAACAAAGATAAAGAAGAAGTTTTACCAATTGTTAATCGTTACAATGAGTTAGGATTTAAAATCCTTGCAACCAAAGGAACTGGTAAATATTTAAAAGCTAATGGTGTTGATGATGTAACTATTTTAAATAAAATATGAGAAGGTAATAATTCCATCATCAACTTAATTCATCAAGGTAAAATTGATATTGTTTTAAATACACCAACAATTGGTAAAGATGCTAATTCGGATGGATTTAAAATTAGAAGACTTGCTACTGAATGTAAGATTCCTTGTTTTACATCGCTTGATGCAATTAAAGCATTAAGACACGCCATCAAAGATGGAAAATCTGAAAAAAATTTAGTGCCTGTTGACATTACAAAGATTTAAAAGCAGTTATAATTTTTTTATGTTTAATTTATTAAAACTTGATGATTTATCGACCAAGCAAGTAATTGACATTATTAAAGAAGCAAACACTTTATCAAAAAAGAAAATAGTAAAACAATTCAAAAACAAAATTGTTGCTAATCTTTTCTTTGAGAATTCTACTAGGACTCACTATAGTTTTTTAGTTGCTGAAGAAAAACTTGGTTGTAAACCGATAGATTTTTCTGTTAGTTCATCATCGATTAACAAAGGGGAGACCTTCCATGACACTATTAAAACTTTTGCATCATTTGGCATAGACGCACTAGTAATTAGGGATGTACACAACGAATGATACCAACAATTAAAAGATATTAAAATTCCAATTATTAATGCAGGTGACGGTACTGCCAATCATCCCACACAAACATTGTTAGACCTTTTAACTATTTATCAAGATTTTAAAAAATTTAAAGGTCTAACAATTTTAATTGTTGGTGATATTATTCATTCAAGAGTTGCTCATAGTAATATTAAAATTATGAAACGATTAGGAATGAATGTTTTATTATCTGCACCTAAAGAATTTCAAGATCCACAATATGAATACATTGGTTTTGAAGAAGGTATTAAAAAAGCTGATGTAATTAATCTATTGAGAATTCAAAATGAGCGATTGACAGAACAAATGCATATATCTATTCAAGAATATAACAAGTTATATGGAATGACAATGAATCGAGTTACATTAATGAAACCTAAATCAATTATCATTCATCCAGCTCCTTTTAATCGTGGTATAGAGATTGACAACGAAGTTGTCGAATGTAAACAATCAAGAATTTTCAAACAAATGAATAATGGTGTTTATATAAGAATGATAGTACTATCGATGATATTGAGTAATTAATTTCTACATATTTCTTATAATGCATATCATAAATAAAAGAAAAGGAAAATAAAATGTTTGGCGTATATCGTTATATTAACACACTAAGAAAAGCAATTAATGAAAACAGAGAAGAGATTAAGTATTGTAATCACTCTGAAAAGGGTAACAACAATGCTAACTCAACAATTCTAGCAAAAGAATTACTTGACAAAGCTGGTTATAAATTTGAAAGAGATTATTTTTCATTTTTAAGATTTCATCGAGTTTTAGTTTATGTAAAAAAAACTAAAGCTACTTCTAAAGTTCCTTCAGATAAATAAGTAGTTTAGATAGAATTATTTTTATAGACACTTGTCTATAATTTCTATCATTATGAAAATATTATTAATTGGTTCTGGCGGACGAGAATCCGCTATTGCTTGAAAATTAGCACAAAATAAAAATGTAAAAAACATTTATGTTGCTCCAGGAAACGGGGGGATCGACTTAATTAATAAATGTTGTTCTATTAATTTAAAAAATAATAATGAATATCTAGATTTTGCTAAAGAAAACAAAATTGATTTAACAATCGTCGGTCCAGAACAACCACTAGTAGAAGGAGTTGTTGATTTATTTAGAAAAAATAAATTAATTATTTTTGGACCGAATAAAAAAGGTGCAATACTTGAAGGTAGTAAAATCTATGCAAAGAATTTTATGAAAAAATATACTATTGCAACTGCAGAATATAAAACATTTACAGATAAATATGCTGCAAAAGCTTATTTAAAAAAAGTTAATTTTCCTATTGTTATTAAAGCAAATGGTCTTGCTGCGGGTAAAGGTGTGGTAATTTGTCACAAATTAATTGAAGCGAATAAATGTGTTGATGAAATGATGGTTGAAAAAAAATTCAAAGATGCTGGTAATTCAATTGTTATTGAAGAATTTTTAAAAGGGGTAGAAGCTTCAATAGTTTGTGTTACTGATGGCAAAACTATTGTTCCATTAATTTCTTCACAAGATCATAAAGCTATCTATGATGGCAATAAAGGTCCAAATACTGGTGGTATGGGTGCTATTTGCCCAAACCAACATCTAACAAAAGAAATTATGGATGATTTTGTTAAAAACATTATGTTACCAACACTTAAAGGCACACAAAAAGAAAAAATGGATTTTCATGGTTTTATTTTCTTTGGAGTAATGATTACAAGCAAAGGATGTAAATGTTTAGAATACAATGTTAGACTTGGGGACCCTGAAACGCAATCAATTTTACCATTAATGCATTTTGATTTTTTAAAGATGATTCAATTCACTTTAAAAAATCAATTAAATAAATTTAAGTTTAAATGAAAAAAGCAAATTGCTATTAATGTTGTGTTGGCATCAAAAGGCTATCCAGGTAATTATCAAAAAGGAGATGAAATTAAAATAATTAATAATCCATTACTATTCTATAGTGGTGTTAAATCTATTAACAACAAGTTGATTACCAATGGTGGTAGAGTGTTATCAGTGGTTGCTTTAGGTAAGACTATTAAAGAAACTTATAAAAAAGTTTATCATAATGTACGACAAGTTAATTTTGATGGAATGTATTACAGAAAAGATATTGGATTAATTTAGTCTCTCTATGTAAAATGTCAAAAAAAATCAGACTATACAACACACTTAAAATTTTACATAGTTCTCAATTTGCTCCATTTTTTTTAAACAAATATAGATAACTTTACATACTTTTACATATAGAGTCAAAAATAAACTCCCAATAACAAATAAAAGTGTCGTTTGCTGTTGTAAAAATATATCATCTGCTGCTAATCATAAATATTTTATTCTAGTTTGGTTATTGTAACTTATTAGAATAACTTGCTATTTTTTTGAACAAAAAAATATCTACATACCCCTTATATAGAATGATGGTAATATGTATCGATGTTGATAAATTCTTATTCACAGAATGCCATTGATGTTCAATTACCATGTCATCCACCTTTAAATGGGTCACCAGTTATTAAACTTATTGCGCCAAAAAAGATACAAGCTATGATGAGAATAAACCAAATGGAAAGGTACAATGTTGCTCTTAATGCGTGTTTTCTATTAAATCGTGCATTTTTTAATGAAACACCAATTTGTTGATTAAATCAATCATTGAAGTTAGATATTTTACTACCTAATTTAATTACACGTGATAAACCAAAACTAATTCCACACATACCAATTGCGACTATTACGTCCATAATGCAATGTTGTCTTGTACATAAAGTTGAAGTGGCTACAAGAATATAAAAGAATAATGTTAATGAGAAACCTAATCAATGTCTTTTGCCTTTCTCATCAGGATATACATAAATCAAGAATGGTAAAAAAGTACAAATATTATGATATGAAGGACATAAATTATCAGGACAATCTGCATCGTATACCATATTTAAAATAGTTGCATTTAATTTATCTCAACCTTTTAAATCTGGATTTATAGGTAAATTATCCTGACCGTAATAACTTAGATCTCCACCACCATATAGTCATTGTCGTGCTTGAGCATAAACGCTTGGATCTTGCTTTGTAGGTAAGAAAGCCATAAATAAAAACGAGATTCCATAAGCCATTAATGTTCCACCAATAAAACGATAAAAGGCTTTTTTACCTAATGTACCATATATAACAAAAGGAATAATTATTCAATATAAAAAACTTAATAAATAAGGGATAGCAAATGATGCAGTAAACGAATTAAGAGGAATAGCTCTTTCAAAAGGGAAACTTATATTTAATTCATCAGCAGGACAGCTATATATATTGTGAGAAATTAGTCTTGCAAGTAAATAAAAGAACCTATTAAAACCTAGGAATAAACCAAAAACACCAATTTCAACAATATGCGTTTTGGTTCAGTTCCACGCCTTAATATATCAATGTGCGTGACTTTGTTTATCACTAAAATTTTTAGGCATTATTTTTTATGATTTAAAAAATCTATAAAACCATTTTTATCTTTTAAATATCAATCAGGCATTGATTGAGAATACATTTCTTGTTTTTTCTTTCAAGATTTATTTCTAAAATCTTGTCATTCTTGTTCGCTCATGTTTCTAATTTGTTCAGCTGTTACTTTTTCCATAATTATTCCTATTTCTAAGATTATATGTGTAATATTTAAACGTCTATCGTTGTAAAGAGTGGGTGTATACTATATAAATATAGAAATAGAATTATGGAAAACAAAAATAAAACATTTATTATCAATCTCTTACATCAATTAATTAAACCAGCAATGGGGTGTACAGAAATTGGAGCAGTTGCATTAGCAACTGCTGCAAGTAGTAAACATTTAAAAAAACCAATTAAAAAAATATATGTTAATCTATCACAATTTATTTATCGAAACATTGTTTCTGTAGGAGTCCCATTGCTTGGTAAGATAGGGACAGAAGGAATTGCTATTGCAGGGAGTGTTATTAAAAATATTGATAAGAAATTAAATATTATTAGTGAACTTAAAACCAATGAAATTAAACAAATTAAATCTTTAATGAAAAAAAACATTGTTAAGGTAAATGTTTTAACAAATGTTGATCCGATATATGTTGAGGCGAGAATTAAAGATGTTAAAAATAATGTAGCTGTATCTTTAATAAAACACGCTCATGATAACATTGAATGAGTTAAATTAAACGATTCAATTGTTTATGTGCCTGATAAACAAAAATCAAGTAAATATCAATTAGGTTCAACACATTTAAGTATTGATTATTTCAAACTAATTGATATTTACAATTGTATAAAATCGTTAACAATAAAAGATTTATCTTTTTTAAAAGATGGTATTGATATGAATAACAAAATTAAGGAACAAGGTTATAAACATCCATATGCTTTTACAAAAGCAATTAAAGGAACCGATTGAAAACAATATGTTATTAAGGAAGTAACAAGTGCGATTGAAGCTAGAATGGCAGGATGTAAATTGCCAGTAATGTCTTCTTGTGATAGCGGTGATCATGGGCTAACCGTTTCTATACCACAATATGCTTATGCTAAATTCAACAAGATAAATGAATTAAAACTATTACAAGCATTAGCTTTTAGTCATATTATTACTTGAATTATTAAAAAACATATTGGTTCTTTATCAGCATATTGTGGTAGTGTAATTGCTGCTGCAACAGCTACAACTGTAGGAATAGCTTATCAAAGAAATTGTAGCATTAAACAAATTAACAATTTGATTAATTTATGCATTGCAAGTAACGGTGGTGCAATATGTGATGGTGCTAAGATGAGCTGTGCCTTTAAAGTTTTAGCAGCATTAAATGCGAATTTTCATTCATTAGAATTAGTTGAAAATAATGCTTACATTACCAACAACGAGGGGATTATTAATAATGATGCATTAACAACAATTAAGGATTTAGGAAATATTTCTAAAACGATTATGGATCAAACTAATGATGTTGTAACTAAAACAGTTGATAAAAACCATCAACAACTAAAGAATGTTTAAATCTTTAATAGTAGTTATCTTAATGTTTTTTAAATTACCGATGACAATATTTTCTTGTTTGCATTTTAAGTTTAAATAAGAAAAAAGATCGGTGGTATTTTTATTTCCTTTAATTTTTTTTCAATATTTATATTGAATGGTTTGTGGTGTTTGAACTAAATATTTATTGTTTCTATCGATATATTTAGAAATTTTATTAATTTCGCAAATTGAATCATTAATTGGCAAAATAGTGGTTGCATACCCATATTTTTTTGAAATAGTTATATTTTGATTAATTATTTCATTATCAACATTAATCCTTGCTGCATCGTGTGTAATAATAATGTCATTTTTATTAAGACTATATTTTTTTTCTAAAAAGCTAACGCCATTAATTAAAGACTGATATCTAAAAGATTTATCGCCATGACAAGTTAATATGTTTTTTGATAAATATTTTTTGTATAGATTTTCATAATCTTTATTAACAACTAGAAGGATCTTATCAATGTTCTTATTTTTTAAGAAGGTTAAAACACTATGTAGAAATATTGGTTTTTTATTAATGACAAACAACGGTTTGATTGGTTGTTTAACAAATCTACTACCAAACCCTGCTGCTAAAATTATTGCATATGTCATAAAATGATTATCTTTATTTATGTGATTTAAATGTTATTTAATTCATCATTTAATATCGCTATTTTTAATGTTCTCTGATATTGCTCTTGCAAAAGAGTCATCTTCTTTTAATGCGTCGCTTTTAAAGAAGCCTTTAGGATGCCCCTTAACTCATTGAATAGCAGTAAAATCATTATCAACTTTATCATCGCCAATTAGTTTTTTACTAACACTAATTAAATTACGATATTGTTTAGCTGCTTTATCGTTTCTAACAAAATCACCTTTTTTCTTATCATCAGATTTAACTTTATCATCTTGTTCACCATATGTAGCAAACGGAGAACATGCACCAGTTTTTGCTTTAGAATTAGCACCATCACCATCATTTCATGTTTCCTTTGTGTTGTATTCCATATACAAAACAAATTTAACACTAACCGAATCACCCATTGGGTTAAGATATGTTTGATTTAATAAGTAGTCGTTAATATTGTTAGAAAACTTAGTGTCTTTAATGTTGTCTTTATCAAAGGCACTTCTATTCCCAAAAAAGAAATTATTTCAAGCAATATTACCGCTATTTCCTTCATCTCCACTATGACAGATGAATAAAACATAATTACCATCATTGTATGATTTGTCACCTCACATTAATTTCTTCATAGAAGGACTGTCTTTCTTTAAGGATGTAATGTTTTTATCTACGTCGGCGTTATTAAGTGTTAAAGATTTAGTGTTTATGGCACTACAACTGGTTGCAGCTAATGCTATTGGTAAAGAACAGATTGGTAGTGTTAATAATGATAATAACTTAATTCTTTTCATACATTCTATAATGAGTGGTAATTATATGAAAAAGAATAATTATGATAAATACTTTTTACCAAATATGAACGACGCTAGAAAGCGTACATACAAATCTTTAATTAAAACAAATAAATTTACTATTTCAAATCAATATAAAAATATTGGTAAAAACTTTTATTACTATATCCGTACATATGGATGCCAAGCTAACATTAGAGATACAGAACAGATTAAAGGAATTTTAGAAGCGATAGGTTTTAAAGAAACAGAAAATGTAAATCAAGCAAACCTAGTCATCCTAAATACTTGTGCCGTAAGAGAAAACGCCGAAAATAAAGTTTTTGGGGAGATAGGACTACTAAAGAGACTAACGAACAAAAAAAACTTTTATTTTGGCGTTTGTGGATGTATGGCTCAAGAAAAGAGTGTTGTAGATAAGATTGTAAATAAATCTAAACATATTAATTTTGTTATAGGCACACACAACATTCATATGTTGCCAGAAGTACTTTATCGTGCAATTAAATTAAAAGAACGTGTAATACATGTGCTTTCTAAAGAAGAAGAGATTATAGAAAATCTGCCATCAGTTCGTCAATCTAATATTAAAGCTTTTGTTAACATCATGTATGGGTGTGATAAGTTTTGTACTTATTGTATTGTTCCATACACAAGAGGGAGAATTAGAAGTAGAGGTAAAGACGATATATTAAATGAGATTAATAATTTAGTTAAGCATGGATGTAAAGAAGTTACATTATTAGGACAAAATGTTAATTCATATGGAATTGATATTAACAATAAATATTACTTTTCAAACTTATTAGAGGATGTTGCCAAAACCAACATCCCACGCGTGAGATTTGTTACATGTAACCCGTGGAATTTTGATTTAAAAATAATTAAGGTAATGAAAAAATATAAAAACATCATGCCATACATTCATCTTCCAGTTCAATCAGGTGATGAACAAATCCTAATAAAAATGAATCGAGAGATGTTGATTAATGACTATTTAAAAATAATTAAATCATTAAAAAAAGAAATAAAAGACATCTCAATATCTACTGATATTATTGTTGGTTTTCCTAATGAGAGCAATATACAATTTCAACACACATTAGATTTGTATAACAAAGTTAAATTTGATAATGCTTATACATTTATTTATTCTAAAAGAGAAGGAACACCGGCATCATTAATTGAAGATAAAATTTCTAACACTATAAAACAAAAGCGATTACAAATGTTAAATGAACTTGTTAAAAAATATGCTAAATGAAATAATGAGAAATATTTAAATCAAATATTACAAGTTTTAGTAGAAGGTAGATCTAAAACCAATAAGAATGTTTGGTTTGGCTATTCTCCACAATGGAAAGTTGTAAACTTTATGGGTGATACTAAGATTGGCGATATTGTTGATGTTAAAATATTATCAGCAAGTAGATTCTCTTTGAATGGAATTTTGTTGGGTAATAAGTTTAGAGAAAGATAAGGAAAATAAACAACAAAAAACTAATGCTTTCTTAAAAAATCAATTAAAGAAACAATTTTTATACCATTATCATTCTCTCTAATATCTTTTTGATATGTAATCACAATTTTTTCGTAATTATCTTTAATTGATTTTAATGGATCTAATTCTTGTTTATATTTTTCCTCGCTATATAGAGATTCACAAACTTGTATATATGTTATTGTTCCATTTTTAAAGGCAACAAAATCTACTTCCCAACTATATGTTTTACCAATTTTAACGTTATAACCTCTCTTGAGTAATTCTAAATAAACGATATTCTCGATGATTTTTGGTAAATCTAAATTCTTTCAATTATCAACAACAGCATTTCTTATACCAATATCATAAGCATAGTACTTAGTTTTATAAGCCATTAATTCTTTACCAATAATATTGTAACGCTCAATTGTAGAAAGAAGGTTAGCTTCATTAAGTGCTTTAATGTAAGAAATAATGGTAGTTTTAGCAGTAGAATTTTTATTATCTTCTTTTTTTAAAAAACTATAAATAGTTTCGTAGGAAAATAATTGTCCAATTTGTTGCATAACATATTTAAAAATTTTATTAAATTCTAAAAGATTACCAATGTTTTGATTTGGAAGAATATCTTTTTCAACAATTTCTAAACTTAAAGAACTTAATCATTTAATCTTTAAGTCGTCAGGAATTTGATATGTTAAAGGTAATCCTCCAAACATTATCATTTTTTCAAGTAACTCTTGATCGTTTAAAGAAATATTGTTAATTAAACAATATTCTTTTAGCTCTAAAAAAGTAAATGGGAAAATTTCAAAATCAATATGGCGACGTGTAAATTTAGTACCAATTTGTTTTGAAAGTAAATAAGAACTAGAACCAGTTATAAAAATTTCAACATTGTATCCCGAATAAAAATGTAAGATAATATTTTCAAAATTTTTTACATTTTGAATTTCATCTAAAAAAAGATAATATTTATCTTTTTTATTTTTAATTCTTGATTGAAGGTATTCAAATAATTGAATTTCATTTTTAATGTCTGAAAATGGTTTTAAAGAAAAATCCATTGATATAACATAAGATTCATCATTTTTAGAATGAACATATTTGATGATTTCTGATAAGATAGTAGATTTACCAGCACCTCTGATTCCCGTAATAATTTTTATTAAATTTGAACCAATTGATTTCTTAATACTTTTAATATACGATTCTCTGTATACAATATTTTTCATACAAATATTATATATATGAATAATACATTTTTATATTTATTTCACAATTGTAGTATTAATAATTCAATTTACGATTTTTTATAGAGTGCATAGAACTTAAACGGCCCTCAATGTTAAGTAATAAGATTTAAATTTAGCAAATTTATTGCGATAAATTTTATTATTTGTCATATTAGGATGATATGTCTCTACATCTTTAATAATTTTCTTACAAGCTATTTGTACATTCTTGTATTGTCTACACCCAACCATTGCTAAAATAATTGCTCCTAATGCACCACCTTCACTAGTATTAATGGTATGTAATTTAATTCCTAGTGTATCTGCCAACATTTGTAATCAAATCTTTGATTTAGCTCCACCACCAATGACTCGTGCAGATGTTGGCTTAATGTTTAAGTTATTAATCGATATTAAATTATCTAATAGTCCAAAGTTAATTCCTTCAATAACTGCACGAGACAAATCGCCTCTTTTGTGAGATAAAGTCAAATTAATAAAAGATCCAGTTGCTATAGGATCGTTAATTGGACTTCTCTCCCCAGAGATATATGGTAAGAAATATAGATTACTTATTTTACTTTTTGATATTTCTTTATTAATGTCACTAAAATGTCTTGTTCTTAAAATATCATTACATCACCAATCAAAACTACCAGCCGCTGATAACATTACTCCCATAATGTGATACTTTCCATTAGCATGACAAAAAGCATGCATTGCCCCACTTTCAGTTTTTTTGAAAGTATCACAGGCAGCAAACACAACACCACTTGTCCCTAATGAAATACTAATCATGTTATTATCAACGGTTCCTGTACCGATAGCTCCTATGGCTTGATCTCCACCACCAATAATAACTTTAGCTGATGTTGATAATCCAGTAAGTGATGCAAATTCTTTGGAAACATTACCAATAATTTCGTAACTTTCATAAATCTTTGGTAATTGTTTTTCATTAATACCTAAAAATTTAATCATTTGTTTTGATCAACATTTGTGATGTACATCAAATATTAATGTTCCGCTAGCATCGCTTACGTCTGTTGCAAAGGTGTTACACATTTTAAATGCAGTGTAATCTTTTGGTAACATAATCTTATTAATTTTTTTAAAGTTGTTAGATTCATGTTTTTTTAATCAAAGCAGTTTAGGGGCAGTAAAACCAGTAAAAGCAATATTGCCAGTATAAGAAATTAATTTTTCTCTACCAATCTTTGTATTTAAATAATTAGTTTCTTCAATTGTTCTTTGATCATTTCATAATATGGCTGGTCTAATTACTTTATTATTTTTGTCTAAAATAACCAATCCATGCATTTGACCAGAAAAAGAAATGCCTTTAACTTTAGTTAAATCATTTCTTTTTCCAATTTCTTTAATAGTTTTGATTTCTGCTAAATATCAATCATCAGGATCTTGTTCTGTTCATCCTTGTTTAGGAATTAACAATTCATAACTTGCTGATGATTGATCAATAATTTCTCCTTTTTCATTTGCTAGCACTGTTTTTAATGAGCTAGTACCTACATCTATTCCTAAATACATAATTAATTAATTATGTCATATTTGTGTTTAGTAATAAATAAAAAAGTGTTCATAATAAAGTTAACCATAAATTAGTTAATTCAGAACATTTTAAGATTAGGTAACATTAAAATGATGAACAATATCATATCTTTTAATTGAATATTCTCATTGAAGATGAGTTTTGTTATCATCAATACTAAATGTGGCATCGTTTGTTTTTAGTAGATAAAGATTATAGTCACCAGATGATGGTATGTAATGAGGGGTATCATCTAATCGGTCTAAATGTAATAAATTTTGTTTAGCAACTATCTGATCAGAATAATGTATTTCTTGATCAATATGATAAATCGCAGTCATACTGAAGTCTAAAGTATAACCGCTATAATCGCAATTCTCGCCAACCTCTGGCATATATAAAGGAGTTATAGTGTGATCACCAGAAAAATCTATAAATTCTAAAAAATTATCGGAATTAATATTTAATGATGATGTATTATTTTCTCATCAAATACAATATATCCCAGAAAAATTCATAACACAACCTGTCGTATTATGAAAATATGTAACAGTTCTATTTTCACCTACGCACACATTATTAGTTTTTAAATAAAGTTCATTGTCTTCTTGTCATTCAAAGTTTACTTTTTCTAAACTATCAGGAAATAAAAACGTTTGTTCCTTATTTCCACAATTCGATAACAATAAAGGAGTTACTATTCCTCCCCCTAATATACAAACACACACACTTTTTTTCATTTCATTCCTTTTTTGACAAACCGATACTATTATACTTACTTATTTGAATGATGTCATTGATAATTTTGATAATTTTGTGCTTGGTGAAAAGATAGACATCGTGGAAATATCTAATACCCATTAAGTATACCTTTCGTAGTCAAAAGTTAATGATTGAATTGGTGTCATACGGTAAGTGTCTCATTTACCCAGTTGCTTGTTTCAGAACTTGTAAGATTTAGTTCGCTCAGTGTTATAGAATTTGTATCATTCATTAATTAGATTGATAGCATCATTAATACACGCACATTTATTAATACGATCAAGTAGTTCTAAAACTATTTGTCTATGAATGTTTTCAATCTTACCATCAGTTTTTAATTCATTTTGTTTTAAATATATATGCGCGTTATTAAAAATTAAATTGTGTACATTTTTAGTTACGTTTAAAAGTTGTAAGTTTGACAGTCGTATCTTTTGATCTTTTTTGTATCTTTTCATTGTTTCTCCTAATACATAGTGTATTAGATAGAACATGGAAACTGCAAGAGCTAACACCAATATACATTCTAATGAATGTATGTTTTTCCACGATGTCTATTTAATCTGCATTGATAATTTTGTTCTATATTGAAAGTAAGTTTGACAACACAATAAGAAAATTATTCACCAATTTGTATTTTTGTTAATTCAATTAAATTTTTCATTAACATTACAACCGTCATTGGACCAACCCCGCCAGGTACTGGTGTTAAATAACTAGCAACTTCTTTAACCGAATCAAAGTCAACATCACCACATAATTTACCAGATTCATCTCGATTCATCCCAACATCAATGATGGTTGCACCTTGTTTGATAAAACTTTTATCAAACATTTTAGGTTTTCCCACTGCGCATATTAAAATATCGGCTTCTTTACATACTTCGTGAAGATTTGGTGTTTTAGAATGACTTAATGTCACTGTAGCGTCTTCTAATAACAACAAAGAAGCCATTGGTTTACCAACAATATTGCTTCGTCCAACTACAACTGCTTTTTTTTCAGCAATAGGAATATTGTATCTTTTTAACAATTCAACTATTCCTGCTGGGGTACATGGTTTTAGTCTAACTTGTGATTTTCTTGCAGTTCATAGTTTTCCAATATTAACTAGATGAAAACAATCAACATCTTTAATTGGATGAATTGATGAAATAATTTTAGTTTCATCAATTTGTTTAGGTAATGGCATTTGTACTAAGATACCATTAACATTTTTGTCATTATTTAAATCATTAACAAGTCTTATTAATTGTTCATTTGTTGTGTTTTCATCTAGTTGGACTAGTTCGGTATCAATATTTAATTTATTAGCAAGTCTTGTTTTGTTTCTAATGTAAACATCACTTGCTAATACATGACCTACTTGAATGATAACTAAATTAGGTTTAATATTTCTTTCGTTTAGTTTTTTAACTTCATTAAGTAGTTCATCACTTACTTCATTAGATATTTTTTTACCATCAATTAAAGTCATTTGTATATTATCTTATTTTTAGTAAAAATTGATTACTTTCTTCAATTAATCACACCATAGATTGCGCAAGTTAACATTGTAATTGAAGAAACAATCATAATGGCAGCACTCATATTTGTTAAACTACCTTCAACTAGTTGAATCGATCATAAAGAAACTTGACAAGAATCGACAACGATTGAGATAATTCATCGTTGTCTGAATCTTAATCAAGTAAAAACTGTCATCATGATTGATAACATTAATACTGAAGCATCTAATAAATTATGATACCATGAGTGGATATTTTCATTATGATATCATCAATTTTGGAATGATGGGATTCTTTCTATGAAAAAGAATCCGATAATTAAACCAACTGTTGAAATCAAAATAATTAATAAATGTCATAATTTGATATTGGTTGGTTTGACAAGATTTTTATTGTCTTTATGTTTATTTCATAAATAAATAGCAATTATTTGACTTATTACATAAAAAGCTCAATAAAGTAAAACATTGCCAAACTCTTTATTCCCTAGTGATACTGCTCCAAAACCAATCACTGCAATAATACCTCATACAAAGCAACTAAGCATTTTCTTAGTCGCTAGAATAACACTAACAATATTAAAAATATTGCTTATAAACGCTATTCATACTCTTCAATCTGTATAGCCTCCTATGTAACATTGATATATCAATAATCCTAATGTAACAACAAAATTGATTAACAATAATAGTTTTTCAAAAATACTTCAATCTCAAAAGAAAAAAATCTTTTTAAATAGATGTTTTTTTTTATCCACAGTGTTGTAAATTATTACACATATAGAAAACTTTTTAAGTAAATTTCTAAAAACATGGTCAATAAGTATATGAGAGAAGGTAGTTGGTACATAGAAAGGAAAATAGTGATATGTATAATAAAGAATTGTGGGCTATACGACAAAAAGTGTTGTTTTCAAATTAGGCCCTAAAAGTTGGAGTAAATTTATTATATGTCAGATAAGCATGCATTTGTTTATACAAACCATACGATTTAGGTGTATTCCCATTAAGAGATATTTGAATTCTTTCTTCATTGTATCACTTTAAAAATTTATCAAGTTCTGTTCGAA
>JAISGU010000004.1 GCA_031262935.1 Mycoplasmataceae bacterium | reverse complement strand
ATGACTTAGAAAAAGGCTTGGTGATCATCCTGGACTTGTATATTCAAAACAAAGAAAAATGGTAGAAGAATTACTATGATTAAATCATAAAAAACCAACCTAATTTGTCCATTATCTTGTATTTTGCGTTAATGAATTAAATATTTCAGCTTGTAATTGGGCTTTTGTATCATTATCAAGCTTTGATAACAATATTTTAAGTTCGTCTTCATTTAATACTTTAGTTTGTCTATATAGGTTTTCAATAATGGAATAATTAATGTTCATAACAACATAATTATAGCATAAAGATAGCATATATTACAAATATTTTTAACTTTTTTTGTAATAGTTTTCAAGTATCATATCGACTACTTTTGACTCACTTAGTCCGGTCTTTTTAGAGTCATTCTTGATCTTGTTTACCAGTGATTCTCTGATTGTGTAGTGTGTAGGAACCGTCTTGTCTTTCTTAATCCCTGAAAAAATGTCTTGTTTACTCATAACTTGCTAAGTATAGCATAAACATGTACTTACTTTCTATATGTTTTCACACACATTCGTTCAAAACAGCGATTATAGGCGCTGTTTTGAACGAAAGTGTTGATAAAGCACTGCGGGAAGCATAATTTATATGTGCATTCTCACAAATAGAGAGAATCATAACACATCATTTAACAACACTCTCGTGCATAAGAGTGATTATAGGCACTCTTTTGAACAAGAATGTTGATAAATAACTCGTTATCAAGCATTAATTGTAAAGTTATCGTAATTTTTGCTATATAACAAATGTATAACGATGTTAAGTAAAACATACAGAGTAATTACATAACGATATAATTTTTAGGTACATTTCATGTAAAATTCTTATATTGATCAATAGAAAATAACTCAAAATTTTCACCTAGTCTAGCATCCAAGTAATCTCTCATTAGCACATTTATGGAAAAATGTGGTCATTCTCCTGGTTTTAAGGGAACAGAATGCTGGAAATTTAATCTACTTTCAAAATTATATTGACCTTTTAAATTATTGTTTTTAGTCATCTTAATTTGTAACACATTTCTTATATCAGCATTTTTAACATATTGAATCCCAGTCATATCGATGTTAATCGGATTTTGTGGTATAAAATTGCTTTGAATATTAAAAGGATTGGGATTGAACTCTCCTGGATTATCAATATACTTTTTATTAAAAAAATCATCATTAGCTTTTAATACATTTAATTTGTCAGTTGTGGATTGCCCTTGAATGCATACATTTCTATTGATGCAATTTCATTGATGTTTTACATTCTTACCTCTAGCACCACTAATGTAACTAAAATCAGTTGTAAATTTTGTATTCATTGAAAGAATAGGCTTATCAATAACAATCTCGTGAGAAACTAATGACGGATAATTAATTCATTGATCAAGCTTATAATTTTTTAATCATAAATTTTCATTTGCTAAAAAAGAAAAATCCAAAACACCATTGCTAAAGACACTATCTTGATTTAACTGGTAATCACCGTCTATGTTTGAACCAATATCAACATTTTTTCACTCGTTTCCTTCAATGTTAAGATTAAAAGAAACATCAACATCTTTATACGCATCTGGATCAATAGTGTTTGCTGGGTTAATAGTAGGGATGTAATTTTTCTTAATATTGCTATCAATTACACTATTATTTTTGCAACTAGTTATAGTTGGTGTCAAAACAATTAGACTACCAACTAATCCAAACATTAATGATGTAATTTTTAAATATTTTTTCATATATTAATTATTAATAACTATTATAAAGTCAAATCATACTGACACAAACATATTCTCTTATGAAGGAATATCTAACACTATAGGGCTATATGTGGTTCATACGAAAAAGCTAAACGATAATTTGACAATTAACCCCAAAACAGCGAAAGACCTTTTTTACCAATAATTGTTTTTTTCGTAATCATCATTAAATTGATACTAAATAACTATCATCTATTGCCAATATTGCGTTAGTTCATATGTCACCTGGGGTATGAAAAGCACTGCCGCCGCAAGAACAAATACTTCAAATTCGGAATGTAAATAATGTATTAAGATGATAATACAATTTACTATTAGGAGCAGACATATCTTTAAAATTCAATCTCCCTTCAAACATATACATTTGGGACGGATCTGTGCTTGGCACTATTCTTATTTGACACACATTTAAAATATTTGGATTATCAACACAACAAAGGGGTGTCATTTCAGTGTTTGATGTAAGAGATAGAGAATAATCAGTTTCCTCTGTCACATAAGATAAATCAGATGATTCATCTTTTTGATATGCAAATTTTTGATAATATTTACCATCTTCAGTGCCAGAATAATGGCCGAGATTGTTTGTTTCATTTGTAGCTCAATTAGACGAATAAGATAATCAACTATGTTGCATAGATTGTAATCCGGCATTAGGGACATTAAAATTAACTGCGCTAAACCCTACAGAATAATGTACACCAATAGTCAAAAAAGGCAACTCATTGGATATTGCACCACATTTAACTAAGTCAGAATAATCAGCTCATTCATTCACCTTATAAGACTGTAATCAATAGGAAGTATTAACAGGAAAATGTAAATCTAGAGAGAGATTATTTAACCCAACGTCGAATGATGATTTTCTTGTCATATTATTTTTATTCTCTCAATTTTTATCCTCTCAAACAGAGTGTAGATTGTCAGCTATTCCATTAAGATTCATTTTAAAATTAACTATTCCGTTTTTGTCATCTTGACTTAATGAATTTATTTTATTATTGTTTTGACCAAAAAAAGGCTTTTGTGAATTATCTATGCCAGATTGAGAATAACCGTTGTTTTGTCTTGCTAGCGATGTTACAACAGGAACCACAGTTGTTGTAACTCCAATCACACCAAAGAAGATTAGTACTTTTATCGTTTTTTTCATAATAACCACTCCATAACCAATAAATAATAGCCTAAATAATAATTAATTACTAAAAATACCTTTTTAAAGGAATAAGAGCTAAGTCGTGTTTAGTTATTAAAAATTTTTTCTTTATGCTTAATTTTTTTTGAATAATGAACAATTAAATATATAAATGTTCCTAAACCTATAATTGCTGGAACATAGTTCGTAAACATTCTTCAAATAATAATTGAGTTATCAACAAAACTACCGCACTCACCATTATCATATGTATGAAATAAGTTTCGTTCTTTGGTGTCGCCTAATTGACTTGTTAATGTACTAATCATCACCTCAATCGTACCTTCTCCGCCTGGTAAAGGCATAAACTTATTAGCAGTTGTTGCCACATTAACAATCAATCATTGGTGAAGCAAATTAATATTAGTAACTTCATCAATTGGTAAAATAAATGACATTGCAAAAAATACAGTTAAATATCAAAAACTTTCATTGAATAAAATTAATAATCCACAAATAATTGTGCCCTTTCAATCAAAGAAAAACTCTTTAAATTCTCTTTGCATCTTTGCTTCGACCACATATGTTTTATATGTTTGTTGTTTGGTGTGGTAACTGAGGTGAAGGAATTGTTTAATTCGATTAAATATTCTAGCAATGATATATTGTAACCTCTTTCAAAAACCTGCAGCAATGAAAAATGGGATGCTAAATACATCCATCATCATGCCAACATTTATTAGAATAAATATTGTTAAACCTTTTGAATTATTAATTAAAAGTTGCGCTTTTGTACATGTTCAAACATATGCTGGTATGGTAATAATAATTTGAGCTATCTCTCATAGAAAAGAATTATTTGTTGATAACGCCGTCGCTTTTGATGTACTATATCCGTGTGTTTTAATCCAAAAGATTGTGTATGGTTCAGTTACAATATTCATTGGTGTAACCGCAGTTAGAAACATTAGTGTTAAAGCATATAAAACTTTCTCAGAAAATTTAACTTTAATATTTTGTAATCTCATTCGGTATGTAATAGTTACAACTTTAATGATTCATTGTGAAACTACAAATGATAGTATTAAAAACATTCACATGTAAGCTCAACCATATGAAAAACCTTTTTTTAAATCTGAAAATAAATTCTTTCATTCAATATTTAGAAAATAAATAAATGTTAAAGCAATAATGACGATAGTAATAATTAATGTTAAAGAGATGATTAAATAGTTCTTTTTATTGAAGAACGATGAGTTTTTACTATCTATTCTCTTCTCCATGATTTATTTAAGTATATTTTTAAACCTAAAAAAGAAAGAAGCAGAAAAACGTCATCAACATTTAGGGTGATGATATTTAAACCCATACTGTTTAACAATTTTATTTACTTTATGAAAGTAAAATTGCTTTGTTTTCTTTTCAATTTTAACTTTATATTTTCTTGGAAAATGAATTAACGATGCATATAAATTAACAAGTGAAGTAAAAATGGCATTATTTAAAATTGTATTAATATGAGAATCTGTCATTTTGAATTTCTTTTTATCAACAATGTATTCAAATGTAGCTTTTAAATTTTCAATAATATCATTATTTTTTTTATCACTAATAAACTTCTTGTTAGAACCCGATAGATTGCTGCTACTTCGATCATAATAATATGTGTATTCATTACAAAAGGCTACATTATTTGTAAGAGAGAATAATTGTGAATTTAATAATAAATCATCTAAAGATGATGTTTTAGTAAAAATAATGTCGTTATTTTTTAGAATTGATGTTCTAATCAATTTATTTCATGGATAACCATACTCACATTTTTTTAGATATTTGATGTATGTAGTTCTTTTATTAAAAAAATTTGCTCAAAATATTTTTTTTTGGTGATTATGCTTATTTAGAATGATTGTCTTAGCAACAACTACATCTACATCTCTGTCTAACCTATTTACCAATTGCTTTATAGCATTTGGAACATAATAATCATCACTATCCATTAACATAAAATATTTACTATCGCATTTGTCTAATAGATATTTTCTTGCAATACTAGAACCTTCATTTTTCTTATCAAGAATAATAATTTTTTTATTGCCGTACTTGTTTTGATATTGCTTAAGAATCTTTAACGTATTATCTGTGGAACCATCATTACATAAAATTAATGATATTAAATTGTTATCGTATGTTTGATTGATAATAGAATCAATTGTTCTAGCTATTGTTTTTTCACAGTTATAGCAAGGAACTAATACGGAAACCGTTATATTTGACATATAAAAATTATAGAGAAGATTTAAGTTAGGGTAAATAAGTCGGACCAGTTTTGTGAAAGAAACGAGGTTAGACATGAAAAGAAAAAGAGCAGACTATATCACAAGATTAATTTATTCTTGTGAATGAGTTTTTAATAAACGTTCAGCTTATGAATTAGGAT
>JAISGU010000027.1 GCA_031262935.1 Mycoplasmataceae bacterium | reverse complement strand
GAAAACACAACGGTATGAAATATCAAAATCAAATGCAGTTAATCGAACTCTATTTGTTTAAAAGAAGCAAGGTGTATAATGAATGCAAGTTAGACAAAAAATTTGAGACTTAACTCATTTTATTTGTATGAACTTCCAAAATATCACCCAATAAAAGTTCCTCATTCACTCGAACAATCAATTTACGACTTAAGTTATTTTAGAATACATGTTCGTGATAAAAATAAACAATTTGGTCTTACAAGAAAAGAACAAATAGAGTTTTTAAATATGCCTCGTTCATCTTTATCATACGATATGCTTGACGAAAATAAGCAAAAAAACTCTGTAAAAGAATGAAACCAACAATACTATGGGACAAAAGATAATGTCTATTTTTCTGAATTATCAAATACAAGAGTAATTCATGGAATTCAGGTCCACCATATTTGACCGAAAAACGAATTTGATGCATCATCTCCATTTTCTCCAAATATTTACGAAAATTTCATTCTTCTTAATCAAGAAGAACATTTAGGTAAAGCTCATAAAAACGGTTCAACAAAAGAAATTAACGAAACAAATTTAACTTTAATTCTTTGGAAACAGTATGAAAAAATACAAAATTTTAAAAAGAAAAATATTGGTGGATATGATTATCTTCAATTTTATAAGTTAACATGCTACATAAAAGGAATATCTTATGTTAAGCCAAATAGTGAAGAAATTTTAAAAGGATATATAGAAGATGTTATTACGATTTAATCAAGTTCGTTCAAACTAAATTGTTTGTTGCTCATTCATTAAAAGTATCACACCCCGAGTACAATATAGAAGTAAGCTTATCGTTAATTAGATAAGGCAAGTTATTAGAAAAGTTTTGATTTTCATTACCAATGATTAATTCATTATTCATATAGAGACCATTAGTTTGCAGTTTTAAATGTAAATGTTCAAAGTGAACTACATATTCAAATCCATCTATTTCACTATTATCTCATGGTAACTTAGCGATATTGTTTTCTTGTCTTGTGGATAAATACCAATTAATAGTGTCTACACTATTATCTATTTCATAGAAAGGAATAATACATCGATAGTTTATTGTTAGTTGTTTATTACCTTTGTAATGTTTAGTATTCTTAGCTTCAAGTTTAACCGTTAAAGACTTTGTATCGCTTGATGTCTTAGAGATAGTTACTTCGTCTCAGTTACTAATAAGGTTACTATTGATTTCTCTAAATCCGTTTTCAATGTCTAATTCACTAGGAACATAGTCTACACTACCTAAATCAGTTACGAATTTAATAGAGTCTAGGGATTGTACCTTGCTTTGTAGATACATAGGAATAGCTACAGCACACGGAATAATGGTAGTACCTACAACTATTGATCAGATGATTATTTTCTTGCGTTTACTCGCAGTTTTTTTAAGTGTTTTTGTCATAAGGCAATAACTATATCAAAGGATTAAAAAACTTGGTGGAATTTGCTCTAATTTCTTGGGGGTACCTTACTGACCTTGAGTTGACTGCCTAACTAATTAATGGACACTTTCGTTTAAAAGAGCGATTTTATTATCTATATATTCATTAGATCTATATTGTTTTATTAATTTTATTGTAAATCATATAGCAATTGGAAAAAATATTATTCATAATAAAATATCAAGTACTATATCTCCAACAATTTTTCATTTTTTCTTATTTGATTGTTTCATTGTCAATCTTATTCGCATTTTTACAATTTATTATTATTTCCTTCATTCAAATTATGTCAACAACTAAATTGATAATTGCCAAAATTGCATAGAAAACTGTTTTTAGAATTGCTATTGTTTCGGTGAGACTGGTATCACTAGCTCCATTAATCAACACAATATTTAAAATTGAATCTAATACTCAAATAAAAAGAAATGTTACAATTCCTAAAATAATTATTTTTACAACGTTCATAATTGTAATTCTTATACAAATTCTATGGTTTGTTTTACTTTTAGTTAAATTATTGTTTTCCATTTTTACTCCTTAAACACTAGTCTGTTACAACAAAAAATCTAACAGTCAAAATAACTGTTAGATTTAAATAAGTTGATAGTAATTAGAGTATTACTCTCTCTCTCTCTCTCGAACTTATTGTTGTAGCAAACATATTAATATTTTACAACAATAAGTTTATTTATGATATGAGAAAAAGTTCTGGTGGCTTTACGTGGATTTGCACCACGCACACACAGATTTTCAGTCTGTTGCTCTACTACCTGAGCTATAAAGCCATGGCGGTCCCAAGGGGAGTTAAACCCCTATCGTCCCCGTGACAGGGGGACATAATAATCGCTATACCATGGGACCTTTGGTTGCGGGAGTGGGATTTGAACCACACGACCTTCAGATTATGAGCCTGACGAGCTACCAAACTGCTCTATCCCGCGAAATGGCGGACAATGAGGGATTCGAACCCCCGCGCGTCTTGCGACGCCTCTCGGTTTTCAAGACCGAACCCTTCAGCCACTTGGGTAATTGTCCAAGATTTCTTTTTGCTTATTAGATGGTTAGATATTTAATGATTTAAAACCCTGCCACCGTTTTAAGCGTATTAATTGTAATAGATATTTTATAAAAATACAAACTATTGAGACATCAAATAAAAATACAAGTTAAATATTTATTTAAATAAGTTACAGTTAAAAAAATCACACAAACTTATTTTTAATGCTTTACACACTTTAAAGATATTAAGAATAGACATATTGCTTGTGCCAGTTTCTATTTTAGAAATATATGATCTTTCTCCATATTCTAAACTTAGTTGTTCTTGAGTTAGATGTTTAACTTTTCTTAGCTCTTTAATTCTTAGCCCAACTTTTTGAGATAAAGTCATAAAGTTAATATAGATAAATGTGCTAAATAACTCAACTCTACTTTATTCACATTTTTGATATATAGTAATAGTTAGAAATAGGAGATTAAAAACAATGGAAAACGAGAATATTAAAAAATTAATGGCTCAAGATGATGAGGCATTAAGAATTAATACAAATAAAGTTGATAGAAATGATAGGAGAGATTACATTGATGCTAAAATGTTTAAGTATAAAGTTTTAGCATATGTAATTGGTATAGTTGGTGGGATTATTGGATTTGTCTTAATGATGGTGGGATCGCTTGTACCAACTGGTGAAAAACAAACAATAAGCGGTGGATACATGGCAATGATAATAATTGGTTTGATAATTTTTGTAGTATCCATCATTATTGCAGTAGTGTTTCAAAGATACTACAAAGCAAGATTAACTACTAAGTTATATGAGGGTAAATAATTTATGAAAATTAAACAAATTAAAACATTGTTAATGTTTGCTGGAATTGTTTTTCCTCTTGCGATATCACCTGTAATAATTTCGAGTTGTAAGAGTTCAGATTCTCCATATATTACATTAAAAACAAATAGAACTTCTTTGTCTTTCCCCTCAAGTGATGAAAATTCAAATAATATAGCAACAATCACTGTAGAGAGTTCAAATTCAGAAGTTGTAAGCTTATTTTGTGACGAAAGTGAAAATTATATTTTTAATAGTTCAACTAAAACACTTCATTACATTAAACTTGTAAGTAATGATAAAGATGTTAAGATTACTGCAAAGTGTAATGGTTGTGAGGATAAAACTATAACTATTAAATTAGTTGCACCTTCTATTGAAATAGATGGGCCAACGCAACTAAACGGTATTGAATTAACTAGCGGTGGAAATCAAGGGTATTCATGAAAATTAAACAACATCGATAGAATCGCAGATTTAATCTGGTCTATTGATAATAAACCAAGTTGATTGACATTAACGCAAATATCAAATGATGCTCTTATAACTTGAGATGAAACAATACAGTTTGGTACACATAACATTAATTTAAAAGTTAGTTCATTATCAACAAATTTGTCTTGTAGTAAGCAAATAACTATTAGCGTTACTGCTCTTCCAACTCCAACTATCATTGGCCCTAATACTATAACAGCTTATGAAAGCATAGACAATATTAATATTGCCACTTACTCATCCGATATATCTTCTACATGAAGTTTAGTTGGGACTGTACCAATTGGTGTATCTATAAATGAAAATTTTGGAACTTTAAGTGTTTTATCTAATGCAGGAAGTGGAACTAAATCTTTCAAAATTAGATGTACATCTATACAAAATCCGCAAAAATATAGTGAAAAAAATATTTCATTACAAATTATTTCAAAACCGGCACCAACAGAAGCATTAATACATGGCGAACATGATTTGTATGGAGCAATTAATGAATCTTCTTCTTCAACAACAGAAGGGATTTATTATGCTACTTCATTATCTCCCGATAATGCTTCTAACAATTTTTCTTATTCATTAAATAATGCACCCTCTGGTGTATCGATTTCTACTATTGATGGGGAAGCTAAGGTTACATGGGATAATTCGTTCGCTGATGAAGAAGATTATTTATTTGAAGTTGTAGTGACATCAATAGTAGACTCCTCTGAAATATTTACTCAACAAGTAGTTCTTCATATCATGGAAGAATTCGAAGAACCTACTAAAATGGATATTGATTGTAAAGATACTACTGGAGATTTTAATGTTCCTATGACTGAAGGGGTTTTAGGAGAAAGACAGTATATTGCTCAAGTACAAAACGGAACTATTATTAGTTCAACAAAAAATATTAATCAAAATGTTACATGGTCGTTAACTGGAACAAATGTTCCAACATGACTATCTATTGATGAATGAGGTTGCTTGTATTGAACTAACGAAGTCTTTCAATGCGAAGACGAAGATAACCCTTATGATGTTGTGATAAAAGCTACATCTAGAGAAAAACCAATACTCTCATACTCTCATGATTTAAAATTAAAAATTACAGCAGGTGACAAAACAACAATATTTAATAATGTTAAGAATAAAATTTTACTAATAAAAGATAAAGGCACACAATTATTTAATATTTTAAAAAATACATATGATGGATCTGATGCGAATGTTCTAAGCGTTATAAGTAATTATGCTCAAAACATAGTTAACACAACAAATCTACTTATATCTTCCATTACTGCTATTTCAGATATAACGACATTAACAGAAGAACAAGTAGAAAACATTTTAACTTTAGCAGATGATGTAAACACAAATGTACAAAATGTTCAAGAAGATCTCCTTGACTATTTATTAGGAAAGGCTAACGATAACGATAGGTACAAAGATACTAATGAGGTAAATCCTGTAAATAGGTATTTAAACGACCAAAAAAGAACTAATACTTCTTATTCTCTTTCATATAAAGCATTTTCAATAGCGAAATTACCACTATCTGGTCTCATTAAAACTGGTTTTTTGCAAAGCACATTAATTGGTTGTGGTTATGTTTGTGAATCATCTATTGAGTGTTTAATAACGTTAACTCAATTAACGAGTGCAGCAGCAAATTTAATGGATATAGATTAGAAGTTCAAAAAAGATTATTGATAAATAATTAAATCAAACTATTAGGAATGATAAAAATATCTTTATCAAAAGGTGTTGCTGAAATAGTATCAGATGGACAAATAATTGCCTTGCCTAATATTTTATGTCCTTCTAATAAAGAAAATCCAGTAACATCACTTTTTGAAAATCTTGTAGCAAACTTGATTTCAGCTAAATATAACCCATTACCATTATCAATAACTACATCTATTTTTTCTTGGTTAATAGCATTGGTTAAATAATAAATATGTGGATTCTTACCGCTATTTAAATATGATTTACTGATTTCAGAAATACATCAAGTTTCAAATATATTACCTAAATTTTTATGACCCATTAATTTATCAACGTTATCAATATTTAAAAGATGACACAATAATCCTGTGTCATAAAAATATAGTTTTGGTTTTTTTAATAGCTTTTTTGTTAGTTTTGCTGAGAAAGGATGCAGATAGAAAATAATGCCCATAGATTCTAACGCATGTAATCAAACGATTGCTGTATCATCATCAATTTCAGCATTTTCAGCAATATTATGAACATTAACCAACTGACCCGATCTAATTGCTGTTGCTTTTAAAAAATTATTGAATTTATTAACATCTTTAATTTTTAAAATATTTTCATTAATATCACCATATAACGTTTCTTCGATATATGATGAATAAAAAATAGTTAAGTCTTTCCTTTTCCCGTTAACAATATCTGGCAAACTACCTCTTAATATATTTTCTAAATTTTTAGTTTGCTTAATTTGACTGTATCTAGATATTGAAGCAAAATGGTGCATATCGATAACGAATGGAAAATTTTCGCGCTCTTGTATTTCTGAATTTGATAATGATCTTAAATGTAAAACCGCTGTTCTAGTACTCAATCTTTCTTTAATTCTTTCATTAAATTTGAACATTTGTGAACCAGTTAAAATGAATTGTCCAGGTTTTTGTTTAGTTTGATCTATGATTATTTTAATATTGGGCATAAGGTTAGGAGCGTGTTGCAATTCATCAATAAATATTGGGCATTTATTTTTTTCAAAAAACAATTTAGGGTTAGTCACAGCAAGTTCTTTTTGATCAAAATCATCTAGAGTTATAGTGTTTCAATCATTATTTATAACTTGTTCTATTATCATTGTAGATTTACCAACTTGTCTTGGTCCAGACACCATTAAACAAGGATATTCTTTCAATAATTTCTTAGCAATTGGTGCTAAATGACGTTTGTAATATTTAAAATTCATTTAAGAATTATATATCAATTCGGTAAAAATTATGATTTTAATTCGGTAAAAATTATTGAACTATCCTTATCATATCATCGACATCTAAATCTAATTTCTCATCGATAGTAATGGTATATCTTAGCATCGGAGTATTAACGATTTTAATAGATATACCATTACTATCTTTAATATCGAGTAGTTTGATCTTCTCAATATGATTTAAATTTCTTGATAAGACTTCAAAAGTCATATCCTTACTAAAATAATTACGACTAATGACTTCATATGTTGTATCATGAAGTTTTTTATCGATGACCATTGCAAATAATTTATTAACTTCTTTAGGAACTTCATGATACAACATTTCATTTGGTGTTGGGCTTCCTTTATATCAACCAACTGAAACTTCACGATTAGCTGCTTTATTAATATCGTTGATATATTCTTCACTATTAACATTATCAATTACATGTCGATAAGCATTAACAACGGTAGCAATATAGTGTTCAGATTTCATTCGTCCTTCAATTTTTAATGAAGAGACACCAATCTTTTTATTTTCATTAACTTCATTAATTAAACACATATCTTTAGCAGACATGGTAAATGTCTTGCTTAAAGATTTATTGTCTTTAATTAATTCATAGACTCACCTACAAGATTGAGCACAACCACCATTATTAGCGTCTCTTAAACACATATTACTACTTAACATACATCGACCACTATAAGAGATACATATTGCTCCATGAGTAAAACATTCAATTTCTAACTCATGATGAACAATTTTAATCATTAAAGAAAGTTCATCATGAGAAACTTCTCTTGCCGTAATAATTCTTGATGCTCCATTTCTTTTTCAAAATAAAGCAGCTTTAGAATTAGTAACTGATTGTTGAGTGGAAATATGAATGTTAGCATTGGGAACTAGTTTTTGAATCTTTCTTAAAATACTTGGATCACTAACAATAAATCCATCAGGAGGAGTAGTCATTACTTCTTTTAAGAAAGATTCAAAACCATCAAGCATATTGTTATGACAAACAATATTAGTAACTAGATATGCTTTCTTATGATTATTATGAGCATAGTTAATCATTTCATGTAGTTCTTTAAAGTCAAAGTTACTTGCTCTTGCTCTTAATGAATATTGTTTAGCTCCAAAATAGATAGTATCTGCTTTAAATGATAAAGCGATTTTACCACGGTTTAAATCACCGGCAGGGGCTAGAAGTTCGATATTAGATGACATAGTTTGGGAGATTTATTTTCATAATAAATCTCAGTTATTCTCGTATGAAGCAATATTGTCTTCTTGATTCTTTCCAAATTCTCTTAATGGTGTGTCTTTACCACCTCTGTCCACGTATTGTTTGTGGTGAATAGCAATATTTTTTGATACAACATTTGATGGAACAATAAAATATTCATTTTTACATATTGAATTCTTATCGAATGTTTGAGTATCGCCATTTTTTATATATTTTGTGTCAAGGTTTACGAATACATAAAATTTATCATCACCAATTCAATCTTGGTTAGATTCACCTAGTAAAAAACTTTTAGTTTTAGGTTTATCATAAGTAGATTTAACTTGAATTTGAACAGTTTTCTTTCCATTAGTGCAAAGAATATCAGCGTGTTCTGCGTTTTTTATTGTTAATGCTGCATGTCATAGTCTTCTAGATAATTCTCCTGCCACAAAATATTCAGCCGCAGTTCCTGTTAGTCCGTTAAATTTATTGGCCATATGTCCTTCTAATTATCTCTCATTAATCTAAATAATATGCTATAAATATATTGATCGTCTGAGGTCGCTAAATACGGAACGTCAATTCCGTATTTTTTATTTGTAATTAAAAAGGACAACCCGTCAAGGTTGCCCTTCTCTCAAATATAGCGATCAAAAACTATTAACTAATAATTACTAGAACTACTAGCAATAGTAAGATTAGTGTGATGAACTCTTTAAAGTTCACCTGATACCTTTCTATTCAATCATCAGTGTTACCTGATAATCGTCTGAGATCGCTATAGATGAGTCGAGTTTAATAACCATAATGATTACTCCTCTACCCATAAATCTATTGAAATATGGGTAGAATTGAATATTTCTATTCTACTTTTAGTTAAATATTTTGTCATTTTTCTTATATAGTTAACAAGCTATGTAAAGGAGATTAATAATGATTAATAACCTTTATGAACGAAATTAACAAAACTATTAATAAAAAATGAAATACTCACAAATGAGAAGTTTTTATCATTCCTGAAAAAATTATTAAGAACTATGAAAATATGCTACCTAATAAAGTTAGACCTGTTGCAGTGTTGTCAAATGCCGAATTTTTAGAATACAAAGCATTAGTAATGGAATGTACTACAAAACAACACATGAATACTATCAAATTCTATTCGTACTTTAATAAGAAAAGAAATTGTCGTGTAACTTCGTATCTTGCTTTAGGAATAAAGTCTCAAAATGTTTGCTTTTTTAGAGGTTAAATCTATAAAGTTTACTTCGTAAAAAGGTATAAAAAATTGTCTAACTTATATTAAGTAGGAGTTAAGTTATGACAAA
>JAISGU010000031.1 GCA_031262935.1 Mycoplasmataceae bacterium | reverse complement strand
TGTGATGGCGGTGGACATGACGTTTATAGTGATGTTAAATGAAGTGTTAATGGTGAATTAAAAGGCGGATTATGAATTTATTGTGATTATTCTCAGAATGATAAAGATTTAATAAACACCGCTAGTCTACTTGAAATGGCAATTACAGATTTATCTTTATTTGATCAAAGCGTACAAGATGGCCAGGTAGATAAGTATCAACAGTACCTTGATAAAGCAAAAAAAACTGCACGAAGCGGACTTATTACTGAAGCAACAACTAGTGGGGTAATGACGATTATTGTTGCTTTTTTAACAATCAAAATAGCAATTAATAACGGAATCACTGCAGCAGGATTAGCTGCTGTCATTTTAATAATTGTTGCTTTAGCAGCATCTCTTACTGTCGATGGCCTTGGTTACACATACGCTAATAAAGAACTAAATCTATTTAATTCCTCAAAGGATCTTATTGAAAACGCCATTAATGTAATTAAATTACATATGTCATTTGATGATTTGAAAAACATTTCAGATAAGTATGCTAATATTTTTGGAGATAAAACCATATCTCCTGTATACAAAATTAATCAGGCTGTATCGTTAATTAACAGTTTGTCTAATAATTTTTATGCAGATGTACTTGAATTATTACACTCTTTGAGTGAATTAATGTTAAAACATGGGACGGATCTTGACAATTTTATTAAAACATTAAATTCCGATTTTATGCATAATATAAATGGTGATACAGCAAATGCGTGAGCAGTATTTACTGCAGAAATGTCTGTAAGTGTTGCGTCGTTAACAATAAAAGGATTTGAAACATACAAAGCGGTAAAAGAATTTTATCAAAACTTTAAGCCACCAATAGTCAATAGAATGAGAGCAGACTATAGTGCGCCAGTGGAACCAGAAATTACACAACCCACTGATAGTATTTATGAAACAGTTCGTACAGAACAACCTGTGGAGCTTGCTGGTGGAGAGATAGCGGCTACTGAAGGTGAACCTGAAGCTAAAACTGAAACTGATACATCTATCCCGCTTCAAACAAGAATAGCTGATGAGTCTAGTTCTGCTTCTTCTTATTACTACTCTTACTATGATGAGTAAAGTTTCAAAAAAATGAGCTATGTAAAATTAGACCTAATTTGTCCATTATCTTTAAAAACTGTATTTTTAAAATCATCTATAAAGATTCAAGCACACCACCTTATGAAATAATTTCTTACGCAAAAAATGCTATACTAAAGCGGACATAATCGCGTTGGAATTACAATTAAACTAATGATATTTTTTATGTTTAGTCCTTTGAATGTTGTTTTCTAATAATCTTTGTTTTATTTTCTTTTCAATGAATTCGTGACGTTTTTTTTGTTTAATTTTTAAAATTTGTTGTTTAATTTTCTTTTTATATCCTGGTCTTATCTTTTTAGATTGTGTACCGATAATTTTTTTAATTTGATTATTAGTTTGTTGATCTAACATTAATTTATGTTTAAATCTAAGTTGCAATGGTTTTTCTATGAGTTCTTTAGTTTTTGTTAATTGTAAGTAATTTCAATTAATGTGCTTTTTTGATAATCTTAGAATCTTATTATCAATACCGTTTTCATAAATGGTATATGCTTTACCAGTTTTGTTAAGCCTACCTGTTCTACCAATTCGATGCATATATCATATGTCTTCATCAGGTAAACCATACGATATAACAACATCAATGCCTTCTATATCTAACCCCCGACTAACTAAATCAGTCGCAACTAGGTATTGATATTTAGCATTACTTGCTCCTTTATAAATATTTTTTCTTTGTCGAGATGACAAGTCTTTATGTAACAAAGCAACATTAAATTCTCTATTTAATAATTGTTCATAAACAAAATCAGCATTTTTTTTAGTATTACAGAAAATAACACAAAAATAAGGATTAATATTACTTAATAAACCAAACAAAGTTTCTATTTGGTTGTAATTATTACTATAAACAAGATAATTTGTTACATTATCATTAGCTCATATTGATTTATTGGCGCTAATTACTTTTGTGTTGCCTAAATATTTAGATAAATGATTTGCTAATGAAGTATGTGTTGTTGCGCTACAAGCAATTTTTTGTAATGAATTACTATTAACAAAAGAAAACAATTCATTAACTTGTCTAATAAAACCCATATCAATTAACATATCAGCTTCATCTAATACAAGAGTATTAATGTCACGATTGATCTTTTTAGATTTAACAAAATCTAACACCTTACTAATTGTTCCAACAACAATTTGTGGTGGATTATTTTTTAATACTTTTTCTTGCTTATTAATATCATTGTTACCAATTAATAACATCATCTTTAATTGATTATTTTCTTTTTTAAAATCAATTAATCTACTATACACTTGTCTTGTTAATTCTTTAGTAGGTAAGATAATTAATGATTGTATTTTATTAATGTTTACATCAATTTTATTCAATATTGGTAATAAATAACAAAGAGTCTTACCAGAACCAGTTTGACTAGTAATAATTACATTTTTATTATTTAATACATATGGTAAAACTTGTTCTTGAATCTTTGTTAATTCATTAATTCCTTGTTTTTTTAAAGCATTCCTAATCCAATAACGGATGTTTGGCTGATTAAACAACATGAAATAATTTTAATTTAAATTAATAGTTTAATGATTAAAACTTCAAGTTTCCTTCAACTCTTGGGAAAGGGATAGTGTCTCTAATGTTTTCAATATCAAGAATGTACATTATTAATCTTTCAAATCCTAATCCAAATCCCGCCGAAGAATAATAGCCATACTTTCTCAAGTCTAAATATCATTGAATCGAAGATACGTCCATTTTTAAATCATGGCAACGTTTTATAAGTTTTTCATAATTATCTTCACGTTGACTACCGCCAACAATTTCGCCAACACCAGGCACTAATAAATCACACGCTGCAACTGTGTCTTCTTCGTCTTGGTTATCTTTCATATAGAAAGCTTTAATTTTTTTAGGATAGTTATAAACAAATACAGGTCCTTTATAAACCGCTTCGCAAATGTATCTTTCGTGTTCGCTTGCTAAATCTTTACCAAAGAAGATATCGTTATCTTCAAATTTATGACCATCCTTAATTGCTTTTGTTAGTAATTCAATAACTTTTTTATATTCAATCTTTTTGAATTCCTTTTTTATTAATTCATTAATCCTATTTTTGATTTCTGGTTTATCTTTACTAAAAAAAGTAATTTCATCTTTACACTCATTATTAATGCGGTTAACAATGAATTTAATAAAAGTTTCGATTACTAACATTAATTGTTGTAAATCTATAAAAGCAATTTCTGGTTCTACCATTCAAAATTCTGACATATGTCTATTAGTGTGACTTCTTTCAGCTCTAAATGTTGGACCAAAAGTGTAAACTTGTTTAAATGCTTCAGCATACGCTTCTGCATTTAATTGACCTGATACGGTAAGTTTACCTTTTTTATCAAAGAATGGTTTAGTTGGATCGTTTTCGATATTAAAGTTTTCTCCTGCACCTTCGGCATCATTGCTCGTAATAATTGGAGAAGCGACTCAAATGAAGCCATTCTCCTGAAAGAATTTATGGATTGCATATGCGAGTTTACTTCTCACTTGCATAATCGCAGCAATCGTTGTTGTTCTTGCTCTTAAATGAGCGTTGTCTCTTAAAAACTCTAATGAATGTTGTTTTTTTTGTAATGGATAATCTTCTGATGATTGCTTTAATAGTTTAACTTCATTGGCAGCAAGTTCATATTTTTGTTCACCTTTAGGTGTTTTTTTAATTTCACCACTTGCTAATACTGCTGCTCCAGTTCTTGCAACAATCACATCATTAAAACCTTTAGTCTTTTCTTTTTTATAGACTACTTGAAGATTATTGATAGTAGAACCATCATTAATTTCTAAAAAGGCAATCTTACCACTATCACGATTTGATTTAATTCATCCTTTAATAGTGACATTCTCAGATTCTTTACCATTTTCAAATATTTCTTTAATATCAACTGTTTTCATAATGTGTAAAATTATATACAACTCTATTTCGTATAATATTAATATTCAGATAAAGAAAGATAAATTATGAGTCAAAAAGGTCAACATTTAGGGCTATTACGAGCATCAGCAATTATTGTTGCTTTGCTTTGTGTTGCGAGTGGTGTCGTTGAAATCATCTTAAGTAAAATTACAAATTGAGGTAGTTGAATTCCTTTAATCTTAATTGTTATTTACGTGTTGTTTAGTTTTATTGGTTTTAGATTATCATCACAACATCGTAATCGTAAAGGTGGTAAAACAGTGAATCGAACATTTGCTTGATTACATTTAGTAGGATTGGTCGGTATTATTTTAAATATCATTTTAATTGTCAATCAAATGATTGGTTCGCCATTCTTACATGGTGGAGCATGAAGTGCTGTGATGTACATCTTCTCTGTTTCACAATTTATAGGTGCTGTAATGGCAATTATGATGTTATTTGTTGCTATTTTCTGATTGAAATAATTTCTATATAAGTGCGTCTCAATTTATATAGACACCATATTTAATGCTCACCCTTTTATTAACTCATAAACTGTTACATTTTTACTTTTGCAAAATTTAATTAATCGATTATATTCATCTTGTTTTAATCTGCATCCTATTCATTTATTACTATTATGTTCTTCTAAAATTGATGTTTCATTTTTAACTAAATGATAATTTTTAACATAGCCTGATGACAATTCTAATAGGTATTTTTTTAGAATTCTACCTATTGATAAATTTTCCGATTGCGCTACCAATTGTAAGTTGTTAAATATTTTATCACCAACATTACTGCCCACAGAAATGAATTTACTTTTATTTTTGTTAATATTATTTTGTACAACTTGTTTAAATTTAGCGGTTTGCAAAACATAAGAAATAAATTTTTCTTCAGCTCCATCTCTTGCTTCGTAGCAATTGACTAATAATCTTTTAAACAAATGGTGATCAAGTATTTTGATAAAATCTAAATCATTCTTTACTAATAGTAAATTACAAAAAACCAAAGCTGTTCGTTTATTCCCATCGGCAAAAAATTGTAAGCTGGTAATCGTTATATAAAGTTTTACTATTAATGATGAATATATTTGCCTTGAAAGTATCTCATTAACTATTAATTCATATTTCTTTGGCTGGAGTTTTGGAGGTATATAGTATGTTCCTCCGATAGAATTATCTCTAGTCCTTCATTTGCCAGCAAGTTCTGGTTCTTCATATGAATCAATTAAATAATTAATTCTTTTTAATGTATCTATTGAAATTACTTCATGATTTTCTAATATTTCAAATATGTAATCATATGCTTTTTTCATCCCAATAACCGCCGATATTTGATTGAAAGTAAACCTATCTTTGGCATAAGGATTATTAAGAATTTCAGAAGTTTTCGCATATGTTAAACCAAGCCCTTCTAATTCAGACCCTTCATAAATAACATTAATAAGATGTTTTTTAAGCTCTATTAATTTACTATATTTGTTGGATTTCATATATGAATTATATACATTAAATGTCAATATTGACAAAAAATGTCAATAATGACAAATTAAATGAACTTTTCTAATATTTAACGTCGACTAAATATAAACCACAAGCTTTAATTTTGGCAATGGCTGAACCTTTAGAGGGAATGTTTAGCAAGTTTTTAATATCATTTAAAGATTTCTTTTTTTCATTTAAATCAATTAATGATCCCATAATCATTCTTACCATATTTCTTAAAAAGCCATTACCTGTGATTTCAACATATAGATAGTGACCTTTTTTTACAATTGATGTTTTGTAGATAATTCTTTTTGTGTTTTCTAACACTGAAGTACTAAATGATTTAAAATCGTGTTCACCCTTGAATAAATTCAACCCTTTTTTTAATAAAGATATGTTGACTTTACGTTTGTAAAAATATTCATAATTACTTTTAAAAACATCATATTCTCCATTGTTTATGACATAACGATATGTTTTACATTTACATGAAAACCTAGCATTAAACATCCCATCAACCCGTTTAACGCTTATAAAATCAATGTCGCTTGGTTGTAAAGATTTTAAACCATTCAATAATGACTTACATGGAATGATATTCTTTTTAATGTTGAAGCTAAATGTTTGAGCTAAAGCGTGAACATATGCATCAGTTCTACCAGAACCATAAATAGTAACTTTTTGATTAAGTAGTCTCTCTAAAATCTTTTCAATCTCTTCTTGGATAGTTCTGACATTATTTTGTTTAGCTCACCCATGGAATTGACTACCATCATAACTTAGTGTTACTAAATAATTCATTAATTAGCCCCAAATAATAATGTAGCATCAACAAAGCCAAAAGGTCCGAACAGAATATGTTTAGCTGAAAAAATAATGTAAATACCTAATAAGGTAACTAATAAGAAAAACAAGATTCAATCTGTTCAATGAATTAAATAATTACGATAACGAGTTCGTGCATATCTCGGGTTGTATGCTCTTGCTTCCATAGCGTTTGCTAAATCGTCAGCTTTATGAAACGCTATGGAAAACATTGGTACAACCAAAGACACTAAGGCTTTCATTTTATCCTTAAAATTTCCATTTTTAAAATCAACACCACGTGAAGCTTGTGCTTTCATAATAACTTGTGATTCAATCATTAATGAAGGCACAAACCTTAAAGCAATAGAAATAGTCATGGCTCATTCGTTAACAGGGATTTTAATGTATCTTAATGGGTTTAAAATATCTTCAATGGCAAACGAAAGTTGTACGGGGTTAGTGGAAGAAATAATAATAGTAATAATTGCAATCATTAAAAATATTTTTAATGTGATTGATGCTGCCAATATTAATGCTTGCGATGATAAACCATATCAAGCAGATTTATAGGGGAGATAATACATTGTATCTCCTATTTGAAAATTAATATCTTTTCATCCGTCAGGAGTTGATGGAAATATTCACCCACCATTGCCATTGTTTAAGGATTTAACTCATTCGGCTTGATACATATTTGTATTTACTTGCCCGCCTCAGATAAAACCATGCGTTCAAGTTATTTCAGGGTTTTGTGCTCAAGGTAATCATCCGCCGGTATTGCATATAATGTGCTGATTACTAAATACTAAAAAACCTGGTGATTTGTAAGTAATTCAGTTAATTAATAATAGGATGATAAACATTACTAAGCACGATTTAATAATGCTCCACATTGCTCTTGAAGATAATTTGGTAATGATTCATAAAATAAGAGTGATAAAAAGTAAGATGATATTACCAAAGAAACCAAGTGGTAAAAAAATCATTACAATAAAAATTACAAGAGCAATTAACTTTAAAGAAGGGTTTAATCGGTGCATGTATGAATTTTTATCTACATAAGTATTAAATACTTGCGCCATTATTTGCCTCCTTTAATAATTTGTGAAATATTGTCAGCTAATTGTTTAACGTTTCTTGGCTGGAGTTTATACAATTTTTCGAATTTCTTATTATCTTGAGTAAGGTTATTAATTACATTAATAACCATTGGTGTGTCAAGTTGTGTTGATGTGATTAATGATTTGTTCATAAAAATTTCATAAGGTGTTCCACTTGTAATCATTTTCTTATTATCTAAAACTAACACGTCATCACCAATCGATAAAACATGATCCATATTATGTGTAATTACAATGACAGTTTTACCTTGTTTCTTTAACGAAAGAATGATGTCAATCATTTCTTGTTCGCCAGCAGGATCTAAACCAGCTGTTGGTTCATCAAAAATTAGTATTTGTGGTTCAATTGCTAAAATACCAGCAATGGCAACACGTCTTTTTTGTCCACCAGATAATCCAAATGGTGAGCGTTGTAAATATTCATCAGATAGTCCTAACATATTCAAATATTTTTTAGCCTTTTTTTTAGCATCAACTTTGTTGTCTCCTAAATTAATTGGCCCAAAAATAATATCTTTTTCAACGGTATCTTTAAACAATTGATATTCAGGAAATTGGAAAACCATTCCCACAGTTCTTCTTAATAATTTAAAGTTTTTAATTTTTCTTTTCTTATTGTCAATATGAAGATTTCCAACACGGATATCACCATATTTAGATTTAATAAGTCCATTAAAGTGTGTAACTAATGAGGTTTTCCCGGTTCCTGAATTTCCAATAATAAAGTAAATTTTATTTTTCTCAAAGTTGTAGGAAAAATCATCTAGTACTAAAAACTCTTTATCAGTATGTTCATTAAAAACAATTTTAAGATTTTTACACTCAATAGCGTATTTAGATGTAAGGTTTTGAATTACTTCTGTTTTCATAATTGTTCAATCACTTTATTGCTTGACATTGATGGAGTAATCTTAATGTTGTTTTCAATTAAATGTTTTGATAATTGTAAACCAAAAGGTATATCTAAACAAACATTTCTTAAAAAATCTTCATTTTCAAACACATCCGTTGGTTTGCCAGTTTTCAAAACTTCTCCTTTGTTCATAATAATGACTTTATCAGCATTGATAACTTCTTCCATGTCATGGGTAATGGAAATGATTGTTTTATTAAACTTTTCCTTTAACACGACCATTAATTCCTTTAATTCTCTTTTTGCTTTTGGATCAAGCATACTTGTTGATTCATCAAAAATAATTATTTTGGGATTAATTGCTAATACACTTGCAATGGCTACTCTTTGTTTTTGCCCACCTGATAAATTTGCAGCATCGAGTTTTAATAAATGATCTACTTTAACAATGTGAGCTGCGCGAAGAATGATGTCATACATTCTATCTGGATTTACTTTTCGATTTTCTAAACCAAAAGCGATATCATCTTCCACTGTTAAACCAATGAATTGGTTATCAGGATTTTGGAAAACGATGCCAACGTTGTCTCTTAAGTGTTTAACGTTTTGTTTAGTCATTGCTTGATTAAAGATTTTAATCGTACCAGACTTTGGTTGTAACAATCCAGTTAACACTTTAGACAACGTTGATTTGCCACTTCCATTATGTCCAACAATACATACATATTCGTTCTCAAAAATATCAAAAGATACATTTTTTAAAGTCATCATATCTTTTGTATAACCGAATGTAATATTTGAAAACTCAACAACCTTATTTAACATTGTTAATGATTATATAAACACGATACAAAACTTATTTTTTAACTTTAATAAAACCTACTTATAATGTATGACACTTATGAACAAAGCAATTCAACCTAAAACTCACGAAGTTACTTTCAAATGTGCATCTTGTGGTGCAACTTATAAAATAGAATCAACATTAAAACAAGACACAGTTAACCTTGATGTTTGTGCTAATTGTCACCCTTTCTATAAAGGTGGTATCGGTGACCAAAAAGTTAAGGGACGTGCTGAAAAACTTTCATCTAAATTTACTGCAGGTAAAGAAAATATTACCGCTTCTAAAACAAAAACAACAAAAACAAGAGTTAAGAAACAAAAAGTCGCTAAATCTCTTGACGATTTAAAATAGCTACACTATTAATTTAAGCCTAACGCTTTCGGCGTTAAGTTTTTTAATGATAATTAAAGGAGAAATATGGAATACAATAAAAGACTTTTTGATTCTTGCAAAGCAATCAAAGAAAAATATGACGAACTTAATAAACAGTTAGAAACTGCTGCTTTACCAATGAGTCAACTAAAAGAAGTTAATAAACAACTAAAACATCATAAACCAATTGTTGAGAAATTTATAACATATAAAAAATTAATTGATGATGGACAACAAGATGAAAAATTATTAGAGCATGAAAAGAACCAAGATTTAATTGAATTAGCAAAAATGGAATTAGAAGAAATTAAAATATCAATTCCTAGATTAGAAGATGACATTAAGATTCTTTTGTTACCAGTTGATCCTAATAATGAGAAAAACGTTATTATTGAAATGAGACCAGCGGCGGGTGGAGATGAAGCAAGCATTTTTGTTGCTGATTTATTTGATACATATCAAAGATATGCCGATAAACAAAAATGAAAAATTAAAATTATGGATATATCTACAAACGCTCATGGATATGACTATGTTTTCTTTAATGTAACAGGGCAAGATGTTTATTCTAAAATGAAATTTGAATCAGGGGTACATCGTGTTCAAAGGGTACCGTTAACAGAATCAAAAGGAAGAGTCCACACTTCAACAATTACTGTTTCAGTAATGCCTGAGTTTGATGAAGTTGATTTCAAACTAAACCCAAGCGATTTAAGAATTGATAAATATCGTTCTGGCGGTGCAGGTGGTCAACATGTTAATAGAACGGATTCGGCTGTAAGAATTACACATATTCCTACGGGGATTGTTGTTGCCTGCAGTCAAGAAAGAAGTCAAATTGAAAATCGAGAAATGGCAATGAAATTGCTTTTATCAAGGATATGAGAGAAATTAGAACAAGATCGAACAGACTCAATTGCTAATTTAAGAAAGAGTCAAGTTGGGACTGGCGATCGTAGTGAAAAGATTAGAACATATAACTATCCACAGAATAGGGTAACAGATCACAGAATTGGATTAACATTAAATAAACTTGATCAAATTATGCAAGGTAGTCTTGATGAAATCATTGATGCACTAACGGCCGATGAACAGGTTAGATTAATGTCAGAGTTAAAAATTTAATGACTTTTATTGAATTAATTAATTATGCTCATAACAAATATAAGACGAAAAACAATCTTGTAATTTTTGAATTAATCTATTGGTTAAGTAAAAAAGTTAAATCAAAGGAAGACTTTGTTAGGTATCGTAATACATGTATAGATTTTGCTAAAACAATTTTTAATAAGTTACTAAATGATTACTTTATAAAACAAAAACCATTAAGCCAAATTACCAATACAACTAAATTTTATGGATTGACAATCAAAGTAAACCACCAAATTTTTGAGCCAAGGAGTGAGACTGAAGATTTAGTAGAGTTAACCATAAAAACATTAAAAAATAACAAAAGATTGATTTCTGGAGCCGATCTTTGTTGTGGGACAGGTTGTATTGGAATAGCCATTAAAAAACATTGTCCATGAGTAAATATCACAAGTGTTGACATAAATAAAAAAGCAATTATTAATACAAAAGAGAATGCTAAATTAAATAAAGTTAATATTAAAACATACGTGGGTGATTTTTATAAAATATTAATACAAAAAAATCTTAAATTTGATTTTATTGTTTGTAACCCGCCATATGTATCTAACAAAACATTAAATAAAGCTACGATTAAATATGAAACTAAAATAAGTTTTGTTAATAGTAAAGATCCAATGTTTTTTTATAAAACGCTTATACATAACGAAAGTAAATTAATAAATAAAAATGGTTTTTTAGCATTTGAAATGCCAAATGCTATTCCAAAAGTATTTAAGTTTGATAATTAACAATAGAGTAATAAAAAATAGTTGAGCAAAGTCTCAAAATATTTGCTTTTCACACCTGGCCCTCTATGTTGGAGTAGAAATATGGGCAATAATGAAAACAATAAACTTCAACTTAATAGAAGAATCTATTAATTTAATCATAAACAAAAACTATCAAACAAAGAA
>JAISGU010000003.1 GCA_031262935.1 Mycoplasmataceae bacterium | reverse complement strand
ACGAATCAAAATAACCTTCTTTATAAAGACTTCGTGCTATTTTCTTTGTTTGATAGTTTTTGTTTATGATTAAATTAATAGATTCTTCTATTAAGTTGAAGTTTATTGTTTTCATTATTGCCCATATTTCTACTCCAACATAGAGGGCCAGGTGTGCAAAGCAAATATTTTGAGACTTAACTCGAAAACAAAGATACAATGTTGTCAGTTTCATGTTCTTATGAATGGTCGACAGAAGCTTACCAAGCATCCAAAGACTAAGGAAGGTCAACAACTACGCAAAATTTCCTTGCGTATAACTAATATTCATACGCCTTGCGGAGTCACTAGATGAGGTAACGATTTACATCAATTCTTTATTAATAACAATTCATTTCTTTTTGAAAAATCAACTTGTAAAGAAGATGAATGATTCACACACAAACGAGTTAGATCATATGCTATGCAATTATTACGAGTGTATGAGTCTGGTAATTTATTTAGACATGTATACGAAACAAAATTTAAACTAGCTAATACAAATAACTTTATGGAAGTCGGTATAAACTCACCAATCAGAAGATTACAACGGAAACATAATGGTGTGAGGGATCAAAATCAATAGCAGCTGATTGAACTCTATTTGTTTAAAAGAAGCAAGGTGTATAATGAATGTAAGTTAGACAAAATATTTGAGACTTAACTCTATATATGAGCGTATATACTTTAATAAATAAAACGGAATTAGCGTTGTAAAAACACAATAACATCAGGATGTTTTGTTAAAGCGGTAATTGGTCATTGTTCATCAAAATTTTTAGCCGTTTTTAAATGTTCAATGGCGGTTTTTTTATTTTTACCAGTAGCAATGAGAATGATTTTTTTACTATTTAAAATTTCTTTTAAACCAGTAGTGACAGCTTGTTTTGGGACATTATTAATATCATTATCAAAGAATCGAGAATTAGCTAACCTACTAGATTCAGTTAAATCAACAACGTGAGTCATCGCATCAATTTTAGTACCAGGTTCATTAAAAGCGATATGACCATTATTACCTACTCCTAATAGACAAATATCAACTTCACCTTTATGATTCATCATCTGCTGATATTTGTCGCCAATTAAAGATTGATTAGGGAAAAATGTATTCTTTTTATCAATATTAATATGATTAAACAAATTATCATCCATAAAGTAACGATATGATTGATGAATATATTTTTGATCAATATTTAAATATTCATCAAGGTTGAAAGTAGTAACTTGTTTTCAACTAGTATGGTTAGTAAGATGATCTTTAATAATCGCTTTATAAGTTGCCATTGGTGAAGAGCCTGTTGCTAAAATAAAGACTGAGCTGGGTTTAGTTTTGATTTGTTCAATAAAAATTTCCGAAACTTTACTGCCGATTTCAATATCGTTTTCACATGCAATTCATTTAATACTCATTTAGATTTTCCTCCCATTAATAAAAGTCACTTTAAGTTTGTAATTATTGTCTAATAAAACAAAACTACTATTAGCACCTTTTTTTAATGTACCTATTTTATCATTTAATTTTAACGATTTAGCAGCGTTTAAACTGCTTACTTTTAAAATATCAATCATTGAACATTTAGTAACATGACCAAAATTTTCTACTTGTTTATTAAATGGTAAATTTCCACCAGCAATGGTTGTAGTGTCTATTAAATAATCTAGATAACCTTTCTTATCAACCTTTGTGTTTCAAACAATATATTTACCATCTTTTAAACCTTTAGTTAATAATGAATCACTAATAATCATAATGCGATCACTACCGAGCATTTTATAAGTGTTAAGAATTACTTCATTAGCAACATGTGCACCATCACAAATTAGTTCAGCATAGACATTGCTATTAATGATTGCGTTAATTAATGTTGGGTTACGTTTATCAAAATTAGCCATAGCATTATACATGTGTGTAATACGGTTGGCTCCAGTCTTAAAACTATGCATTGACATTTGGTAATTACAATCGCTATGACCGATTGATAAAAAGAAATCTTGTTTTAATTTATTAAGTTTTAAATAATTATTTTGATACTCAGGAGCAATAGTTAATAGCTTTGTAATGTCTGGTAGGGTCTCTTTAATTTTTTTTAATTCTTTTGAATCAATCGGTCTAATAAGTTTTTCATTATGTGCGCCTTTTCTAATTCTTGAAATATAGGGTCCTTCAATGTATCAACCCTTGATGACGTTATTAACGTCATCATCTTTTATTTTTAAATAATTATTAGCAATATTATTTAAATCTTTATCACTGCAAGTTACTGTAGTCATTAAGATTGATCCAACGCCTTCTTTATTAATATTTTTAAAATATTTAGCTAGTTTTTGTCGGTAATTAGTGTCTATTGCGACCATATTAAAATCCATTCCATAACCACCGTGAGTATGACTATCAAAAAAAGCTGGTAAAAGATATTGGCCGTTAGCGTCATAATCGATTTTCTTATTCGGGGAATCTTGTTGTATATTGATAATTTTCTCATTATCAAACTCGATATAACCTTTAATTATTTTATCTTCAAAAACGATATTTGCATTTGCAATAATCATAAAAATAATTATACAAATGCAAATAGTATCATTAGTTATTTTCATTAAAATGTTATTTGTAAAAAATATTATTAATATAAGAACTTTTAAACATTCAACTAAAAGTTGAATAAAAATTTTATTTTTTATTTTTATAAAATACTAACCACCAAAAGGGTCTGGTTCAATCTCCTTTTCTCGAAATGTAGCAACATTGTTTGTCCAGACCTTTTGATGGTTTTTTATTACTATCCAATATTTATTTGAATTCATATAATTTTGTTGATGAAAATTATTAGTTTTAAACATAATTATCATACTCATACTATCTATTGTCATCATGCTGTAGATACAGTAGAACAAATGGTTAAATATGCTATTAAAAATCATTATTTAACATTAGGTTTTAGTGAACACGCTCCATTAAATGTCATTAGGAAAAGAAGACTAAATTGAAAAGATTTAGATAACTATATTAACGAAGTTAATATAGCAAAGATTAAATATAAAAAGCAAATAAAAATATTATGTGGACTAGAATGTGAATATGATTCTAGTCAATACAAGTATTACAAAAATCTAAGAAACAAAGTAGATTATTTAATCTCTGGCAATCATAATAAAGGTAATCCACATTTAGCTAATGCATGAAATAGTAAGAATATTGATTTAGATCAATATACAAAACAAACTATTGATGCATGTAAATGTGGATTATTTTCTTATATTGCTCATCCAGATTACATCTTTAAGTTTTATCATGCATGAGATGAAGACGCAATTAATATGACTAACGATATAGTTGATGCTTCTTTAAAATATGATATCCCATTAGGATTTAATTTAAATGGATTAAAGAATAAACAAGAAACTAAAGATTATCCTAACAACTACTTTTGACAAGTAGTTGGAGATACTAAATGTAAAGTTCTAATTGAAGCAGATGCTCATGACCATCGAACTTTAAGTAAAACTGTTGTTAATCGTGGCATACGACTAATTAAAAAATGAGGATTAACAGATAATGTTATTGAAAACTTAAAAATTAGATAAGTTACTTATCAGATATGAAATGTATAACTTTAGAGTAAATAACTTTACTAATTTCATAGTTTTTTTTAGATATTGAACTAAACTTATCCATCATTACTCCTGAATTTACTTCCAATATATAGTATTTATTTTCTACTTCAACTATATCTATAGAACAAAAAGAGATATTAATTAAGTTAATTACTTTTAATGCAATAGGAGTTAATTTATTTAAAATTTTATTGTCACTAATAATTTGTGGTTTTGCTCCTAATTGTAAATTATGTCTTCATTCGTTGTGTTGTCTATCCTTCTTGTAAGTAAGCAAAACCTTATTGTTTAAAACAATTAAGCGATATTCGTTCTTAATTTCTAAATAAGGTGAAACGGCTAATGAGTCGTGCTTACTAAATATGTTTGACACATATTTGTGTAATTGTGATTCACTAGTGGTGAGATATACATCGTTTCCACCAGTTCCATTATTTGGCTTAATAACGATTTTCTTATACTTGCTAAATAATTGTTTTATTTTTAATTGTCAATTACTTTTAATAAACCATGGTGAGTTAGGATTCATAAAATAAAAATGTGGAACAGATGAAATATGATTTTTATTTAGTAATTCAAATAATGCAGACTTATCGTCACATAATCTTGAAGAGGCAGAATTATTAATATCAAAGTTATACCCATAGATGTAACGGTGCTGCTTATTTTTAGTTAATTGAATTACTCAACCATCACAAAAGGTATTAACTTTGAAATTCATTTCTTTAGATAAATCTTTAATTATTTTTAATAATTGATTACTCATTTTAGAGTAAAAATTATAGATAGTAATTGATTATTTGTTGTTTAATTACTTATATGAATAAACCATTAGCTGAGTTGTTAAGACCAAAATCTATTAGGGATATCATTGGACAACAACACTTGTTTAATGAAAATTCAGTAATGAATCGCATGATTAAAAATCATGCGTTGTATTCCTTAATTTTTTATGGAGTTCCAGGCATTGGTAAAACATCTATTGCATTAGCGTTAGCGAACGATTTAAAAGTACCACACATTATTTACAATGCCGTTGTTGATAAGAAAGAACAATTAGTAAGTATTATTGATTTGGCAAAGAAATCTGATGATGGTTATGTCATTATTTTAGAAGAAGTACATAGATTAAATAGAGATAAGCAAGACATTCTCTTGCCATATTTAGAAAATGGTACAGTATATGTTTTTGCAACAACTACTGAAAATCCATATTTCACTATTAATCCCGCTATTAGAAGTAGATGTCAAATCTTTGAATTGTTACCATTATCTAAAGAAGATATTTACGAAGGGCTAAAGAAGAGATTGAAGGATATTAAATTAAATGTAAAAATTAATGATGAAATTTTACAAAGAATTGCAGATCAAACTAACGGTGATTTAAGAGCGGCATTAAATATTATTGATATGTTAAATACTTTATATGTTAATGACAAAATAAATCTTGATACATTAAAAGATGTGATGCAACAATCTTATTTGGTATCAGCAGATTATGGTGATGAATATTATGATTTAAAATCTGCTTTTCATAAATCATTAAGAGGAAGCGATGCTAATGCTGCTATTTATTATCTCGCTAGATTATTAGCAATGGGAGATTTAGAATCTATTTGTAGGAGAATGATTGCAATGGCTTATGAGGATATTGGGTTAGCCAATCCACAATTGTGTAGTCGTGTGATTTTGGCATGTAATGTCGCTAAAGAAGTTGGTATACCAGAAGCTAAACAAATTTTTGCAAACATTGTTATTGAAATGTGTTTATCACCTAAATCTAATTCTGGATATTTAGCGATTATGGAAGCTTTACAAGATGTTAAAAAAGGCAAAGCTTACAACATTCCTAAACATATTAAAGATCAATCATATGCTTCTGCAAGTAAATTAGGTAGAACTGGATATAAATATCCTCATGATTATAAAAATGTTTATGTCAAACAACAATATCTGCCAAATGAATTGAAAGATAGACAATATTACAAACCAAAAGAAAATCCGATTGAGAAGAAATTAAATGAGTATTTAGAAAAAATAAAAAAAGAAGATTAATAGTCTTAATTCATTCATTTTCAAATTATTTTTTTAAATATTTTAGTGTCAATTCTATTATTAGTTTTTAATGAAAATGTTTGTGATATTTTAATGGGTTTTTTATTAATATCTAAAATGATAAATTGAATTTTTAATAATTGATTAGCAGGAACATTTATGTCTAGAAATCAATCTGGATAATTTGTAACAAATTTGTTTAAAAATGGTCCTTGAGGGCTCTCTATGGTTCCTATTTGCTTGTTGTTTGAAATAATTCATAAACTTTGTCCCAATAATGTTTTTACATTTTTTACAATAATCCTATGTAAAACCTGATTGGCACTAAAGAATTTAATCTTGTTTATTCATGTATCGTGTTGGTGTTTGTTGTTTATAACCTTTATTATTGATTTCTTTTTAATGTTGCACATAGGAACCTTAAATTGGATTAATGAATCACTTCAATTTAAATACTTTTTTATTGTTGTACCATTAATGAATACCTTACCAGGTTTACAACCAAAACCACCACCACTAATAGTTAGATTACCATTGATGGGTATAGAGCTAGGTGTGATATTTCCTATTAAAAGTTTTGGTTTGACATGTTCATTTTTAAATTGTCATATGTTATTAGAATTCGATCTAAGTTTTAAAGAGAGTGTTTTTTTATTGATAACTAATTTTGATGATTCTAAAAGTACATTATTTTGTGCATAGTCTTCAAGTTTAAAAGTATTTTTTAACAAAATTAATTGTTCGTGGTTAGATAAATTAATTGCAACAATAACGATTTCATTATCGAACTCTCTTACAAATATGTATGTATCATTTGAGACATAAAGATGATGATAAGACCCATAGGCAATAGCTTTAGATTGTTTTCTTAATTGGCTTAATTTATTAAGTAATTTAAATTGTTTATTGTCATATGGTTTGGTTCAGTCCATATCCTCTCTATTTTGTGGGTCATACCCGCCATTTTTAAATTGTTCAGTACCATAATAAATAATTGGTATACCTCTACTCGTCATTAATATAACCAAAATTGCTTTAAGTTTTTTACGATTGTTATTAATGTTTAAATATCTTGGGACATCATGGTTATCAATAAAATTTAGTTTATCATGGACTGTAGTGTACTTTGATTGGTGTTCATTGACTTGTACTAATCAATTCAAATTATTACTATCTTTTGACAAAATACCTCGATAAGCATTTGATAGTGGGTAGTTTAGAAAACTCAAAGCCATATTATTAGCGTTATAAAGATAAAAATTGTTTGAATCTACAAATCAATTGTTTAAAGAAAAAAATTCTCCAAATGCAAATATTGGTTTTTGTTTATAAATGTTAAATAACCACGTATTTAATCAACCTTTTGAAACATGACTTATGGCATCAACCCTTATTCCATCCACTCCAGTTTTAATTCATTTAGCGACAGCATCATTTAGATATTTATTAATGATAGGATTCATTTGATTTAAATCAGCTAAGTTAGATAAATTTTGGTAGATACTCTCTTCAATCGTTTCATTCATACTAGGCATAGTACCAAAATGATTAAAGCAACCATTTATATCATTAAAATAATTCGCAATTAGCTTCCCATTTTTATATAAGCAACCACTATGTTTTATTTGTTTTTCTAATGGTGATGTATGATTAACGACAAAATCAATTACTATTTTTAAACCATTTTCGTGCGCTGTTTTGATTAATAACTTAAAATCATTTCATGAGCCGAAATGTTTATTTGTTCTAAAAAAATCTTTAGGATAATAACCGTGGTAGCTAGCTACAATACCGCCTTTATTGTTATTAAGAGATTTATCAAAAATTTGATATTCGATATTTTCAACTGTAGGGCTAATCCATAAAGCAGTAATACCTAATTTTTTAAAATAACCTTGATTAATTTTTGTTGTGATACCGTTTCAGTTTCCACCATGGTATTTTGTTATACTATTTTTATCACATAATTCTTTATTGTGATAAGTATTTTTATATGAAAAAAATCTATCTGTTACAATTTGGTAAATAGTATCAGTTTCAAAACCGCCAGTATTTTTAACACTATTAGAATGAAATTTAGTCATTTTTAATACTTAGTAGGTCATTATACATAGAATATCAAATGCGGCCATATTCAAAAAACACTTCTGGGTAAAGAGAAGTTATTTTGGAGAGTGGGATTATCTTAGAATGAAAAACTTTATGCAAAATAAAGAAATCTGCATCTAACGATACTAATTGGTGTGCTAGTTTAGGTTCTAATAGGGTTTGATTATATTTTTCGATACCTTTAAGTTTATGAATAATCGGAATGATATGACGGTTGTAGAAATAAGATGGTTTTGGTCTAACTGTAAAATGTAAAATAGAAGCATTTTGTTTTCAATTGTGAGCATAATCTATGTCATAATGCATATCTTTTCTCATTTTATCATACCAATAGTCCATAAAATAATGAATGCAATAATTTCATGTTAAATTTATGTTTGTAATATTTTTTTCAAAGAATAGACCAATGATGTCTTGATCGGGTAAATGTTTTTTAATAGCTTTATTTAATATTTTACTAGCACTATATTGTCGATATTTGTCCATATTAATAAGTAATACTCCAGAGTTAAGATAGTTTTGAAAACGATTTGTGCTCCTTGTTAAAAACGTTTTATATACATAATAAGATTTGGGGAGTTTATTAGATTTATAAAGATTGTTTTGCTCATTAAATCAATTAATTAATGTGTATTCTTTAACTCCAGCAAATGTTGTATTAAATTGGTAGTCATATAATGGTGTTAAATCTTTATAAATAATAGTATCAGTGTCTAAGTAAATAATTTTATGTTCTGTTTTATAAAACAGTTTTACAAAAAAATAATAATACATAGGGGATGGTCAAAAGATGTGTAATGGATTATTTCGTGAATTAGATATTTTATGAAGTTGATATTTAATATCATAATTTTTACAATTAACAAATCTAATTGAAACATTATTGTCTTGGAATATTTTCAGTATTTCAAGTATTCTATTTTTTTGTTTCTTTTTAAAATCATAATGAGCTATAGTGATTTTATAAATGGTATGTTTGTGTTTTGATTTTATAAGAGAATAAATTGATACTGTTAATAGATTGATAGCTTTATTATTAGATGAATACAAAATATTAATAATGTTATTTTTTTTATTTCGATTTAACTGAATAATGAAAAACTCTCCCTTTCATTAGTATTTATTATAAAATTTATAATGTTTTTTATGCATGCTTCCACAAATAATATAGAACTAATATTTTTATTGGTGACATCACTATTGCTAAGTTGTATTATGTTATGACCGATGTATTTAGCAGTTAAGTTTAAGAAAGTTCCGATTAGTAGTTTGGTTACTAGTGCAATTGCTGGGACATTAGGTATTATTCAATCAGTTATACCGTTTATAGAATTGGTTATGGGTTATATAAATGGTTCTCATGAATTAATTATTTTATGATATGTTGTTGACATACTAACAATATTTTTTAGTATTGGGCTACTGTTACCGTTTTCAATTTATATTCTTGTTATGTATCATCGTTTGCATAGCAACAACATTAAAGATGTAGGGCCAATCGAACATGAGAATTTTAAAAAAAGCAAAGCAAAGGAATATAAAAAAACTAAAAAGCATTAATTAAAAATAATGATGTAATCATTATTATTAGACCAGATATTATAAAAATTCATTCGCTAAAATTCTTTTTTTCTTTCAAAATGAATATTCCTGAGAATAGTGATACAACTGTAGAAAATTGTGAAAATAAATTAGCAACAACAGATCCGTTGTAAGTAACAGAAAATAAGTTACAAATAGTTCCGGATAAATGTACGAATCCAACGAATATATAAAGGTAAGTAGATTTAGATAGTAAGGGGTTATACATTCTTTTATGGTTTTTGTGCTTAATAGCTAAAATAATTCAAATTGTAAAACAACAAATTAAAGAACCAACAAACATACCGAGACCAGTTGGAAATATTTGACTAAACTGAGTGGTTATGTCAGATGGCAAACTTGGTTGTATTTTTAAAATCAATTGTGGGAATATATATAATCCTTGGAAAAATATAGAAGAAATAACAATTATTAAAATAGTAATTCAAACATTATATTTTTTGTAATTTTTTGTTTTTGACGTCTCTTCTTTTTGACTATATCCCATCAAAAAAACACCTACAAGAATAAAACCAATTGATATTAAAGAGAAGATAATGTGATGAATGTTATTGACGGACGTTTCATCAAGCGATAATGAAAAAATAAATGTAAGAATAAGCGATGAGGCGCAAGAAAATGGTGCGACAAAAGACAATGGTGCTCTGTTGTAATAAATGAATTGGAATAGTTGTCCGATAACTCATAAAAAACCAGACAAAAAGCTAAATCAGAATAAATAATTATTTGTAAATTTATTCGATATATTATTGAATGTTGTTAGAAAAATAATAATCGAAATAAAGAAAATACCAGATGCTAGTCCAAGTTGTTTAAAATAGAACCTTGTTGGTATTTTTTTAGAGAACATACCCATTGAGCCTCAACAAAATGGGGTTAAGCAACCGGTTAATATACCCATAAATTAAGATTTATTAATTGTAGTTTTATTATTAGTGTCTTTTTTCTCTTCATGCTTTTCTTTATCCAATTTTTCATTAGATGCTTTTTTATCAATAGCTTCTTTTGGTAATTTTAAGTTTTTATGAATGTAATCAATTTGAGATTTAACAATAGTTTCAAGTAATAATAATGCTTCAACAATTAAATCTAGTTCTTTTTTGTTAGAAGAAATAATCTTTTTAGCACTTGTATATTGTTCATTAATGATAGTGTTAATTTCTTTATCAATTTTTTTAGCTGTATCTTCAGAATACAATTTAGCAGCATAAGGATTTACTTGACCTTCACTTGGGATATATTGAGTCATACCCAATTCATCTGTCATACCAAGTTGAGTTACCATGCTTCTTACAATATTTGTAACTTTGTATAAGTCATTAGCAGCACCTGTTGAAATAGCGGCCTTACCGTAAGTAATTTCTTCTGCAGCACGTCCACCTAAAATACCTTTAACAATTGATAATAGGTCTGATTTCTTTTGAATATGAATTTCTTGTTTTTCAGGAGTTGATAATGTATATCCAGCAGCTTGACCACGAGGAATGATGGTAATTTTTTCAACGACGTCGCTACCAGGTGTATGTAAACCGACTAAAGCATGCCCTGCCTCATGGTAAGCAATTTGTTTTCTTTCTTCATCAGTAATAACACGAGTATGCTTTGCAGGACCTGCTATAACACGATCAATAGCTTCATCAATTTCTTCCATACCAATAGCAGTTTTATTAAATCTAACAGTTAATAATGTTGCTTCATTTAAAACGTTTTCTAATTGTGCACCACTAAAACCAGGAGTACGTCTAGCGATATCTTCTAAATGAATCTTAGATGATAAATTTTTATTCTTGGCATGAATTCTTAATATTGCTTCACGTTCTTTAATGTCTGGTAAGTTCACTTGGATGTGACGATCAAATCTTCCTGGACGTAAAATAGCATCATCAATTACATCTAATCTATTTGTCGCAGCCATAACAACGACACCTGTCTTAGTTGAGAACCCATCCATTTCAGCTAATAATTGATTAATTGTTTGATCAGCCAATCCACTACCACCACCAGCAACATCAAATTTTCCACGCTTAGAAGCAACAGAATCTAATTCATCAATAAAGATGATTGATGGAGCTGCTTTTTTAGCATTCTTAAATAAGTCTCTAACACGTTTAGCACCAACACCAACAAGCATGTCTTCAAAAGCAGAACCTGACACTTGGAAGAAAGGAACTTTTGCTTCACCAGCAACTGCTTTAGCAAGTAATGTTTTACCAGTTCCTGGAGGACCATATAAGATTACACCACGTGGAGTTCTTGCACCCATTGCAGCATATTTATCTGGATTTTTTAAATAGTCTACGATTTCAATAAGTTCAGCTTTTTCTTCTTCAATTCCGGCAACATCACTAAACTTAACATTTGATTGTGTTAATTTTGCTTGTGATTTACCAACACCAAAAATGCCACCTTCTTCGCCCATCATGCCACCTTGCATCTTCATGGCTTTCATCATGAATCAAATCATTACACCAAGAATTAGCAATGTTGGAATTAGATTCAAGAAGAATGATAATCACGGACTTTCTTGAGCAATTGACATATTGTTGTGGATAGTGTAATGTAAAAAACTTGCAATTGCTTTTTGACTATCATCAAAATGGTTGCCATCTTGTCATGTATAGATAGAATCACCAATTGAATAAGTAAGTGCACCAGTAGTAGTGTCTTTTTCTTCATCGGCATAAAAACTTACAGTTCCTTGGTCTGTTTTAGCAGAAACTAATCAAACGGAATAATTACCACCCACTGTAGAAATATAAGGATTTGCTCACATCAACTTATTATTGTTTTGCAAGTTATTTGCATCCATATTTTTAATTTGATATTTAGTTCCGTTTGAGTTGATAGTTACAGTTCTTTTATCACCGTTTGCATCCGTAGTTAAAGCAGTATTTTCTGCTCCTGTAGGATTAATTTTTTGACTACGCCCTGCAAAACAACTAAAATAGATTAAAACACCCAATGCTGCCAATAATAAAATAACAACTACCCATTTTATTGCACTATTTCTTTTGGCGTTTCTAGCATCAACATCGACAACCTTTTCATCTTTATTTTTACTTGAATGTTTTGGTTGGCTTAAATCTTCTTTTTGTTCTTCAGCAAAATAGTTAATATGTTTTTTCATTATTTTCCTTTATATACACTTGGTTTTAATTCACCAATGTATGGTAAGTTTCTACAAGATTCATTATAGTCAAGTCCATAACCAACTAATCAAACATTTGGCATGGGAAAACAAACATATTCAGGTTTTAAAGAAACTTTTCTTGCTTCATATTTATCTACTAAGCAAGCAATTTTAATAGATTTTGGATTTCTTAATTTTAATAAAGCAATAACTTTAGATAGTGTTCTTCCGGTATCCACAATATCTTCAACAATAATAACGTGTCTATCTGTAATGTTTTGTCTTAAGTCGGCAACAATTTTAGGAATCCCCATTTGTTTAGTACCACTATAACTACTAATAATCATAAAATCCATCACGGGTTCACAAGTTAATCTTAAAAATAAATTGTTATAAAAGGGTAAACATCCTTTTAATACACCAACGATAATGGGGTTTTTACCTTTGTAATCTTTATTAATTCTGTCAGCAAGACTTTGACATCTATCATTAATTTCATTCTCTAAAATTAATAACCTTTTAATTCTTTTATCCAATTTATTGGTCATATAAGAGTGCTAATTATATGTAATTAATAAAGATTACTTACCCAATAAAACGATTGAGTCACATCTAATTTGGTTACAAGGTTTTTCAAACCTTGTAGCTTTAACATTTATTAATTTTGTTTTAAGAATATTTTGTAAAGATTTAACAATTTCTTTTTTAATTTTCATTAACAAAATATTTTCGCATGTAATTGTTAAATCAATGTTAATAATTTTTAGATGTTTTTTCTTTAAAAATCTTAAAGTAAAATCAACAATTTTTCTAGAGTCCACATTTTTATTTTTAATATCTTTGTCACTAAAATATTCACCAATATCTCCTAATTGTATTGCTCCTAGGATGGCATTAGATATTGAGTGTAAAACAACATCACCATCACTATGAGCAATGACTTTATATTTTGATTGGAAACGATACCCACCTAATTTAATAATCGAATCTTGTTTTTCAAGATTATGGGTATCGTTTCCTTGACCTATTAAATACATATAAAAATTATAGGTCAAGTGTAAGTTAGGCGATTAAAACTGGACCAGTTTCGTGAAAACGATTATATGAATAGATTTCGTTATTTAATATCTTTTTATCTTTCTGAATTTGAATTCTTTCATTGTTAAATCAATCATA
>JAISGU010000002.1 GCA_031262935.1 Mycoplasmataceae bacterium | reverse complement strand
AATGACTTAGAAAAAGGCTTGGTGATCATCCTGGACTTGTATATTCAAAACAAAGAAAAATGGTAGAAGAATTACTATGATTAAATCATAAAAAACCAACCTAATTTGTCCATTATCTTTAAAGTAATAACTTTTCTTAAAAACTTTGTTAAACTCTAACTATAATCTATAACACATTTTGGCCACATAGCTCAGCGGTAGAGCAACCGGCTGTTAACCGGTTGGTCGCAGGTTCAATCCCTGCTGTGGCCGCCATTTGGGGGATTAGCGCAATCGATAGAGCATCTGATTTGCATTCAGAAGGTTGTGGGTTTGAGTCCCATATCCTCCACCATTTAAATCAATAGTGTTTTTTTTATAACACTCAATGTATATTTACCTAGAATTCATTCGTTTTTTTATTTTTTTAGTAAAATTAATATTTACTATGAAAAAGATAAAAAAGGCTGTTATTCCAGCTGCTGGGTTAGGTACAAGATTCCTACCAGCAAGTAAGGCTGTTCCAAAAGAATTGATTCCGATACTAGATGTTCCAACAATTCAATTAATTGTTGATGATGCAATTGCGAGTGGCATAGAAGATATATTGATTATTATTTCTTCTAAAAAGAAAACCATTATTAATCACTTTAAAACATTACCATATCTAGAAAAAAAATTGAAGAAAGATAAAAAAGATTTACTCTTAAAAAGAGTACAGAATATAGCTAAAGGAGCTAATATTCATTTTGCTTTTCAACAAAAACAATTAGGATTAGGTAATGCCATTTCTTGTGCAAAACATTTTACAAAAGATGAGCCATTTGTCGTTTTATTGGGAGATGATTTAACATTTCACGATAGGAATCAACCAACCGCGATTAAGCAATGTATTGATGTTTATACAAAATATCACGGAACTGTTGTCGGTGTTCAAGAAGTTGAAAGAAAATATGTCAATAAATACGGCATTATAGATATTAAAAGGAAATTATCTAATAACGCTTATTTATTAAAAAACACTATCGAAAAGCCTTCAGTTGATAAAGCACCAAGCAATTTAGCAATATGTGGAAGTTATGTATTTACTCCAGATATTTATAAATTTATTAGTAAAAAGCAATATCATAAACAGGAAATCCAAATAACCGATGCCATTCAAAAACAAATCTTTAAAGGAAAGAATGTTTATGCATGTAAGTTTACTGGTAAAAGATTTGATATCGGTTCTAAAGAAGGGTTCTTATTAGCAACTATTGAAGCTGGATTAAGGGATAAGGACATTAACAAATCTTTAATATCTTTCCTAAAACATCGAGAAATTAACTAAGTAATCTTTTCTTACCGACTTCTACAATTTCAGCAATTGATTTACAAGATTCGCCTATAAGAAAAGAATAGACATTACACCTTACTAATGTTTCATCAATAATAAATAACTTATGCTTCATTGATTTCTTCATAGAAATAGATTTAGATTGTTCAACCTTATCCATAATTTGTTTTACAACTTTCAAATACGATTCAATTTCTTTAGTACAAATATTTTGTGCTTTAATGATTTCTTCAAGCGTTTGTTTGAATTTTGATTTTTTTACAAGATTTTGATGTTTAATATCATCAGTTTCTCATCTCAAAAAATCTTGTATAAAAACTTGGTAATTATTAAAAAGTTGTTTTAGTTGAATTTCAACCACTTCAATTTTTTGATTAATTTCAACTAAAGTCAAATCTTCTTTCTTCTTATCCATATGTAGTTATTATAGTTTTTAACAAACTATACATTAAATCTAAAGCGACAAACATCACCATCTTGCATGATATATTCTTTCCCTTCAATTCTTAATTTTCCTAATTCTTTTACCTTGCTTTCATTTTTACATTCAACTAAATCTTTTCAATTAATAATTTCCGCTCTAATAAAACCCTTTTGAAAATCAGTATGAATAATGCCAGCACATTCTGGCGCTGTCATTCCATTAACAAAAGTTCAAGCTTTAGTTTCTGTTTTACCAAAGGTAAAGTATGAAGACAAATTTAAAAGTTTATATGTTTGTTTAATAATTCTATTTAATCCTGGTTCAACGATTTTTAAATCATTCATAAACATTTTTTTATCATCTTCATTAAGTTTAGATATTTCACATTCAATATTGGCAGAGATTGGAATAATTTCACTATCCATAGATTTATTAACGTACTCTTTCAGTTTTAAGTAATGTTGATTATCTTCAGGATTTGCAACGTCGTTTTCGTTAATGTTTGCAATATATAAAACAGATTTCATTGTTAAAAGATTGTAATTTTTAACATACTGTAATTCTTCGTCTGTAAAAACAACATTCTTTACTAATGTATTACTAGATAAAGCATTAATAATTTTTCTTGTTGTCTTTTCTTCAGTCATTGCATCTTTATTCCCAGCTTTAGCTTGGGAAACAATTTTTGAAAATCGTTTTTGAATACTTTCTAAATCAGCAAGAATCAATTCGGTATTAATAATTTCTACATCTCGAATCGGATCTACTGATGAATAGACATGAGTAATGTTTTTGTCATCAAAGCATCGAACCACGTGACAAATAGCATCAACTTCTCTAATGTTTGCTAAAAATTGATTCCCAAGTCCTTCACCTTTACTTGCTCCTTTAACTAATCCAGCAATATCAACAAATTTACATGTAGCATGAACTAGTTTATCAGGATGAATTAATTCAGCAAGCTGATCTAATCGATTGTCTAGAACTTTAACGATACCTACGTTTGGTTCAATCGTTGCAAAAGGATAATTAGCGGCTTCTACTGAAGAATTGGTAATAGTATTAAATAGAGTTGACTTCCCAACATTTGGTAAACCAATGATTCCAGCTGATAAATTCATATTAAAAAGTTTAGGCTTTACCTAAACTTCCCAAAACATTAAATTTCTCGATACATTTCTCTTTAATTGCATTAACACCAGGTTTTAATAATTTTCTTGGGTCAAATCCCTTAGCTTTTTCATCTAAATCATTATTCCCTTCAATGTATTTTCTTGTAGCTGCAGCAAAAACCAATTGACACTCAGTATTAACATTAACTTTGCATATACCTAATTTAATGGCATCTTGTACCATTTGATCAGGAATTCCTGTTCCACCATGTAAGACTAATGGTAAACCATTAGTGGCTTCATGAATTTCTTTTAACCTTTCTAAATTTAATCCCTTTCAATCTGACGGATATATTCCATGAATATTACCAATCCCTGCTGCTAAACAAGCGATTGGTAATTTAGCAATAGCTTTACATTGTTCAACATCTGCTAATTCACCAGAAGAAGCATGACCATCTTCTTCACCGCCGATTGCGCCGACCTCACATTCAACCGAAGCACCTAATTCGTTAGCTTTAGCAATAATTTCTTTTGCTTTTTCAATATTTTCTTCAAAAGATAATTTAGAGCCATCAAACATTACTGAACTAAATCCAGCATTTAAAGCTGCAATTGCTCCATCATATGAACCGTGGTCTAAATGCAAAGCAACGGGTTGAGATATTTTTAAATTACTAATAATATTCTCAACCATATCAACAACATTTTTATAACCACACATATATTTAGCAGCGCCTTCTGATACACCCAAAATAACAGGTGTATTAGTTTCACTAACAGCAGCTAAAACACCTTTAATTCATTCAAGATTATTGATATTAATATGTGCTATAGCATAATGGTTGTCATGCGCTTTTTGTAGCATATCAAACATGTTAACTAAATGAGTACCTTTTCTAGTAAATTCCATTATTCTTCTTCCTTATCTTCATCACTATATTTTTGATTTGAAGCAGAGCCATTATTCTCTTCATCTTCCTCTTCATCAATTTGTTTTTCTTCTTCAATTTCTTCTTCATCAGAAGCTAAATCGATTTTTTTGGTTTTTGTAGCAGTTTCATCTCTTAATTCCTCAAAACCATACAAAGCATTCTCGTATTTTTTCATTTCTTCCAACGTTAAATCTTCTCTTAACATTCATTGTTTGTCGCCAATATAAACAAACCTTTTATCTTGTAATAAATCAGTATATAAACTACCAATTTCAGTTTCTTGTTCTTTTTTTGATAACTTAATGTCTTTAATTAAAGCTTTATAAACAGCATTAAAGTTAAAAGGCTTACTCTTGTATTCTTCCTTTACTAAATCATATAGTAAGTCAATGTTTTGTTTTCGCATATTATTCCTTAAATAAAAGTGTCCTTATTATATAAGTGAAAAGAATTATTAATTATATTTTTGGTGCTCGAAAAGGGACTTGAACCCTTAAGGTATTGCTACCAGTAGATTTTGAGTCTACCGCGTCTGCCATTCCGCCACCCGAGCAGTAATTTCAATTAATAATTATGACATATTAATTACAATGATTTAACAAAATCAAATAATTGTTTTTTATTATTTTGTTTCATCAAGAAACTACCAATAATAAAATGATCCACTAAATTAGATGTTTGTTTAATAACTTCACAATTAACACCACCATCTAATTGAATGATTAAATTAGGATTATTTTTTTTAATTTGATTAATTTTTTTTAAATTATCAATTGATTTTATTTCAAACAATTGTCCACCTTTACCAGGAGTTACACTCATTACACAAACATAATCGGATTTAGAAATAAATTCTAAATATTTGTCAATATTTGTTTCTAATCTAATTGTCAATCCTTTTTTAATATGATGTTTGGTTAATAAATCGAAGCATCGTTGGATTTCTTTTTCACTGCAAACTTCAGGATGGAAAGTAATTAGATTAACAGGAAACTTAATAAAATCATTAATGAAATCAAATGGTTTTTCTACCATCAAATGAACATTTGATTTCATTTTTAAATCATTTATTAAGTTTAAATGTTCAGTTGTCCATGTTTTGTTAACAACGTATTTACCATCCATCACATCATAATGGATAAAAGTAGCTCCAGCATCTTTAACTTCAATTAATTGATTTTTAATATTATCAATATTAAAAGCTAGTAATGATGGTTCGATAACTTTCATTATTTCCTTTTTTTAGATTTCTTAGGTTTTTGATTAGTATCTTTTACAAATAAACTTAGAATGCTATTAATCTTAGAGTCGTGACACATTATCGTTACCACATCACCTAATTCAAATTTAGTATCATTTGATGGTGGAAAGATAATTTGCCCTTGTCTTTGAATCATCATTACGGTAGCGCTATATTTAGTTCTAATAGCTAATTCCATTAATGTTTTATTTAAAACGAATGGATTATTAATAGATGCTTTAATTCAAGAGAAACCATTACCAATATTAACAATATCAACATCAATATTGAATAAAGCTTGAAATGCTACACGATCACCAATTTCAATTTCAGGAATAACAATTCTTGAAACGCCCATTGTTCTTAAAACTCTTTTATGAATTGAGTTCTTGGCTTTAGCAATAATTTCTTTGATTTGCAATTCTTTCAAGTTAGCACAAACCATAATGTTGGATTCAATTTCACTAATACCAACAATAACAGTATTGACACCTTCGATACCAGTTTCTTTTAAAGAATTTAAATCACTAGCATCACAAACTAAAGCAACATCAAAAATTTTACTTGCTTTTTGAATGATGTCACGGTTAGTATCCATAACCATAACATTCTTACCCATTTTATTTAATTGTGTAGCAACTTCATAGCCAAATCTGCCTAAACCAATAACACAATAACCACCTTTTTTTGCCATATATACTTAGTTGATAATTATACAGTATAACCATATTACATATAATTAACTGATTAATAATATGAGCAAAAAAAATAGTCTTGATATTGATAATAAAAACATCAAAAAGCCTTGATGAAAAATTGTTACAAGAATTATTTTTGGTAGTACTATCCCCCAAAGATTATTTAGGGGATATTTATTTCTAATCGTTGTAGGCTCAGTATTATTATTTCTACCTATTTCTTTACAAAGTAAAGGAATTATGCAAACAAGTGATGATTCTAAATCTTATTCATTTTGAGATGCAATGTTTGTTGCTTGTAGTGCAATTACCGATACTGGTTTAACGCCAGTAATTGTTAGTAGCACATATACTATTTTCGGACAAATCGTTATCCTTTTATTAATTGAAATTGGTGGTTTAGGTTTAATCACTGTCATCTTTTTAATTTGACATATGCTTAAACCTAAAAAATCAATTGATTTAAATCAATTGATTATGTTGCAATCTGAAAAAGGTAACGAAAAAATTGGTGGTACATACAAGACATTAAAAATTAGTGTAATTTTTATTTTATGTTCACAATTATTTTTTGCATTTTTAATGTCTTTTTGAATTTGTTTTATGCCACTATATACACAAATTAATATTGATGGTGTAACTCACACTAGCGATAATGTTTTGTATTCATTATCATGAGACACACAAACCCCAATTAATGCTCACCATCATTATGGTTTAGCATTATGACAAGGATTGTTTACAGCGGTTTCATCAATGAATAATGCTGGTTTTGATATTTTTGAAAAAGGTTTTTCGATTGCTTCTTTTAGAAACGATTGAAATGTTATTTTTCAATTAATGGTAATGATTGAAATTATTATTGGAGGAATTGGTTTCCCATTAATTTATGATGTTATTCAAAAAAATAATTGCAAAAGGAAAGGTGTTAAATATAAAGTAACACTTTTTACAAAAGTTGCTTTAACAGGATACATTGCTGTTTTTATTGTTGGAATCGCATCAGCTTATGGATTTGAATATGGATATCCATCAAATATTGTTAATAGTGGCGGTTTAAAAGACATTGTTCATTATGCATGTAGTAATCAAGAATTTGGTAAAAATGAACAATTCAACAAAGCGTGATGTGTTTTGTTTAATACCGTCTCTACAAGAAGCGCTGGATTTGCAACTGTTAATCAAACACTATTCGCTCCAGGAACTCAATGAACATATATTATTCAAATGTTTATTGGTGGTTCTCCTTCCTCAACTGGTGGAGGCATTAGAACAACAACAATTGTTATTGTTGTTTGAACAATCATTAGTAAAGTTATCGGCCGTGAGAGAGTCGCTATGTTCAAACGGAACATCCCGACTGAAAATATTCGTGATTCATTATTAGTGACTGTAGTTGGGTTTGCTTTAATTGTATTTTGTTCCATTATTATCTTCTATTGTTCACCAAATAATTCTGGTGATACATTAATTCAATCGTTATATGAAACCACATCAGCATTTGGTACTGTTGGATTTAGTATGGGGTTTACCTCTAATGTAAATGCTGTTGGTGAAGTCATCTTAATTCTTATTATGTTTGTTGGCCAGCTTGGTATTTCAGGGACATTACTAGCATGAACAAAAAAGAATCCTAGAGGTAATTTAGTAGAATACCCAACAGAAAGTGTTAAAATAGGATAATGATGAAAAAAGGTTTATTAATTGTATTAAGTGGCCCAAGTGGTGTTGGTAAAAAAACTATTTGAACCCCATTAATGAATGATTCACAATTCAAACTTGCCTTCAGTATTTCCATGACTACACGTAGCCCAAGAGAAGGAGAAGTTGATGGCAAAGATTATTTTTTTGTTACTAAACAAGAATTTGAACAAGCAATTAAAGAAAACAAAATGTTAGAATACGCCACTTATGTTAATAACTATTATGGCACACCTAAAGCATATGTTGAAAAATTAAGAAACGAAGGAAAAAATGTGCTTTTAGAAATTGAAGTTCAAGGTGCTTTAAAAATAATTGATATGTTTAAAAATGATGATGGTTTAGTTTCTATTTTTATTCTTCCCCCAAGTGAAAGTGTATTAATAGAACGTCTAAGAGGAAGAGATACTGAAACTAAAGAAATCATCGATGGAAGAATTAAACAAGCACAGTGAGAATTATCAAAAAGTCATTTTTATCAACATCAAATTATTAATGATAATATTGACCAAGCACGTAATCAATTAAAAAGTATTTTAATTACTGCTATTAAAAATAATGAAAAATAAAATTTCAATATTCTCATTAACATTACCTCAATTAGAAAACAAACTTATTGAGATTAATTTAAAAAAACATAATGCGACACAAATATTCCAATGACTTTACCAAAAAAATATTTTTGATTTTAATAAGATGAGTAATATTGCTAAATCTTCAATAAGTTTATTAGAAGATGCATTCAAGATTAATAATCTTAAAACCATTAAAACATTAATTGATAAAAGTGATGAAACCACAAAATTTTTATTTGAATTAGATGACGAAGAAATTATTGAATCAGTACTAATGAAATTTGATTATGGATATAGTGTTTGTGTATCTACACAAGTTGGATGCAATATGGGGTGTAAATTTTGTGCGTCTGGTCTATTAAAGAAAGTTAGAAATCTTTCAGTTGATGAGATTATTTTACAAATAGTTAAAATTCAAAATTATTTGTATCAAAAAAACCAACATCATATTAGCAACATTGTTATTATGGGCATTGGTGAACCGTTTGATAATTATGAAAATTTATCAAATGCACTAATGATTATGAATAATCATTACGGATTGGCAATTGGTAATCGTCACATTACTGTATCAACTTGTGGGATTATTCCTAAAATATTACAATTTGCAAAAGACTTCCCACAAGTTAATTTAGCAATTTCTTTACACGCAACTAATAATGAGTTAAGATCAAAACTGATGCCGATTAATAATGCTTATCCATTAGATAAATTAATTAGTGTATTAAAACAGTATTTAAAAATTACTAATCGTCGTATTAGTTTTGAATATATCTTACTAAAAGATATTAATGATCATGATATTCATATTAAACAACTTGGCGAATTATTGAAAGGTATGTTATGTTATGTTAATTTAATTATTTATAACCAAGTTAATGAACACAATTTTAAACCATCAAATAGATATCAAGAATTTATTAATGGTTTAAAGCATTATGGAATCATTGCAACAAAAAGATTAGAACGTGGTAGTGAAATTGCTGCAGCTTGTGGGCAACTAAGAGTTAGTAATCTAAAAAAAACATAAAAAAATAATCATCCAATATCATCATTACACATATAATATCATTCACGATATGGGATGTATGAGACCCATATAATCATCGTATCGTATTATCTCGGGAAGTAGCTTAGCTTGGTAGAGCACCTGGTTTGGGACCAGGGGGTCGCAGGTTCGAATCCTGTCTTCCCGACCATATGGCAGGGTATCTCAGTTGGTTAGAGAACTCGGCTCATACCCGGGGTGTCGTGAGTTCGAATCTCACCCCTGCTACCATGTGGAGCTTTAGCTCAATTTGGTTAGAGCCCCCGACTCATAATCGGTTGGTTGTAGGTTCGAGTCCTACAAGCTCCACCAAAATTACGGGAGTCGAAAGTATTTCACTTCGAATTATTCCCAAACCGATGGAAAGTATTGCGTTAAACAATCACAAAACCATTATATGAAAAATCGTAAGTTAGGCGATTAAAACTGGACCAGTTTCGTGAAAACGATTATATGAATAGATTTCGTTATTTAATATCTTTTTATCTTTCTGAATTTGAATTCTTTCATTGTTAAATCAATCATA
>JAISGU010000021.1 GCA_031262935.1 Mycoplasmataceae bacterium | reverse complement strand
CGAAAACACAACGGTATGAAATATCAAAATCAAATGCAGTTAATCGAACTCTATTTGTTTAAAAGAAGCAAGGTGTATAATGAATGCAAGTTAGACAAAAAATTTGAGACTTAACTCCTTTTTTCATACATATTCTCTTTGAAAATCTGGTAAAAGGTTTAATCTTCCTGCTCTTTTTCATTCAAGAATATCTCTTATACTTCTTTCTCTATTTTGAATTAAAAAATCTTTACGCTCTAATAATGTATCCGTTTGATCTTCTGTCGATAAAATATTATCATCTTGAATCATTAGATTTTTCTCCCTTCAAAAATGATTTTTTCAGATTTAATATCTCTATATTTTTCAAATCAACGCTTTGTTCTTTCGTCATTCATTTTATTCAAATTGATAGATATCCTATATTCAGTTCTATCATTTATTTTGGTGCTTACTCCATGTGCAGAATTACCACATGATTTAATTTCTTCATTCATTTGCTCTTTTGTTAATCGGAAGCAATAATTGTTTTTATATTCAATATCATCAATAAAACAGCATAAATAATATTCAATTTTTTGAAACGGTCTCAATTGAACCATATTTAAAACATTATTGTTCTTTGACGGAGTTGAACATTTAACTTCAAAAAAGTTTCCTCAACTATCTACATAGTCTCCTTTATCCGCACTTGCATTAATTTTTTTGCCACCAAACATATATAGTATTCTTTCTTCTTGTTTTGGTCCTTTGCTTTGTGAAGTTAAAGGAGCACAAATCATAAAGAAATCTTTATTCGATTTTATTTCCTCGACAAATGTTAATTTTTTAACATTTGAATAAACATCAACGAGATCTTTTGCAGTTATTATTTTTCTTTCCGTATTTTCTATAACTTTACTTATTTCATTAAATTTTGTTCTTGCCATATAACTCCTTATTTTGTATTAAACCTTTTGTTTCATGCAATCAATATATCATCTTGGTTTATTCAAAAATTACCACCATTTACGGACGACATTTTTGGGAACTTTAAACTTGATAATATTTTTTTTACTCAGTTTACTTTTTCTTTATTTTCAACATAAATGTAATGTTCAGATTTTGGGTTTGTCACATCATTTAAATTTTTTATTCTACCTGAATTTCCGTTAAATACAAAATCTGCTTTTTTATCTCCACGTGTAAGAAATTTAAAATATTTAGGTTTATTCTTTGGAGGTCAAACCCTATTATTAACACTACCAGGTAATTTTGTCCACACATAAAATGTGCAAGGGACATGATAACTTTGAATTTTGTTGTTTAAACTAATTTTAAAACTATTCAACGGCAGTTTAAATGTATTTATTAGTCTTCATTCTTTTGGTCATAAGTTGTATTTTTGATTGGTTGTTTTAGAAAACACATCAGGCAAAATAAAAGCAATTGTGGTGGCTCCTAATTCTTGAGAATGTTTAATAAAGCGTTTTGCTAGCGTTGATCTAGAACCAAACGGAGGATTACCAACGAATAAAATATTTTTACCTCAATTTTTATCCCTATTTAATAATAAAAAATCTTGTTTAATTATTTTTGGGCCTTTTGGCTCTAGGTCGTAAGAAAAGCACTTTTTAAAATTTTTGCTAAAAGATCCATTGCCTGCCGATGGTTCTATTATTGTATCGTATTTATCAATATCTTCTATAAGACTAATACATTTTTTTGCAATTTCTGGGCTCGTATAAAACTGATCATTAAGGATTTTCATATAAAAATAATACTACATATATTATCATTAAACAATTGATCTTTATAAAAGATTATTTAAAATAAATTTGTAATAGATTAAGTTAGAATATTCCATTTTCAAATCTTATAATTTTCTTATGAAAATCGAGAAAATAAACTTTAGTAGCAATGTTAGAATAGATAAAACAACTACGCCAATCATAGTCTATATTTACAATGATATTTGTTCATTTATTGAAAATTTCCTTATGTTTAGTAAATGATTCAGCAAAGACGAAAAATATGTAAAGAAGAATGAACAAGATTCATGACACATAGATATTGACAAAACAATTGATAATTTTGCACAAGAAAATGGAATAGATGTTCAATACAAATATTTTAGAAAACTTGAAGCTAAACTCAATCATTGTGATTTAGAAAAGTTTACAACAATCACAAATCAAGGACTAATTCAATCAAAAGAAAGAAAATACTTACTAAGTGAATATTTCCCAAACATAATAAAACTTTACAATTCTATTGTAGATAAAGTATTTGACAATTTTGTTAGTTTAGAAGAAATAAAGAAACCTTTTGAAAGATTTTCACAAAACCATATTAACAAAGAAATATACAAAGCAAAAACAATAGATGAATTAATAGAAATGGAAATAAATCATAACAATGTCTTTTGTAACGGAGTTAATGATCTATTAAAAACTTTTAAGATATATGAGTAAAAAAGAAAAACTAAATGCTGCGAATAGAAAAACTTTTATATCCAACTCTTATGATATAGGTGAAGCTCTAACTAAAAAACAAATTTTAAATAGTCTGCCTAAAGAATGATCTAATTTACATAATTCTGGAGCTATTCATATTCACGATTTAGATGCATATAACTCAACTTACAATTGTTTAACTTTCAATATGAGAAATTTTCCATTCTATAAGATTGACACATCAAACGATGTATCCAAAATAATAGGAACTTTTGATCAGATTAAATTTCTTATTTCTAAATTTGGTAATGAACAATCAGGCGGCATGGCATTTGCTAATTTTGATCAAGAACTTTATGACATCTTTAAACAATTAAAAATTAAACGAGTAGATAAGAATAAAGAAATTCTTAGAGAATGTATTAAATCATTTATATGATGGTGTAATGAAACACACGAAAGAATGGGACAAACAAGTTATTATGTAACATTAAATATAGGAACGCCTATAGATAAAGAAGCAACGCTTATAACTTCGTTAATCTTAACAGTCTTTAAAGAAATGCCATTTGAAGTTTATAAGCCAAACATTGTATTCAAAGTTAAAAAGGGAATTAATTATGAAAAGAAAGACAAATGATTTAAGTTATTGCAACAATCATTAATTTGTACAAGTAAGAAGATGATTCCAACTTATATTTGTGGTGATAGTTCAACTAACAAAGATTTTGATATTCGCAAATTATGTGTTGTTGGTTGTAGATCAAGAGTTTATACAGATGTTTTTAACAAAGAAGGTTCTATCGGTAGAGGCAACATCGCTAACACAACTATAAACCTTCCACAAATTGCATTAAAACTTAAACAAAGTAAAAAAATAAGTATTGAATCCTTTAAAAAAGAATGATTAAAAATTGCTACTATCGTAAAAAATCAATTAGTTGATAGATATAAAAAACTTTGTAATAAGAATGTATCAGATTTTCCTGTTAATCGTGATTATCAAATGTGATGCACTCCTTTTAATAAAAAACTTAACGATGTATTTAAGCACGGAACTTTATCAATCGGTTTTATAGGATTATCCGAATTTATAGAAATCTTAACAGGCAATGTGTATTGAAAAGACAACGAAAGTTTAAATATAGCCGTTAACTTTGTTTCGTTTATGAGAAATGAAATAGATAAATTTAAAAAACAAACAAATCTTAACTTTTCTTTATTTGCTCCAGCTGCTGAATATGTGTCTGGTAGATTTCCTGAAATAGATAAAGTTAAATTTAATAACAAATGAACTAATAAAGGCTTCTATACTAACAGTTTTCATGCTTATGTTGATAGTGGTTTATCGGCTGTTGACAAAGTAAAAATTGAAGGTAAATTCCATAAATATTGTAATGGTGGTTGTATCACCTATATCGAATTAAATGAATATCCTATTGATAATTATTGAGGTTTATACTCGTTACTTAGATGCTCTCAAGATAATGGAATACATTATTTAGGCTTTAACTTCCCAAAAGATAAATGTAAAGAATGTGGAACCGAAGGTGTGTTTAATGTATGTCCTAAATGTGGAAGTAAAAATATTAAACGTTTAAGAAGAGTTAGCGGATACTTAGAGATAACGGATTATTTTACAAGTGGTAAAAAGAACGAATTTAAAAGGAGAAAAGAGAATGATTATGCATAAGTGCCCCAAAAGATTTCTGGATATTTATTATCGATATTCTGGTGCATTTATAGATGCTATTCTTTGACTTGATAACTATGTGTCAAAAATTGTTGAAAAAAATAAGAATAAATTTACTATAAAAGAATGAAAAATTATGTTTCCAGAGAAAAGAAACGGTAATATATGAGGACAAAAAGCTGCAGAAATAATCGAGTCAAAGAATCTAATATACAATGGATTTTCAAAAAAATATTCTTCGTTAAAAACAATTAGAAATAATATTGTTCATGCAAAAGATTTTTATAAGGAAAATTTGAATGATTTATACAATAACGGTTTGTTAAATGCAATATCACTTTTAGACACGGTTATTAAAAATGATGGATTCTTGAATGAATTAAGAAAATTAGAAACAAAATATAAGAGCATTTATGAAAAGGATGTTTTATGTTAATAAAAGGTGATTGTAGAAAAGAAGTTCCAAAATTAATAAAGAACTTTAAAAACAAAATTCAATGTATTTTGATTGATCCACCATACAATACAAAAATAGATTACGTTAGATACAAAGATAGCTGAACTGAAAGTAAATGAATATCAATGATGAAATCATTGCTTTCAAAGTCTTACCAATTACTTAATCCAAATGGTGTTATGTATATTTGTATTGATGAAAATGAATATGTTCAACTTAAACTAGTTTGTATAAAGATATTTGGTGAAGATAATGTCAAAACATTAATTTGAAAGAAAGTGAACAAGTTATTTGACAAAAATAGGATAGAAAAAAACTATAAGAATATTAGAGTGACACACGAATACATATTAATGTGCTTTAAGAATTTTAATAAAACAACATTGAATAAGATATATCAACCAGAATATGTTAAAGGCAAATGAATTCAAAAACAAACTGATTTAGAATCAATTTTAGACAATATGGGAACAACGTCATCTGCAAAAGATGAAATTGCAGAGATGTTCGGGAAACGTGAATCATTTTCTACACCAAAGCCAACTAAACTTTTCAAAGAACTAATTAGAGCGTGTACAAACAAACACTCAATCGTTCTTGATTATTTTGCTGGGAGCGGAACAACAGGACAAGCAACAATAGAATTAAACAAGGAAGATAAAGGAGAACGCCAATACATCTTGATTTCAAATGATGAAGGCGGAACGTTTGATAGTGTCTTAAAAGGGAGAATAGAATATGCAGGATCAAAATAAAATTGAGAGAATTAGAAATTTAATGGATAAGTGAAGCATAGGTACTGACATAGATAGTTTTAAAGAAGCCTTCAATATGTCACCTAGAACAAATAAAGTTAGCAATAGCACGAAAGGTAATAGGAAGAATTCTAAATTAGCAACTATAGGCGATGCTGTTATTGAATTGTTCGTAAGGGAAGAATTAGCAAGTAATGATGATAGTTCTGCAGAAATATCTTGGGAGAAGCAAAGATATGTATCCAATGAAGATCTTAAGGCAAGAGCTATAGCGTTAGGACTTGATAAACTGGAAATATTTGAACTTAATTCGCAACAAAGCGAAGACTATGCATCGTTATTAGAGGCAATAGTTGGTTGAATGTTTTTAAATAACCACTACAAGAAGTGTAGTCAAGTTTTAAGAGACTTTATCTTCAAAGACATGAAATTGTATTAGTCGTACGAAAACCGTAAAAATAGCCGATAATATTAGCGTTCTTAATCACCAACCAAATCGTGCATAAGAGCGTATATATATATATATATATATATATATATGATTGTGGTTTTTATTTACAAATGTAGAAAATAAACCTTGTCCAATTCCGTGAATTTTTAAATAATTAGCATTATCAAAATTTACTGTAGCATTCATTTAATAAGTATAAAAAATTAATTCTAAAAAACAACAAGATGTTCGATTATTCTGTCATTATTTAAATCGTTCCTATAATAGACTAATGACATTGAAATCTAAATTAATTCAATGAGGTATTAAACAATATTTTAAGCACATTAATGGTAGTATTAAAAAGATAGAAAAAAGACAATATAAACTTTTTAAATTTGATCCACCAAAAAAAATATTAAAGAATTTGATTGTTGAAAGAATCACAATATGCAATTACCCATGTTTTATCATAAAACCTCATAGTCAACAATCAAATTCTTTAATGTATATCCATGGTGGAGGTTTTATTAATGAAATTACTAAAATCCATTACAAATTTATTTATCGTTTAATTAAAGAAACAGGAGCAACTGTTTATGTGCCTATATATCCATTAGCTAGAAAAGATTTTTCTAATATTGAACCATCGTTAACAATGTTTATTGAAATTTATAAAATAATGATTGCAAAATATTCAAAAATCTCTTTAATGGGCGATAGTGCTGGTGGTTCATTTGTTTTGGCGTTAGCACAAATGATAAAAAAACAACAATTAAAAATTCCAAACGAAGTCATTGCCATCTCTCCATGTGTTAAGGCATGTAAAACATCAATTGATGAAACTAAGAAATATGCTAATAATGATGCTTATTTGCCGTGACCATGTTTGTACATTGCATTAGAATGAACAATCGGTTTTAATGACTGAAAGCATTATAAATTCAGTCCAATATATGGGAATAGTAAAGATATAGGCCGTATCTCCATCTTTTATGGAAGCCATGAGGCGTTTTTAAAAGATGGTGAGGAATATCATCAAGATTTATTAAAACAAGACATTAAACATATTTTTGAAGTATGTCAAGATATGTTTCATGTCTTTGTCTTATTTAAAATAAAAGAAGCTGAACCATATTTTGCACAAATATGCAAGTTAATAAAATAATTTTTTTAACACTTTATTAAATATGATAATATTTATTACTCACTTGCAGATGTAGTTCAGTGGTAGAACGCAACCTTGCCAAGGTCGAGATGCGAGTTCGATTCTCGTCATCTGCTCCAAATTATTTTTTGTTTAATGTTTTTCATTTTTAGTTCTATACTTTTATTAGTAAATTTTGCTACAGTTTACTTCTTTAATTTTTTTCTATAACTTTTAAAATTTTTAGCAATATTTACATCATTATTATGGAGATAAATAAAAAAATAGCGGTTCACGCTTATAAATTTGATGGTTGGCTGTATAGAACTTGAGAGTTTCCAACCGTTATTAAAGAAACTGATGAATATATTTGTTTTTCTAGCAGACACAGTCATGTAATTACTAGTGCTAAGAATAAAAAGAGATTTTATCATTCTAGAATATCAAAACCTACTATTTGATTCTTCTTCAAAAAGAAATGATACAACATGATCGTAGCTAAAAAAAATAGTAAGTTCTACTATTATTTTAATCTAGCTAGTCCTTTCATCTATGAAGAAGAAACTATCAAATACATTGACTTTGATTTAGATTTTAGAATTAACGATGCAAGGATAGATCGTATGACAGAACTTGATATTAATGAATTTAATGAAAATAAGATTTTATATAAATATCCACAGAAATTAATTGATAAAATTAAACAAGCGGAAACAGAAATTAAAGAAAGATTTAAGAATGGAGATTTCAAAAAATATTTAGATATGGATTTACTATACTTAGTCAAATAATATGGACAAACAATACTATTTAGACATTATTAAAAAAATTAATGATTTATGTAATAAAAAAGAATATGAAAAAGCTTTTAACATAATCCAAGAAGAGATTAATCAACCCTATATACCAAATGAATTTATTAATCAATTTGAACAGTTGTATTTACAAATAAATCAATTAATTAATGTTCAAAGAATTCAAAATAAATATAACAATATGTCTAAACTTGAATTATTATCACAAGCATACAATGAGAAAAAACTTGATGTAAATATTTTTAGTTATTTTCTAGCTAAATTTGTAAAAGATATCGATGATGTGGATTTTCAATATATCAATAAAATTTTTAAAAATAAAGATATTGAAAATACAGAAAAAATATTTATTCTTAAACAAATAAAAGATTCGGAATTGAAATATGATTTCAATTATTTTAATAAAAACTTAAATAAAGAATTTTTAATTAACTCACAAAGCTCTTTTGAAGTGAATTTAATTGATTACTATGTGCAAGTAGATAAATTAATAGAAAAAATATTATTTAAAAACCCTTCTAATATCGCTCTTGCACATGAATTGTTATCGATTATTTATGAACATTATTTTAATTTATCACCTAAATTTGATGTAATGGTTCTTGCTGATAAATTAACTAGATATGTCAATGCATACTTTGAACCAAAGAATCTGCCTGATCCTGAATTTAAGATATGAATGGACAACATTCTAGGCGCAAAAAAGATATTACACTAATCAATATTCCACAAACACGAAAGATAAAATAGGTATCGATAATTTTATTAAACATATAATTTTGATAAGGAGATTAATATGAATATAAAAATAAATAAAATAATAGGGGTTTTAACTATGATATTTGGAATTTGATTACTTTTTATACCAATATATGTTGGGTACAAGATCTTTAAAAACGAACCGGTCTTTGGAATTAAGAACTCAAGAACAGATAAAATCGTTAAAGTTATTTTTGCTCTTTGTGCATGTCTTGTTCCGGGGATAATTTTATTATGTGTTGACACTGATTTTATTAAAAATGATATTAAAATTAAATAATAGGAGTTATATATGATCAAAAAAACAAAAAATATTAAAGGGACGAAAACTGAAAAGAACTTAAATGAAGCGTTCGCTGGCGAATCAATGGCAAGAAACAAATACACATTCTTTGCTAGCGTTGCTAAAAAAGAAGGGTTTGTAGAAGTACAAAAAATCTTTGAAGAAACAGCCGGTAATGAAAAGGAGCATGCTGAATTATGATTCAAAGCTTTACATGGTGGAGCAATGCCTAAATTATTAGATTGTTTAGACATAGCTGCAAGTGGCGAAGAATGAGAACATAACGATTTATATAAGAGATGTTATGAAGATGCTAAAAAAGAAGGGTTTGAACATCTTGCTGCTCAATTTGCAGGCGTTAGAGAAATTGAAGCAACGCACGGCAAAAGATATCGTGATTTAATTGCAAGAATTAAAAAAGGATTTTTTAAAAGAGGTAATAAAATTTGATGACAGTGTCAAAATTGTGGGCATCTACATTACGGCGTAACAGCTCCAATGCTATGTCCTGTATGTAATCATCCACAAGCATACTTCCAAGAAACTCCTAAGAAAAATTATTAATATGATTACTTTATACCAAGCAATTGACAAGATAAATAAAAAAATTAGTGAAAACACTCTTTTCCTTAACCAAATGGATGCAGCAATTGGTGATGGTGATTTTGGAAGTAACATCACCAACGCTTTCAACTTATTAATGAAAAGAGAAAATGAATGAAAAGATTTACCACTAAAACAAGCGATGCTTCAATGTGGTAAGTTAGTTTCGTTTAATATTGGTGGTAGTTCAGGGCAATTGATTGCCATCTCATTAATGAGAATAGGTGATACACTAGACAAAGCACAAACCATTAATAACAAAACTCTTGCTGATGCTATTGAAAATGCCGTTAAAGGCATCCAACACTTAGGTGGTGCTAAACCCGGTGAGAAAACATTAATCGATGCCATGATCCCAGCATATGAAGCGTTAAAATCATCAGCTTCTAATGAGTTAGATTTTAAAGCGGCATACATTGCTGCAAGAAAAGGTGCAGAAGCAACAGCAAATATGAAAGCCAACAGAGGTCGTGCTTCTTATTTAGGAGATCGTGCTTTAGGGCATCAGGATGCTGGTAGTAATGCTGTTGCTTTAATCTTTCAAACTTTGAGTGAATAAATGTTCTTAAGAACACAAACTAAAAAAATAATGGTAGGTGGTGTTCAAATTGGGCATTCTAATCATGTTGTCATACAAAGTATGACAAATACTAAAACTAGTAATATCAATCAAACATTAAAACAGATTAAAAATTTATTTAGTATTGGATGTGAATTAGTAAGAGTGGCAATATTAGATACTAACGATAGCTCGGCATTAAATAAAATTATTAAACTATCGCCATGTCCAATTATTGCCGATATTCATTACAACTATAAATTCGCCATTGATGCAATCAACGCAGGGGTTTCTGGTATTAGAATTAATCCAGCAAATATAAAATTAACTGATTTAAAAAAAGTTGTTGAGTCTGCCAAAAAAAATAAAATCATTATTAGAATTGGTGTTAATCAAGGATCAACACTAAATAATAAGGAAATTTTATCCACAAAGCAATTAATAAATCTCACTCAAAAATATGTTAGCCAATTTGAAAAGTGAGGGTTTTATGATATTGTTATTTCATTAAAATCATCTAATCCTTTTACAACTCAACAATTGTATTTACAAGCAGCAAAAATATTTAAATATCCTTTGCATGTTGGTGTCACTGAAGCAGGTAGCAAAACTGATGCAGTTATTAAATCAACTACCGCTTTAATTCCAATACTACAAAAAGGCATTGGTAATACCATTAGAATTTCTATAACTGGTAATCCGTTACAAGAAATATCAATATGTAAAAAAATATTAAAACAAGTAAATCTATATAAAAATGTCATCGAAATTATTTCTTGCCCAACTTGTGGAAGATTATCTTGAAGTCTTGAAAATTTATTATCACAAGTTGAAGAATATACAAAAAATATCGATAAACAATTAAAGATTGCTATTATGGGATGCTCCGTAAATGGGATTGGCGAATGTTTACATTCAGATATTGGTGTTTATGGAACAAATGACAAATTAATTGTTTATTTAAAAGGTAAAAAATATTCCATCACCAAACATAATGATGGATTCAAAACTATTAAATCATTAATCAATAAATTTGTTTCAATTCGTTAATCTATAATTTTTTTATGTTTAATAACTTTTATGTAAATAGTTTATTTATTTGCATACTAATAAATTTCTCTTTTCTTGTAATTAACTTTATTGTTATCACATATAGAAATAGATTAAGAATTCATAATAATAAAACTAATATCCTAATTGATCTGTTTATGGGTCTTATATTAAGTTTTTCTTACTTATTAACATTTTGATATTCCAGAACTCATGTCCTATCTAACGCATTGAACTCATTAACAATTGTCTTTAATTTATTACCACTATGTTTAACGATGAATTATTTTTGAACCATTGGTAGTATTTTCACTATATTAATTTCAGTATTGGTAATATTTCCAATTAGTAATTTATTTATTTTACTTTTCGTTTGTGGTTCAATGCTTTTTATTTTGTCGATCTCCATATCAAGATTATTTACTAAAAAATTGAAAAATAAATTTGCTACAGTTGCATCGTGATTTATTTTTACAATACTTGACCTTATTCTTATCATTATTTTGACACATTTTTGTAAAGATAAAATTATTAATAATGAAATGTGACTAACTTTTGCTATGACACATTTATTTCTTATTATTGCATTACTACTATCATCTACTTTTTCAAAAACATATCAAAATATGATTTTGATTAACAATAGAAGTTTCTTTAAATTTCAGCACTTTAATTACGGATTATCGTTAAATAGAAACTTACTTTTGTTTTTGAAAGAACAAAATGTTCAATATGCTCAAGCTATAAGAATAACATTTAATAAAATAACTAACTCTAATATGTATGTTGGTAATAAAACTGAAAATTCAACAATAAAAGAAATTGCTAACTACTTGTACTCGTATTTTGATAAAGAAACAACGTACTTTTCAATGATTGATAATAGAACTTTTTTAATCGTTATTAAACAAAACTTACCTCAAATGATTAATAAAGATATTACTAACCATATTAATAATCTAAATTTTAGTGAATGAAAAAAAGTATTTGTACCAGAAACAATAGTTATGTCCTATGGAACAGAATTTAATGATATTAATCACTTAATTAATAAAATTGAAAGCTATTTCACAAAAACATTTAATAACAGATTATTTTATAACTACAATTCTGAATTAATTTCTATTAAACAAAACGAATTATTCATAAATTTTTTAAACGAAGTAAAACCTCCTAAAATCGATGTTAAATTAAGTACGAGTGTTTATAAAAATAATAAAATCTTTTATCCAGAATATGTTATTAATTCAACTATTAAAGTTAATCAAAATTTTTTAATAAATAAACTAAGTCATAGCAATCAAATTATGTATAAAAGATATCTTGCTGCTTTAGCAATTAAGAAATATTCTCTTAACAAACAAATAACCGAACATCCGTTAATGATTGATTACCCAATGGAGTGAATTTCTAGCAATGACTTTAATATAAATAATTTCATTAGTAAATTAGATCTACTTAATATCGATTGCAAAAAACTCATTTTACAAATTAAGGTTAATCACAATAGTGAATTAAATACATTTATCGCTAATAGTAAACAGATTAAACAAAATAACATCAAAATTAAACTTATTTAAAAAGAAAACGATTTATATAATTTGAATATATTATGGATACAGTCATAGTTTTAGGAATCATCATTATCATCCTATTAATTGTCTTGATTGTATCCCAAGTCATTATTTCAACATATGGAACTGAAATTAAAAATTTCATTTCAAGAATTCGTTTTAGTAAAAAAAATAAAAATAATAACATTCAATTTTTAATTTCTTTTTTTAATGATTTAGCTAGTGTTTTAATTAAAATGTCAAATGATAAAATTGGTGCTTTAATTGTTGTTGAAAACAAGGATAGCTTAACACCATATATCAATATTGGTAGTAAAGTAGATGTTCAATTCTTCCCAGAATTTGTCACAAGTGTTTTTTATAATCATAAGTCCGCATTACATGATGGTGCAATGATCATTAGAAATTGAAAGATTGTTTCTTTATCTAGTTATCTACCAATGACTAAAAAAATTATTAATGTTGAATATGGTGCTAGACATCGTGCAGCATTTGGAATTTGTGAAAGATTTGATTGTTTTGCTTTTGTAGTTAGTGAAACTAATGGCAACATTACTGCTGTTCATATGGATGAGTTTAAAAAACTTAGTTTGTCACCAGAAAAACTTTCTAGCGAAATTGCTCATATCTTTTCACAAACTGGTGTATTTAATAAAAGTAAAATGTATCGTAATATTGATGTTGATAAAGAAGTTACTAAATTCAATCAACAAAATAAGATTAAACAAAAATAACTTATTAAGTTTAATGTGTTAAAATTTATTCACTCTTGGAGACGTACTCAAGTGGTTAAGAGGACACCCTGCTAAGGTGTTAGGCCGTTCTGCGGCGCATGAGTTCGAGTCTCATCGTCTCCGCCATTATGATTGGTTTCGGGTAATAGCCGTTGCTGATCACCTTATAGTTACATGGAACTTAATCTTCCAAACGTTGTAATTATAGAAACAAAAAGGGAGCAAAGATAAAAATTCGTGAAAAAAAATACAAAACCTAAACAAATACATCGTAAATTTGAAAGTAATTATTGAAATAATAATAAAGGTAAGATTGTATATAACTGACGAATTTTGGGTGCTGACCCAAAAAGTAAAATTCATTACCCGTCTCATCAAAGAGTTTTAGTAGAGTGCGTAAAGTGTGGATATAAAACAAGCGTTGTTGGTTATTCATTATTACAAGGTCTTAGTAAGCAATGTAAAGGGTGTGTCAATCGTAAATATCAAGTTGGACACGGTGTTACAGACGGAAGAAAAGAAAATTTAAATTCAAAAGTCTTAAATCAAACTTGAAGAAAGTATCGTAATCTCTTTTGTGATGAGTGAAAGAATAGTTATGATAAATTTGCTACATTCTTTTTAGATAAATTACATTGAAAACCTTGAACATATAGAATTACTAGAATTGATACAAAAAAACTTTTTGCTCCTGATAATGTTATCTTAGTAAAAAACACTTTGAGTAAATATAGAAAATAACAACTCATTAAAACAAGTTGTAAATTTTATGTGATAAATTTATTTATCATTTCTATAATTATTGTGTGATAATATAGGATACTATGGGTTGAATAGTCGGGTTATTGGGAACGGTTGGTAGTTTTTTATTAATACCAATTGGTTTTGCTGTTGGTGTTTATATTCCATTGGTCATTACAGATACAGCATATCAAATTTACAACACGATTGGAATGAGCAATTTTGCTAGACAATTATTTGGGTCAACAAACGGTGTTGGTGTTAATTGACATAATGGTTTTAGTCAATTCTTATTAATCGCATTAATTATTGGGGCGATAGCTTGTGTGGTTTCTGTATTATGTAATGTTATCGCTAATTGAACAAGAACAGGAATTAAGAAAAGTGTTGGTTTTGCTAGAATTGGCTATGGTGTAACTTCGATTATTGCTGTGCCAATTCTTTTTATGTTCTCTATAACAATAACGGCACTGATATTTAATGCTCTGAGTGGTAATACGTCATCTTCGTTTATTAGTGGTTCAGAACGTGCTGGATTTGTCGCGATTATGGGCTCGTATAGTTCAAAGATAAACGATATATTAGCAAATTTGACGTACAACTTAAATGGAACGCAAACCAATTGAACAGATGCTATGAATCAACTAATGACATTAGTTAAACAAATTCAAACTGATGCAGCAAGTCAGGGTATGACAGGACTACAACAAGCTTGTGATAAGATTATTCAAGATATTGCCTCGTGTCAGTCAGATTGTACGGCTACAGCAATATGTACAGAATTGAATAATTTAATCAGCATTGCTAATGGAATGACTATTGGACAAAGATTAAGTGATATGAGTGGCTTACAAGCTTGCTACGATAGTTTATATGGTAGCCAACAATGTTATTTAAACTTAATTAAGGATTTAGATGGAATTAAACAATATTCAAATGCTTTCACTACTGGTGGTACACACGATGCGTTTATGAAAATATTTGGAGGTACATTAAGCGATGGTTCTACTAAAGTTAATGGTTTCTTAGCTTATGTAAATTATGGTGGTGTAGATAGTCCATCAACTACAAACTATATCTATTCGATTAATAATATTTTTGCTGAAGTAACCATTCAAAATCCACTTGATCCTAGTAAAAATCTTTTTTACACTTCTGCTCTAACTCAAATATTTGGTGGTTGTAGTTCAAGCTCAAATCCGTTAAACAATCATTATTGAACAACTGGAAGTTGGGGGATGGTTCAAAATACTAATTGAATAGGGTTGGATGAATTTTACCAAAGAGCAAATCCATTACCTTCATTTACATTAGCAGGGATGATAAACTCTTTTGTTTTAGGTCAAAGTGGTGTTAATGCTGATTACAACATATGAAATTTATACGGTTCTGCTTATAGCAACTTTTTTACAGGTCATATGGAACGTGTAGTAGTGGGAATGTTAGTTGCAAATATGATGATGGGGACGATGATGGCATTTGCTTGATATATGGTTGGTCGTGTATTTGAACTTATCATTCTATGATTAGGTTCAATTGTTGTTGCGTTTAAAGATGATGGTGAAGGGACACAGTTCAGAATAATTATGAAAGCTGTTGTTAATAAAACACTTTCAATTATTTTTATAGAGTTCGTATTTACAATTACAAATGTATTAATCAATATGGGCTTTATGAAAGCGTTGATGAATAATGCAGCAAGTTCATCTACGGCTTGATTTAATGCAACTGACGCAGCAATTATGATGGCTACAGTCATTTTATTCTGTGCAAGCTATTACATGGGAAATACACTATGTACAATGATTTTAGGTGAAGCAGGACAATTACGTAGTTTTGGTGACCAATGACAAAATATTAGTTCTACTGGAAGACAACAATATGGCTATGGTGTTCAATCTAAAGCTCAACAAGGTCAACAACAAATGCACGGAGCAATAAAAGAAGGTGGTAAGTCTTATTCTGGAATGAAGAAGGATTACAATTCGTTTAAGATGCAGGGCGGACAAGGCGGTATGTTCCGTAATAAAGACTTTAAGTCATTTAGAGCTACTGGTGGTAAAAAAGGTATACCAGTAAAGGAGAAATAAAATGTTAACCGTTAATGATCCTAGTGTAATAGTTCCACCAGTTCCAGCACCAAGAAAAAACAAAAGAGTAATACATGGTAAATTTACTGTGATGGATTTATTAATCGTAGTGCCTTGCTTAATAGCAGCAATTTTAATAATGATTTTTTGTAAAATGCCAATTTGGGGTTTCTTTTTAACAGCAATAGCTTTTCTTCTAGTTGGTTTCTTTTTATGTTGACCATTAAGTTTTTTAGGAAAAGATAAACCTTATATGTATATTGTTAGAGGATGTAAATTCTTATTTGGTAGTCATCGAAATTTACAAACTGAAGCTGTAGCTAATTCAAAAGAAGCAATGCAAGAACCTAATAAAACCAACTTAGATAAACAAGTTGTAAAAGATAAAAAGGAAAATAAATATGTTCAGCAAGATCAACAAGAACAACCAAAAGATTTATTAAGTCGCATATTTGCTAAAAGGAAAGCAAGGAAAGAAGGCAAAAAATAATGGCTCGTTTTATTCCTAGATTAAATACTGAGTTAAATTTCTGAGACCCAGAAACGTTAAATGAAAATTTTATTAAAGGCTTTAATGGTATCACTACTGGTTTTTATGTAATGCATCCAGAGAACATTGAATCTGCTACACCAGTAATGCAAGTCTATCGTATGGATCAATTGGCAATGGCTATTAGTCGATTAAATGAAGAATATTCATTAAGACTATATTGTTTACAAACACCATTTGATTTTAGTTATGAACAAAATAGAATGAGTAAAATTATTGAAACTGAAAAAGACAACAAATATTACAAGAAAACTGCCGAAGTTTATAAAAAACAATATGACTGAATTGCTGATAAAAATAACGATATGAGACAAAAGATTTATGTCTGGGCAATTAGTTCACCTAACGGACAAGCAAAGATTAGAAACTTTTATGACACCATACATGGGTTTTTAACAAAAGCAGGGTTAAACGGTCAACCAGCAAGTCAAGAAATAATTCAAAGATTATTTAATGAAATATTTGCACTTCCAGAAGAACATCAAGGGTATATGGTTAATAACCAACAAATTAATTTCAAAACTAATAAGTTTTTAGTTTCGAATTTCAAAGAAGATGGAAGTTTAAATAACGAATGTTGAGAACAAATTATTAATGTAAAACAAACCAGTCCTAATTTTCAACCATTAGACCCTTTCTGATTAGCTAATCTTTATGAAATAAATGATATTCTTGTCTCTTTCGATGTCGATGCATTAGAAGAAAAGAAAAGAGATAGTTTTATAGGTTCTTTAAAAACTGACTTTGTTAATGTTAGACAATATAAAAGTCAAATAAAAAACGAAAGAATACAAGTCACTAGGGAAATCATTGAAGGTTTAATTCATGACATCGCTACTGGTAATCAAGATATTAAATTAGTGACTTTACTAATCCAAATCAAAGCAGAATCAAAACAGAAACTTCGAAAGAAATTTGAAGAAGTAAAAAGAGAACTTGACCGTATGGGTTTAGTTTATGGAAACATTAACTTCAGGCAACACGAAGCTTTAGAAATGTTACAACCATTTAGAGTTGGTAGACAAAAAGGAATGAATGGACTACAAAAAGATATAGAGATGGTTTTTCAAACTGACGCTATTGCTAATAGTTATCCATTTACACAAGTATCTTTGTTCCAAAAAGACGGAAATTTAATTGCCACAGCTACAAGTGGTTCACCAATTATCTTTAACATTTGTGATCCTACTCCACCAAATAGAAATGCAACCGTATTAGGTTTCTCTGGTAGTCGTAAGACAACATTACTAAGAACAATTATTTTGGCACAATTATTAAATCCAAAGAACCAACAAGTATTGATTATGGATTTTGAAAATGAATATACAAATTTAGCTTTGAATTACAAACAACAAATAATTGAATTTACCAGAGCTACTGGTAAAGATGTTCCAACGATCAATATCTTTCAAGTTCCTAATGTAGATACTTGAAATGCAAAAGAACATAAATTTGAAAAAGAGCCTTTACCAAATGTTTTACACGATGCATTCAACGATCAGAACCAACACGTTGAAAATATATTAAGAATGATTTTAAGTAAAGATGATGAAAAGATTTCTATTAATGAAATTAATGTTTTAAATACTGAAATTGCTGAACTTTATAAAAACAAAAAAATTACACCAACAACAAATTTCAACAATATACCTAATGATAAATGACCAATATTAGATGATTTGTATAACCAGATATTCGATAAAACTAAAAAGCTTCGTAAGAAAGATGAATTTAATCAATTAGATGACTATATAAGAATGGTAAGATTATTAAAACCATTCACTAAAGATGGTGTTTATGATGGAATTTTTAATAAGCATACAAATATTAAAATGGATGAAAATGCAAAACTTGTTGTATTTAACTTGTTCGGTTTGTTAACCGAAGATACATCGAACGAAATCAAAATCGCAATGCTAATGAGTGTATTAAGATATTGAAGTAATGTTATGATAGGCCAAAGAAGAAGATGACCTGAAGAAAAGGAGCCTAGTGCTAAATTCATTACATTTATTGTTGATGAGTTCCACAAGCTTGTTGATGACCAATTCCCTCAAGGTTTGAAATTGCTATCACAAATGTATGCCCAATTAAGAAAATACTATTCACAAATTATTGTAGCTACACAATCTATTTCAACATTTACCAAAGCTAAGAACGAAGATATTAAACGTTATTTAAAGCAAATGATAGACTCTTCTTGATATAAGTTTATTCTTGGAATGGGGGAAAGTCAACTAGAAGATTTAAACAATTCAATTCTTTATGGTTCTGGAAGTGAGTTAACTGAAGGAGAACGATTATTTTTAGCAACATCAAGCAATAAAGATGGTGGTAAATTTGTTTTGATTATTGGTGATAAAGAAAGAATAGCTGGGAGGATTTATTCAGCAAGTACTAATGCTTTACCTGACTGGGCGTTTAGAGTACCGTTTGATAAAATCGAAGAGCCAATACAACTGTGACAAAGATCAATATCTGATAAGGAATACGAAGAAAGTCTAAAAGCATTTAAATAATAAAATAATACAACCTAATAAAATAAGTTGTAATTTTTTATTATTGGAGCTATAATAATCACACAACAATTAAAGATAGAAGAATATTATGCCAAGTGCTACAACTAATAGAAAAATAAATTACTTAACAAGATGGATGTTTCATTTTTATGAAAAGATAACACCTAACAATCGTGGTAGAGATAATTTGTTTTCACCACAATGACAAGCAACTAAACCTTGTGCTGACTTATTGGCTTCAGAAAGCACAGCGTCAGATGAAGATAAGATTAATGGAATATTAGATTATCTAAACACTCATTGTCAAGCTAATGCTACAATGGAGAACACCAATAAATTTTGATATGAGGTTTTTGACTGAGTTGATGCACATGAAAGTTTTATGAAAGAACATAACGGAAGAAGATTAATGGAGGTTATGACTAATAAGTGTGGAGATTTAGGCTATTGGAATAACGAACTTAGTAATATGTTTGTGTCGCTTTACAATCGTGGTAAAAAACTACCAGATAATGGGGTAGATGCAACACCAGAAGTACAAGCCGAATTAGATAGAACTTGAGAAAGTATGGTAGGAGTTATTAATGCTAAAAAAGCTTTATTACCAGCAAGACCAAAATACTGAAGATTTGATCGTGATGGTGTTTATTGTGAAACTACTGATAAAGAGTGGCACATAGTTGGTGGTTGTGGTGGTAATGTAACACCAAGTTCTGAAGGAAACGAAAGAGAAAGTAATAGACTAAAGAAAATTCAAAACTTTTGATTTGACAAAGCTAAAGGTCAATATAAATACGGATTAGAGTTTGAATTCTGCTTACCAGAGAAAAACAAAGATAAATTCTTTGAATCTTGTGCCAAAGCAGGACTTTGTGATAACAACTTTATTAGTGCTGGAACTGATCCAACAGTCGAAGTGTTAGATGGTGATCACGATAGAGATGATTATTATTTAGGATTAGAAATAACAACAATGCCTGCTACGTATTCTGAAGCAATAGAAAAATGGTCATTACTTGGTAAAATTGCTAAAGAAAACGGGGGGGTCTTTGGTGAATCAGCTAATGCTGGTGGCCATATTCATGTTGACAAACCGAATAGTAAATGAGAACAAATTGCGATTGTTAATCACTTTATTAAAATGGAAAATCTTGGTGATTTTTTCGGTAGAGGTAGTAAAACTAGCAATGAATTTAGAGATACATATGGGAACTATATTGGTACAGAAGTAAAAGAAGAAAGATCAGAATATGGCTCTCACCCAAATGGTGAAGTTTGAAAAAAAGTCGATGGATGTATAAAATGACATGAGACACTCATTATTGATAAAGAATTAACTGATAAGTTACATTCAGAAAAGAAATTACCAGATGATAAAGTCATAGGTTCTGCGGATATTGATATTCAAGCAACAGGAAGAGGTATTTTAAATTTCAACAATAAGAATACTATTGAATTTAGAGGTTTTAATTCAATTAGTAATCCAGAACGAAATTTGGAAGTATTAGCTAAAGAGTTACAAAAAGTATTAGGGGATAGAGTTTATGACAAAACCCCTATATCCAAAGTACAACAACAAGAAAATGAAAAGAGTAATATTGATTTTTTAGGTGATGCATTAAAATCGTTAGGTTATAACGATAATCAAGTTAAACTCGCACAAGGGCTCAAATTTGAACAAAATTTAGAACCTACTGAAATGATTACACAATCAATCAGGATGTTGGAAAATCAGGTTAACAATCAACAACAGGGGCAAGTACATCTTATGTCTAGTTCAACAAATAGGAGTAGATAATGTGTCGTATTTTATTTAAACCTAATAATCAATTTAAATTTGATAGAAAAGAATTAGAAGAAAGCTATAGAACCAATCCAGATGGAACGGGATTAATTTATTATGATCCAGTGCTTGATAAAACATATGTACAAAAATGACTAGCCGAAACACCTTTCGAAGAAATCTATAAAGCCATAAGTAAGGCAGAAAGCATTACACAAGCTAAATGTATCGGTGTACATTTTCGTATTGGTACAAGTGGAGGACGAGGACTAGAACAAATACATCCACAGCACATCGATGGGGATAAGTATCTATTTCATAACGGAATTTGTAGAGAGTTCGAAGTAGATAATCAAAAAGCTAGTGATACACAATGAATAGCTTATTGATTAAAAGAAAAACAATTTGAATTATCAGAATTAGATAATCCTGTTAATAAAACTATTTATGAAAATATTTTTAATGGTAACAAACTATTAATTATTGAAAAAGATAAATACAAAGTCATTAATGAAGATTTAGGGAGATGAGATAAAGGTGTTTGAAAAAGCTGACAAGCAAATAGCTTATATGGGTGAGATCACGACATAGATTTAGAAAATAGTGAACAACTCAGTCTTTACAATAACAACAAATTAAAAGAAGAAATAACTGGGTTGAAGTATAAAGATCAATCTGATAATCCAAGGTTTGCTGACCAATTTGAAGATGATGAAGAAAATATACAAATTACTAAAGCTAAAAAACAAATTAATCTATTAGATGACTTTAGTATGGCAATGGATTGAAATAGAGACGCTATTGACCAATTAGATGGTGAATGAAGCGAAGATATAGCAAGTTTACCTGATTACGATTTTGCTCCAGAAGAGATAAGAGAAATACAACACAAATTAGAAGATAGTCAAGCGAAGATTGATGATATTAGAGAAAACTTGAATCAAGTTGATAGTATGATTTATAACCTGCAACAAGAGAAGCAAGAGTTTGTTGATAACTACGAAAAGCAAGAAAAAGAGCAAAGTTTTAGTAGGTCGAGATAATTGTTTTTTAGGCAGTGGTATAATCAATAAAAATAATTTTATGTTATAATACTAATAACAGAGTTAAGGGTATGCTCGCTGGTGCAGCTTAAAACCCAAAGACGGGCGGTCGAAAGACTGCCTTTTTTAGTATTAGTTTATTTAAACTTTATAATTCTCAAATATGAAGTATGTATATATTAATCCAGAATATTTGATTAAAAATCAAATTTTTACATCAGGAGAATGTAAGCAAAAGAAAATTTTAAATCCTTTTGGTGGGAAAAGACAACATGCTGGTGTTTTTATTCTTGATGGAACATTTAAAATATGAATACCAGAACAAACAATCAATAACGAAAAACAATTCAAATATATATCATCCAAAGATTATCGCTTTTATCGTTTTCAATGTGAAAAAGGGAATGGCATTGGTAAAGAACATTACTTGTGTATTAGAGATTGTGTTATTGTTCCCGATGATTTTGTTATGGTCAAGTTTTCTTCGCCTAATGATCAAGTAAAGTTAGAAGAACTTAGGATTAATAAAAAAATATTAATTGATAAAATCAATTATTGTTCAAAGCATAACCTGATTAAACAAGAACACATAATGAAAAAAGCATACTCAAATTTCCAAAAGCAAAAATTATTAAACGATCAAGAGTTTAACGATGAAAATGAAAGTAAAGTCAGGCACAGCACAAATGAAGAACAAATTGAAGATATAGAACAATCAACTGGAAGAGGAAGATAGTTAGTTAAATAAATTTAACTACATAAGTTTATGTATAAAGTTATGTATAAGATTTATGTATAAAGTAATTACTATTTGGTTCTTAGATTATTGACTTTAACAACCGTGTTGAAATTATTTTGTAAAGTATTAACGTTTGTTTTTAAATCATTAATATCATTTTGCATATTATCAAGTCTATTCATAATGTCTAGTAATGTTATCTTTGGTTTTTTTATACCACCCTTACCATTAGTAGGTTTATTAGATTTAATAAGTTCAGCAGACACTAATAAATCCTTTTTAGAAACTTGTTTATTAATATGAATTTTGTAATCTTTCATAATGTTTATTATAGGATATTGAATTTAAGGTTTTTTAAATCAATAAACTTTATCGTCTCAAACAATGTGGTCTTTCCCATCTACATTATTTTGTGTAACATCTATTTTAAAATGTTCTTTTACGTGTTCAGACATATTGCAATGAGTAATAATTGAATATTCTTTCAGCATTGCTTTTGTGTCATATAAATACAAAATATCAAATGATCCAAATTTAGCTCCAGAAACTTTTTGATTATTAGTTGTTGATACATTTGATAAAAACATCTTATCAGGATAGCGTTCATATTCACCGTGACGATAGTGATTAACTGACCCTGATTCAATAACTATAGGCTTACGATTGTATAGGAAATGTAATTGTTTATGAATGTGACCCAATATCAAAATATCACAATTAAAGTTTTTGACTTTATGTTCATTGGGTACAAATTCATCTTTTTCTTTTACATATTTCCATAAGCCAGAATATTGTGGTCATTTTTCTTTAGATAAACAAACATGGTCACCGTGTGTTAAAACGAATTTTCAATTTCTAATAGAAAATTTATTAACTAAATACTCTTCTTTAGAATATTCTTCAATGTATGTATCATCATCCTCTCAATTACCTAGAATTCAGTGATAGTTATCACCATAACGTTTAATTAATTCGGTGTTATATTCTCATTCTTCCATATCACCAGCATTAATAATTACATCTGGTTTACAAAAAGTAATTATTCGTTCGACAGATTTCTTATTAAAAGATTGTTTAAAGGCATTGGTGTGTAAATGAGCATCACTAAAAATTAGAATTTTAGTAAATGCTTTAGTTTGTGCTTTAGCTATCTTTCTATTGGTATCAACGAGTGGGGAAAAATCAACTTTTTTATCTAGTCTTTCTTTTATAACAGCTTTTATAGCATCAGCCTCTCTCGTTCTTGGATCAACAATCCAAAGTCGCAGCATTTTTTCTAATTCTTCGGTATTATATTTTTCGTATTTTTTAACCCATTTACTTCATTCGGTTTTATTTTGTTCGTCCATGTTAATTCTCTTAATATGACCAATTAATATGCTTACTAATCAAATTAATAATCCTCCACCTATAAGTGCTCCTAAAATTATGACAATATAAGCTCATGGTTGCATAAGCTTAATACCCGTCTATCATTGCATCAACATCATCAGAGCTCAATATATGAGTTGTTGTTGTTTGACCAGATTCGCCAGTTGGTTGCCCACCAGTAATATCTGCCACAGTAACGGTATAACCATCAAAATAGTGGTGTAAGTCATTTCGAAGAGAATAGCAATGATAAAAAAGCTTATTTCAAGTTTCAAACGGATGAGCAGTATCGGAATGATTACCGTACGGATTGCCAAGCTGTAATTTATATCCGAGAGGATTATTATCAATACCATCGATGTAAAGGTGTTGAATTTTAGCCTGAGTGGTGTCAGAAAAAGAACCAAATTGAATTTCAGCCATATCACCACATCCATCTACAGGCCATTCGGGATTTTCCCCATTATCATATTGATTATTATCACAGTGAGAAATTTCCTGATTAAAACGGTTTGTGTAAATATCAAATGATTGGTTATATAACTCGCCAACAGTCATTGGGATTTCAATTGAATTATAAAAAGTTCTATTGAAAGCCGACCATTGATTACAACCTTGTTTTATGGTATATGTAGAAGTGGTTGGATCAGTTAAATAAAATTCAAGTCCTGTATTGTTTGGTGAACCAGTAATTACGTTATATGGTCTGTCGTTCTGTGCTTCGACTGTAAATCATCCCTCACTAATCACTTTATTATTTAAAATAGCTTGTACTCCTATTTCAAATTTATCTCATGATAATAATTGCATATCTCTATCAAAGAATAACCCACCATTATTTTGGTCAGTAGTAATATATTGTTTAAGATTATTAGGAGTTTTAGAATAGTCTAATAAATATGTAACTCCACCAAAACTTGTGTTAGTAGTGCTTATAGAATAAAATCATTCCTGCTTTGCAGGATAATCAGTAAAATCTCAAGGCAAAGTTCAATCATTTTTTTCATTTCATTTAATATTTGGATTGTATTTATGACACGAAGTTAAACCAATAGGGATTACACTTGATGTTATCCCTATTAAAGAGATTGAAGTTAAGAAAATTATTTTCTTTTTCACATCTATATTATACTTGTTTTTATCAAAAGTAAACTTTTTTGACAACTTTTGAAATCGCTAACTAATGTATCCTATAATAATATATATATTGTGTGATAACACATATTAATAATAGTATAATTATTAATATAGAGTTAAGTCTCAAATTTTTTGTCTAACTTGCATTCATTATACACCTTGCTTCTTTTAAACAAACAGAGTTCGATTAACTGCATTTGATTTTGATATTTCATACCGTTGTGTTTTCGTT
>JAISGU010000032.1 GCA_031262935.1 Mycoplasmataceae bacterium | reverse complement strand
CATTGAACTATACTAACATTTGTATAGTTCGGAGATTTAAAAATATAAAAATGGTTATAAAATAAACCTTTTTTGAATATCTAAATCCTAGAAAACCAACCCAATTTGGCCATTAAGCCATTTTATTTGTAACTAATATTTTTTTATGACGAGAAAGTCAAACTCTATCATTTACTTTTAGTAACTTGCTAAAATATTTGTTTAAAGAAAGCATTACTCTTTTACAAACGGCAATAATGCAACAATCCTTGCTTTTTTAATAGCATTGGCAACCATTCTTTGATGCTTTGTACAAGCTCCAGTTACACGTCTTGGTAAGATTTTACCAGTGTGTGAAATATATCTTGTTAATAATTCAACATTTTTATAATCAATTCAATTTGTACCATTGGCACATAATTGACATGTCTTCTTTTTAAAAATAAAATTCCTTTTTTTAAAAGGTTGTTTTCCATCTTTGTTGTCTTTGTGTTCTCGGTTAGTTATCATATTTACTCCTTATTAATTTCATCAAACCATTCTACATCGCCATCATTTTCAAATTTTGGTGATTCTTGTTTTTGTTTTTGAACACCAGCATCTTGACTAATTGGTGTCTCAGGAAACGCTTTATCAATTGATTCAGTTTTAACCGAATGAGTAGATTGATTATCATTTTCTCTACTCTTTAAAATTGAATTAATTTGATCAATCACAATTTCAGTTACATAAGCTGTTTTACCTTCTTTAGTAATGTAACTTCTACGAGTCAACTTTCCATCAACAGCTACTAAATCACCTTTTTTTAAGTATGTATTAATGAAGTTGGCAGTATTTCTTCAAGCAACGCATGGAAAAAAGTAAGACTCACTTCTTTTTACATTATCAGCTGTTGCAATCGTAATTCTTGCTTGTTGATCACCAGCCTTAGTAGTGTAAGGTTCAGGATTTGCTACTAATCTACCAACTAAGAATACTTTATTCATTATTAGATCCTTTAGTTATGTTAGCGAATTCTGCTTGAGCTTTTTCTCTAGATTCTCATTCAGCCTTCATAGCTTTTTGTTTTTCTTCGTATTTCTTAGCTTTTATTTGAGAAAATTTGATTTTCTTTTCATTAATGGTTGCTTTATAACCATACTCTTTCTCAAGATTAATAATTAAGTGTCTTAAAGCGCTTCTATTTAATAGTACAAGCCTTCTAAATTCGGCGATGATACTTGTAACTTCAGTTTCAAAGTTATAAATAAAATATCAGCCTTTAGTTTGACCATTAATCTTATAAGCTAAATCTTTATTACCTAAATCAGTAACTTTATAGTTTTTTTCTTTTTCTATTAACTTAACTAAATCACTAATATTAGATTCAGCAGTTTTCTTATCTAGTGATCCATCAACCACTAGCATAATTTCATATTTTGCCATGTTTATATAATGCCTTTCTTATGGGATATTGTCTATACTAAATTCAGACAAAGAATTGCATTTAATGAATTAAATGCAAAAGAATTATAATGGTAGTTTTATTTTTTGTTAAAGAATTCAATTAATTTATCAATTTTTATTCTTTTTTGTTTCATACTATCACGTTCTCTTATAGTTATTGTTTTTTTATCAATTGAATCAAAATCGTAAGTGATACAATAAGGTGTACCAATAGCATCCTGCCTACGATAGCGTTTCCCAATTGAACCACTTGCATCGTAAGTTGCTTCAATCCCTTCATTGACTAACAAGTTAAATATCTTTTTTGATTGTTTATTTAATTTATTAGTTAACGGTAGTACACCAACTTTGTATGGTGCTAATTCGTATGATAAATGTAAAACTTCTCTTGAGTCATTATCTTTAAGTTTCTCAATTTCATATTTATCATTAACAATTGCATACAGCAATCTTTCTACACCCACAGATGGTTCAATAACATAAGGAACTATTTTCTCATTATTTGTCGGATCTAAATATCATAAATTCGCTTTAGATTGTTTAATATGACTTTGCAGATCAAAATCAGTTCGATTAGCAATTCCTCATAATTCACTTCAACCGTGTGGAAAATTGTATTGAATATCAATCGTTCTTTTTGAGTAATGACTTAATTCTTTTTTAGAATGCTCTTTAAAATTAACATTCTTCTTATTTAATGTAATAGTGTCAAGTAGGAAACTTTTAATTTTAGTTAATTCATCTTCAAATACTTTATCAGCATCTTTAGGGTTAACAAAATATTCTAATTCCATTTGTTCAAATTCTCTTGTTCTAAAAATGAAATTTCCTGGTGTAATTTCGTTTCTAAAAGATTTACCAATTTGCCCAACAGCAAAAGGTAGTTTTAATCTTAAACTTCTTTGAATATTTAAGAAATTAATAAAGATACCTTGTGCTGTTTCAGGTCTTAAATAAATCACATTAGAATCATCTTCAAGTACACCTTGATGTGTTTTAAACATTAAATTAAATTTTCTAATTGATGTCCAATCAACATTTCCGCAAACTGGGCATTTAATGTTGTGTTCTTTAATAATCCTCTCTAATTCGTTAAATGGCGTATTCTCGCTAATTGATGCGTTCTTTACTTGTTCCTCTATTAATTTGTCAGCACGGAAACGATTATGACAATGTTTACAATCAATTAGTGGATCACTAAAATTTGATAAATGTCCACTTGCTTTTCATACAGCATTATTATTAAGAATTGATGAATCTAAACCAACTGCTTCAGGATTTTTAGTAACAAATTCTTTTCATCATAAACTCTTAATATTTCTTTTTAATAAAATACCAAGCGGACCATAATCTCATGCGTTTGCTAATCCGCCATAAATCTCTGAATTAGCAAATATAAAGCCATATCTTTTTAAATAATTTACTATCTCTTCTTGTTTAAATGGCATATATATAAGTATAACTATACGGTATAAATTGTAGTCATCTTAGTGGGAATTTGAGACTTAACTCTACTTTTCATATTTCAACATTCTAAATAAAAAAATTCTTTATATAGTAATCATTTGAAAGCTGTTTATCTTTATCATTATTAAAGTTTTTCATACAAAAAAGCACTTTTTGTCCAGCATTTAACATCCTTTTAATTACTTTGATAAGAAACCAAACATCTTTTCTTTCACAAAATGGATAATTGGTAACTAGCATTGAGTTGCTAACATATGGTATTAGTATATAATTGCAACCATAAAAGGATTCATCTACATCAATTTTCAAAAATAAATTAAAAGATATAAGATTATCTATGCACTCATTGAAAAACTCATTTTTTATTTTTGATGACCACGAATAATGAAGAACATTATCACGAAAATAAATAAAGTTTTTTCATGTTGGTAGAAATTTCCCAGAAAACAATAATCAAAATAAAAAAGAACTTATATATCGATAAATCGAAAAGTTTTTATGTTTATCTTCAGAAATTGAAGAAATAAGAAATAGTGTAGCATCTCCCCTCTCCACTGCTCTATCAACTTTCATAAAAATTTCTATCATACTTTTATTGAAAAATTTATTTTTTGGTAAATCTTGATAAAATTGAGAAATTTGTGAAATATCAAAAATTTCATTATCGTTTTCAAAAATATTTATTTTTGTTTGTGGTCGTCCTACCGAATCAAATGAATCATTGCAAGGAGTAAATACTATTATTTTACTATGCATGAATTCTTTTAAAATAGAAGGAATAAGCGATTGAAAAAAACGGCGTGTTATATAAACTTCATCTATTATAAAAATTCAATCTTTATGTTTATCGTATTTCTTAGCAAGATTGTTAACGTCATATAAATCACGGAAAACCGTTTCTCAATTTATAATAATCATTTTCGAAGAAAACTCATTTTGTAGTACACCTAAAAGACTGTAAAAATAATCGGTCTTAAAAAAATTAATAATTACTAAATCGTTTGTGTGCAACAATGAGATAATTTTTTTTGCATCAGTCAACATAGGTTATGATAATATTATAGCGAAAAAGCAGATTGTAGTCCCAACACGGTGAGAAGATAGACATCGTGGAAAATATGGCGCATTTATGTTAAAATTATTTCATGCAACTTGTAGATGAGTGTAATCTTTATTTAAAAGCAGGTAGCGGTGGCAACGGTATTGTTTCGTGGAGACGTGAAGCTAATGTCCCTGAAGGAGGGCCTTATGGCGGAGACGGTGGCAATGGTGGGGACATTGTTGCTATAGGCGATCATAATCAAAATACACTTTTTGATTGACGAAACCATAAAGAAGTTTATGCTCAAAATGGTGAGAATGGTAGAACTGCAAAAGAAAGTGGTAAAGGTGGAGTGACTACTTATATAAAATTACCACTAGGAACCTCTATCTACGATAGTGATACTAATGAGTTATTAGCAGATATTTTAGAATCTGGTCAAACCTACGTTGTTTGTCAAGGAGGCAAAGCTGGACACGGTAATGCTTTTTTTAAATCGTCATTTAATCGTGCTCCAACTTTATATGAAAACGGTGATGCTGGTGAAGAAAAAAATATTACATTAAAACTTCGTTTTCTAGCAGATGTTGGTTTGGTCGGTTTACCAAATGCTGGGAAATCAACATTAGTAAATCAAATTTCTAATGCCAAGCCTAGAATTGCTAATTATCAATTTACTACCTTAATTCCTGTTCTTGGAGTCGTTAATATCAAAGACCATAAATTGGTATTTGCAGATATGCCGGGGTTAATTGAAGGAGCTGCAAAAGGTAAAGGATTAGGACACGATTTTTTAAAACACATCGAAAGATGTCAAATTTTTATTCATTTAATTTCTTTAAATCCAATTGATAGTGATGATGTTGTCAAATCTTATAAAATCGTTACTAATGAATTAAAAAAATATAGTAAAGAATTATTAAAAAAACCAATCATTATTGTTGCTAATAAAATTGACACTGAAGGTGCTAAAGAAAATTTAGAAAAACTTAAAAAATCAATCAAGAAAAATATTTTTGTTATTAGTGCTAAAAATAATGAAGGGGTAAATGAATTGCTAAATGAAATCTATAAGGAATACGATGTCATTCAAAAAACAAATGAACAAAAATTAAAAAATAAATCACAAGGTATTAAAGTCATTGAAGTAAAGCAACAAAAAGATTATCATAAAGATTTAAGAATCATTAAAGTAGATGATGATAAATGAGAAGTCCAAAGCGAATTTATGAAATATTGAACTAATCGGATCCCTTTGACAACAAAAGATAATTTAGTAAGGTACAACCAAAAATTAAAAACATTAGAAATCGAGGACAAAGCTAAACAATTAGGAGCAAAATCTGGAGATACATTATTAGTTTATGGAAATGAAATGACTATTGATTAAATTATTAATCATTTTATAATAACAAACAATGAAAAATAACGGATTATTTATTACATTTGAAGGACCAGATGGTAGTGGTAAATCAACCATTATTAATATGGTTTATGAATGCATTCATAAGAAATATAAAAATATTTATTTAACAAGAGAACCGGGTGGTAAAAATAATGTCATTGCTGAAGATATTAGAAACATCTTGTTAAATAAATTAGATTATCAAATTGATTCTAGAGCAGAAGCATTATTATTTGCAGCAAGCCGAGCTCAACATGTTAAGGACTTTATTAAACCTCACTTATTAAATAATGATATTGTTTTATGTGATCGATATGTTCATTCTTCTTTAGTGTATCAAGGATGCGCTAGAGGGCTTGGTATTAAAGAAGTATGAGACATTAATCTTTTTGGAATTGATAATATCTTACCAAATTTAACAATCATTTTAATGATTAAACCAGAGGATGGCATTAAAAGAATTTTGAGCAACTCTTTAACAAGAGAAGTTAACCGTTTAGATAAAGAAAAAATGTCGATGCATCAATTAGTTTATGAAGGATATCGAAAATTAATTGATGAAAATAGAAATAAAACAATTGTGGAGATTGATGCTTCAAAACCAGTTCAAGAAGTTTTTAATGATACAATCAAGGTAGTTCAAACATTAGTTGATAAACACTATGCTCAATAAATTATTAAAGAGTAAAAATAAACCTATCGCAATATTACTTGTTGAATCTAGAATGTGTGATTTAGATGCTTTTATAAAAGAATACATGAAATCAATTGTTTGTACTGGAAATGATTGTGTGTGGTGTAAAAAGATTGATACTGATAGTTATTTTGATTTTATTAAGATTGACGGCAATAAAGAAACTATCAAAAAAGAACAGATTCAAGATGTGATTAGTAGATATTCTAAAAGTTCAACTGAATCAAGAGGGATTAAATTCTATGTTATTTATGGAATAGAAAATTCTACCACTCAAGCAATTAATTCTTTATTAAAATTTTTAGAAGAGCCAACTAACAATACATATGCAATTTTGACAACGCGATCTGATAATTTTGTATTGCCAACAATCAAGAGTCGTTGTCAAATTTATAAATTAACTAAAGAGTATTCTTGAAAAGAAAAATTAAAAGAATATAAACTTTCTAGTAATGAATTATCAATAATTGAAAAAACATATTTCTCTATAGATGAAGCAATTAATGATTTAAATAATAATGTATTTTTAACAAATGTAAATTTTTGCAATGATTTTGTAAAACACAAGCATGACTTGTCTTTTATTAAAGAACTATCTGATAAGTTTAAAAAGATGGAATATCAACAAATTAGACAAATTATTAATATTCTATTAGCGATTAATCCAACTAACGAATCATTTAAAACATTAGTTGAATCTATTAAAAACAATCCAGTTAGAGTTTTGTTGTTTAATAAAATTTGAGAGTCTATTTAAATAAAACTTTCAAATTTTTTAGATTTACTTGGATGTTTTAATCTTCTTAATGATTTAGATTCAATTTGTCTTACACGTTCCCTTGTGATACCATATTTTTGAGCGATTTCATCTAATGAGTATTCATGAGCGTAAGGAGTAATGCCGAATCTCATTCTGATGACATCTTGTTCTTTACCTGTTAAGTTTTTACTTAAAAATTGGTCAAATTGTGCAGATAATAATTCGTCTTCTACTTTTTGTTCTGGCGTTTTACCATCATCACGAGCAAAATCAGCAAAATTATTATCTTTTTCATTTCCAACTGGTTTATCAATAGATGCAGGGTTAATGGCAATCTTTTTTAATTGACTTACTTTTGTTGTTGTAAAACCTTTACCTACTCCACCCAAGCCTTCCGTTAATTCATCAATCGTTGGCTCTCTTCCTAATTCATTTTCTAAATCAACAGTTTTTTTAGAAACTTGATTTATCAATTCATTCATATGCACTGGCACTCTAATTGTTTTAGAGTTATCAGCAATGCTCCTAGTAATAGCTTGTCGAATTCATCAAGTCGCATATGTACTAAACTTATTACCTAACGTATAGTCAAATTTTTCAATTGCTTTTTTAAGACCTAAACAACCTTCTTGAAATAAATCATCAATATCAACACCACGGTTTAAATAAATACGTACATTTTTAACAACCAAACGTAAGTTTGCAACAACAAGTTTGTCTCTAGCGTATTGTCTATTTTCAGGATCGGGGTCATTAAGAAGTTTTGCTAATTCAATTTCTTCATCTTTATTTAAAAGTTTAGATTCACCCAAAACTCCTAACAATGCTTTTACATTATCAGAAAGTTTCTCATTAGTTGACATTTTTCTTTTAATGATATTAATTTCTTGGTCAATGATTTCTTCATCACCAGTAACCTCAATTTCGTGTTCCAATAATTTATCAACAATTTTGTCATAAAGATTATTGGTTCAGTTAAATTGTTCAAAATAAGCTTTAATCTTTTTAAACTTAATAGTTTTTTTATTTCTTCTTTTACCTTTGCTTTCATCAACAATTTTGCCAATAATAAAATTTAATTCATAATCGGATGCTTCAGGTTTTGTTTGTTCACCTTCTAGAACTTTAACTTTATTAATAGATTTTTTTGATTCTAAAGAAGTTTTAAAACTTCTTTTAGGTTTTTTTCTTCTTGACTCTTTATCTTCAAATTTTCTTTTATATTTTTTGTGGTGTCTTTTCATGTTTTAAATGAGTGGTTATTATATAGTATTTAAATCTATGTTTATAATCTATTGATTATGTCAAAAAAGAAATTAACATACGAAGCAAGTGGTGTAAATATTCATGAAGGATATAAAGAAATTAAGTTAATTAAAACATTAGCTAAATCAACATACAACTCAAACGTTTTAAATAGTCTCGGTTCTTTTGCTGGTATGGTAAAAATACCTAAAGGTATGAAAGAACCAATTATGGTTTCTGGTACTGATGGTGTCGGTACAAAAATAGCTATTGCTTGTAAATACAAAAAATATAACACTGTTGGTATTGATTGTGTCGCAATGTGTGTTAATGATGTTTTATGTCATGGAGCAACACCATCTTTCTTTTTAGATTACATTGCTTGTGGTAAATTAGACGCATTAGTTGCTCGCGATTTAGTTAAAGGCGTTACAGAAGGATGCAAGCAAGCGAATTCTTCATTAATTGGTGGGGAAACTGCTGAAATGCCAGGGATTTATAAACCAGGAGATTACGATCTTGCTGGTTTTTCTGTAGGTTTAGTTGAAAAAAACAAAATCATTAATGGTAAAAATATAAAACCTGGTGGTGTTTTAATTGGAATCGCTTCAAGTGGCTGTCATTCAAATGGATTTTCATTAATTAGAAAAGCTTTTACTAACATGAATGAAAATTTTGAGAATAAACCAATATGGAAAACATTATTAACACCAACAAAAATTTATGTTAAACCTATTTTAGCGTTAATGAAAAAGGTAGACATTAAAGGTATGGCACATATAACTGGTGGTGGTTTTATTGAAAACGCCCCAAGAATGTTATCTAAAAAAGGTCTAACATTAGTTATTAAGAAAAATAGTTACCCAATCCCATCTATCTTTAAAGAAATTAATAAACGTGGTGTAGATATTAATCATATGTACAATACTTTTAACATGGGGATTGGGTTTATTGTTTGTGTAGATAAAAAAGATGTTATTAAAACCTTATCGATATTAAAATCATTAAAAGAAAAAGCATATGAAATTGGTTACATTAAAAAAGGTAATAAAGAGATTGAATTAATTTAATCATAATTTTTAGAATACTAAAAATGATTAATTTAATGGGTATTTTTTCTTCTATTTTTTTAAATTTTTAAAACTTTTTAAGTAAATTTCAAAGAACATGGTCAATAAATATATGAGAGAAGGCAACTGCTGCATGGATAAGGAAGTAAAATGAAATTTAAAACAAAAGAAGCAAAGTTTAATAAAAATTTAGAAAATGACGAATTGGTGGTTAACATAATAAGTGACAAAATGAATCCTACAACTACGATTACAGGAACTAAACATCCAAGGAAACCCAGAGAGATGACTAAATGATTCAAACAGTGATCAGAAATTATTTTTGAACCAAGAATGTCTAATGTAGAAAATACATTAAAAGAACATTCAAAAATTTTGAATGACCATTCAGAAATACTAAAAAAACATTCAGAAATTCTTGAACGACATTCTGAAATTTTTGAGCGTAATAATTTACGATAAATTTAATTGAGGTAAATATGTATTCATATATGATAGGGAAAGTAGTGTCCCTAAATAAAAAAAGCATTACCTTTGAAAACAATTACACAGGATATGTAATTTATGTTTCAAATCCAGAAAGATTTGAAATTAACAAAGTAAAAAAGATTTACTTGTATAAACATTTAAGTAGCGGAAATAAAAATAATTTTCTTGAAAATCTTTATGGATTTGAAAACTACGAAACAAAAGAATTGTTCCTGCAATTATTAACAGTTAGTGGCATTGGACCAAAAACTGCTATCAATATGTGTAAAAATGATGTTACAACTATTAGGGAATTAATTAAAGAACAAAATATTGAAGGATTATCAGCGTTAGAGCATATTAATCAAAAGTATGCCAAGCTTATTGTTGAATGTCTTGGGGACGTTGTTAAAATACAGGGGATAAATAATGGCGATGTAGATGTTGGATCATTAGTTCATGCACTAAAATCTTTAGGTTATATGTCCAATGATATAGAGTTTGCTATCAAGCAATTAAATAATGCTGATACTAAAAAAATGGATTTAACCGATTTAATTTCTTTTGCGATAAAAACAATCGCTAATTCACAAGCAAACAATAGCATTGTTAAGACTTCCTAACATAGTTAAGTTAGCTTGTCTTTTGCGATAGAAATTAAATCAGCATTTAATGAATCGTTTATCGATTCAACAAGTGTTGTAAACTCTTTATTTTTAGCGTTGGATTGATTCCAATAATCATCAAAAAGTTCACTATTAATGTTTAATTTATGCTTTTCAATTAAATTCGATAAAGTTACACCAATTAATCTTATTGTTTTGTTTGTAAAATTATCAGAAAATATTTTTCCTGCATAAAGAAGAATATCTTCTTTATCATCAATGTAGTTTTGTAAGGTAAAAGATTTGTTGTGTAATTTAAAATCTATAGTTTTTATTTGAACAGAAATAGTTTTAACAAGCATTTTTTGTTGTTTCAATGTTCATATTACATTATTTGTCAATTCAATTAATTTAATTTTAATTTCATTAAAATCGTTTGTATCGTTTAAGAATGTTTCGCTTTGACTAATAGATTTAGGTATATTGATTGATAAGTCAATTTGATCATCACCAATACCGTTGGCATGTAAATAATGTGTTTCTCAGTTTTTATCAAGAAGGTTTTTTAACAAATCTTTATTATTTTCGTTAGCAATATCTCCAATTGTTTTAATATTATTTTCAACTAATAATTGTGCTGTTCTTTTACCAATTCATAACATATTATGAATTGGTAAAGGTCAAAGTTTATTTTTGATTTCACTATTTCATAATGTAGTGATCCCCATTGGTTTTTTAAGATCACTAGCCATTTTGGCTAAGAATTTATTATTAGCTATGCCGATAGAACACGGTAAACCAATGTGTTGTTTAATTTGTCGTTGAATGTTATTACAAACATCAATCGGCGATGTGTTTTTATTTACTAAATTTGTAATATCTACAAAACACTCATCAATCGATAAGTGTTCAACCATTTTACTAAATTTCTTTTCAATTAAATTTATGAATTTCTCCGAGTATTCTTCGTATTTATAAAAATGTGGTAATACAACAATTACCTTTGGACAAATCTTAGTTGCCATAAATAGCGGCATAGCTGCTTTAACTCCGTCTTTTCTTGCTAAATAATTAGCAGAAGAAACGACTGATCTTTTGTTTCTACCAGCAACAATGATTGGTTTATTCTTTAGTTTAGGATTTAATAATTCTTCAACACTAGCGAAGAAACAATCCATATCTATATGCGCAATGTATTTCATTAGTTATGTTCCATATAAATTAAAAATTCTGTGTTTTCTTTTTTGCTTCCTTTGATGGGCGATTTAACAACACCCATTACTTTAAAGTTATTTTGTTGCGCATACATAACAATTTTTTCTACCGCTTTTTTTAATAGTGTATTTTTAATTGGTTTTCCATTTTTAATTTCATTTGGTGATAATTCAAATTGCGGTTTAATTAAAAATACGCATTTATACTTGTAACTAAATAGCGAGATAAGTTTATCAATTAATTTTGTTAGAGATATAAAAGAAAGATCAGCCACTACATAATCTATTTTAAATTTGAACATATTATTACTTAAACTATTAAAATGTCTATGCTCTAATGACATAACACGTGCGTTGTTAATTAAGGAATAATGTAATTGATTGCTGCCGACATCAACTGCATAAACGTGTTTAGCGCCGTTTTTTAGACAAAGATCTGTGAAACCCCCAGTTGATGCTCCAATGTCTAAAATTACCTTGTTTTTGAAACTAATATGTCATTCTTCAATTGCTTTTAAAAGTTTATATGCCCCTCGACTGACATATTCTTCTTGTTGTTTTTTTTCAACGATATCAGTATCTTTGACTAAGTAATTTGGTTTATTAATTAATTCATTATTTACATATATATAACCAGATAGAATAGCTGTTTTAGACTTATTTCTTGTTTCGTACATTTTACTATTAGTTATGTATATATCTAAACGCATTTTATTAATATTTATTATCTTATATCATTATTAAAACTTATAATAACAAAACTTAATTGGGGTAATTTATGTCGGATATTATTGCAGCAAAAGATTTAAGATCAGGTAATACTTTTTTATTTAAAGGTAATCTTTATCAAGTAATTGAAAACTCATTTAACAAGACAGCAATGCGAGAAGGCATTGTAAAGTGTAAAGTTAAAAATTTGAGGACTGGTTCTATTACTATCGAAGTTTTAACAGGAGAAAAACTTGAAAAAGCAGAAGTAACTACAACAAAAATGTCATTTTCTTACGATGATGGTAACAACTTTATATTTATGGATAATACAACATATGAAACCGTTGAGATTCCCCATAGCAAATTACAATGAGAAAAAAATTTCATCACTGAAGGAACAGAAGTTTCTATTCAAAAATATGGCGATGAAATTTTGGGTGTAGCATTGCCTGACCAAGTAGTTGCTGAAGTAACGGAAGCAGAAGAGGCTGTTCAAGGCAACACGGTTACTTCTGTACAAAAAAAAGCATGAATATCAACAGGATATGAAATTCAAGTTCCGCAATTTATCAAAAAAGGTGATAAAGTACTAATTAACACAACTTTAGGTGAGTATGTGGGAAGGACAAAATAATGCCACAAATTATTCAAAATAAAATTGGTGAAATTTCAATTAGTAATGAAGCCATTATTGGTTTAATTACTACCACAATAGCTCAAAATTCAGATTTTAAAATCACTGACATAGTTCTAGATATAAAGGGTGATAATAATTTCAAATTCATTATTTCTTTACTTACTAAGAATTTTTCTGATATAGTCTCAGCAATTAAAAATCTAAAAACAAAAATTAATATGAGTTTATCGACTAATCTAAAAATTACTGACAGCGTTATATTGATAAAAGTTAAAAAATAAAATATGAAGAATACAAAGCAACAATGAAGGAAAAGAGTCGAGGTTTTTAGATATTTGTACACTGTAATGATGACTGGCGAAAAACAATCACCATTAATTAAGAAAAGTGCTTTTGAAAATTATTTGTTTGATAATAATCAAACTAAACTTATTGAATATTTTGCTGATAATCAAAAAGAATTAATTAAATTGATTTCAGATAATTTAGCAAAGGATTGAACGTGAGAAAGAATTCCTGAGGTTGAAAAGGCTATTTTATTAGAAGCTGTTACTGAATCCAAAGCGTTGAACATTGATCGTGAAATCATTATTGATCAAGCGCTAGTTACAACTAAACATTTTTCTATTCCGTCTTCTACAAAATATATTAATGCAATTTTGGATAAAATAATAAAGTAATTATGAGTAACACAGATAGTATTAGATTAAAATGGCCTTGATATTTATTTTTAATAGGAAATGTTATTTTGATTCTCGGCATCGCTATTGGTTGGGGGATATTAGGGAATGGCGCAACACCAACAAACGCAATGATCCCAATTACAATTTGTAATTGTATTGGAATGATTTTAGTTTGTCTATTTTATTACTTTGAAGGGAAAGAAATGCTTTTAATAAGACAACACATTAAAAAGAAACATATAACGATGTTTTTTGTTGCGGGTTTTATTTATATTTTTAATATTATTTTTATTTTTGTTTATATTGCATTAATCGATAAAATACAACATGCTTTTGATCCATCGTATCAAATCAATGCAACTTTTGGAATATTGTTTGGAATAAGTAGTTTTATCACCTTAATTACTATAGGATTTTATCGATATGCAAAATTTAAAATCGATATAACAATGTTTCGCAGAAAACATGGTAAAGACGATAAAAACAACGACATCCCCACAACAGAAATATCAAGTGGGTTAACTGATGCAATTAAAAAATAAAAGTTTTTGTGTTGTTACTCTAGGATGTCGAGTTAATCAATATGAATCTAATGATATTGCGTGTCAACTTATTAATCGACAAGCAATTAAGATTGATAAAATTTCCAAAGCTGAAATCTGTGTGTTTAATACATGTTGTGTCACCCACAAGGCTGAAACTAAATGTAAAAATTTAATTAATCGGGCTATCAAATCTACTACATGTAAACTAATAATCATTGTTGGTTGCTATAGCCAACTTATTAAAAGTTTTAATAGTAAAAAAATCAGAATAGTTTTGGGGACTAAATATAAAAACATTTTAGGAGAAGCTTTGGATAAATTACAAGATCAAGAAAAGGTTATCCAAATTGATAACCATAAAAAAAACGAATTATTTGAGTGATATGAAAATAACAAATTTATCGACAACACTAGAGCCTTTTTAAAGATTCAAGATGGTTGTAACATGATGTGCACTTATTGCTTGATTCCAATTGTGAGAGGTAGGCAACGTTCGTTAAATCATGAAATTATTATTCAAACAATTAAAGAATTAGTTAGTGATAACTATAAAGAAATTATTTTAACTGGAGTTAATACGGCAGGGTATAGACAAAATGAACAATATGGTTTCTATGAACTATTAAAAGATATTGATCATATTCCTGGAAATTTTAGGATAAGAATATCATCGGTAGAACCGTTTCAAATTTCAAAGGAAATTATTGATCTAATAACTAATAACAAAAAGAGATGATGCCAACATTTTCATATTTGTCTTCAAAGTGGCAGCGATAATGTTTTGAAAGATATGAATCGATGTTATAAAATTCAAAATTTCCTATCAATATGTAGATACATTAGACAAAAAAATAAAAATGCATCAATTACTACAGATTACATTGTTGGTTTTCCTACCGAAACAGAGAATACCTTTAATGAGTCAATGGATAATTTAAAGAAAATCAAATTTTCCGATATGCATGTTTTTCCATATTCAAAAAGACCGTTCACTCCTGCAAGCAAAATTAAAGAAAACACCAATGTGCAACAAAAGAAATATTGATTAGATCAAATTACAAAGATTAAAAATATGAATAAGAAAAAATATTTACAAACATTTATTAATAAAGAAGTTAATGTTTTATTTGAGCATAATAAAGAAAAAAACGTTCAAATTGGACATTCTGAATATTCATTCATAGTTAAGGTAAATACAAAAAAGAGTTTATGGAATGAATTAAGAAAAGTAAAAATTATTAAAATGACAAACAATGATTTATTTGGAGTGTTACTCTAAAACTTTTTTATTAGTTATTTTTTTGTAAATTTGATAACCAATAATTAATATTGTAGAAGTAATAATTATTGATATTGATACTCATAGTAAAATCGTTGAATAATTTGTATTAGAAAAATTGTATTCATATTTTAAATCAACATTTTTATTTGTAGTATTATCAACATAACTAATAATGGCGATTAATTTTTTGTCTTTATTTTTAGCTTGAAGATTAAAATTAATTGATTCGCTATTACGATTTCGGAATTCTTCACTTTCTTTAATAAAATATTTTTTAAATTCATATAGTGATATTTTGCTTGGTGATTTACTTAATATTTTTTGATCAATATTTTCATTTTTTTTCAAATAATATGGGGAAAGATTATTAATTTTAAATATTTTACCTTTTAATCCTTGTAAGGTTTGGTCAAATACATTACATACATTTATGTTCATCTCTCCTTTAATGTTGTCACAATCAACAATTTTAAATTCAAATTTACTAGCAACATTTTTACTAAAACCATTTGCAACTAACAAATTTTCTATTTCTATTTTCGTTATATCATCACAAATTAAACCGTATCGGTATTTAGAAGCATCAATATCAGTAATGGTAGTGTTGCTTTTTTTAAAATAGGCATATGTTTTTTCATAAAAACTTTCATTTATTCTTATTGCGAAATGAATTGTTCCTTTAATATCATCTTTATCCATTGAATAATCTAAATCATCTAAAGGGTAATCATCATTAGTTTCATTATATGAATCAGTAAATTCTAAATATTTTTTAAAAAATTCATGATCGGATATTTCGCTTGGATAAAATTTACTATTAAAAATTTCATCTTCATCTTTAAAACTAACACCAGTTATTGTCGGTTTTTTAAACGTTAAAGATCCGTCTTCGTTTTTTATAAAGTTATCAGATAAAACAAAATCTCTAGAATCAGATGGATAAATAATTAAATCTGCTGATTTATATAAATTTGTACTAATTCTTTGAATTTTAAATTTATATAAGTTATCGTTATATGCGATTGGCATTGAAATTTTATTATCAATAAAGTTCTCTAACTTATTAGTAATTTCTTTTAATTCTCACTGATTGTTATTAGGGTTATAAATTTCATATTCAATTGTGAGAGATAATTTATCTTTCAAATCATTAATTATTGGTCAAGGATTTTCATTATTTGCAAAGCCATATTTATTTAAATGTTCTTTGGATTGTTCGCTCGGATAATTTTTTAAGAACATTTCCATAGAGTTTATTTGTTTTAAGTAATCTCATTTATTTTTAAAATAATCAAAGAAGTAATCAATATTATCAGACCATATAAAACCTAAATCAATATATTTTTGAACTAAATCGATTGTTTCGTTATCCATTTGTAAATCGGAACTAACATTTAATTGTTTAACTTTATTAACAAAATCTGTTTTAATGCTTTCGTTTTCTAAATAAAATGATTTTGACTTATTTAGAAAATCTTTATTAATTGAAAAATTAATTTTCTTATTTTTATAACTATCTACATCAACAGCAACAAGATTACTTAAACTATAAGTTCCGTTCCATGTTGAAAATTCTTGAGATGTATTAATAGAATTGTTATCATTTGGATTAGATAAATATCTCAAGTGTGTATAACTTCCATTTTCATCTTTGTGTGCTTTTAGCAACGATATAGGAATTCCTTTATATGGTTTTAATGATTTTATTTCATCAATCATTGAAAAATCTATATCGTTACTATTTTCATATAAAAAATTATTGTCATCATCTTTTTGAAAAACAATTTTTGTTTTCATATCATGAATTGGGGTGTTAATATTACAAATTTCTACATTATCAATATTAAAATTTGAATGTTGTAACCCTCATTTTTCTTGATTATCTTGATCTTTTAAAAAAAGTGATTTACTAACGACGTCTGTCCAGTTACATAAACGAAATTTATCTATGTCAGGTCTATCTTGATTTATAAGACCCGTGTCTTGTTTATTATCATCATGTCATCCAATTTGTTTCGTATCATTAATTGAATCAACAAGATTCAAATCTTTTATTGATGATGGTATGTATATTTTTTTAAGTTTCTGTATAAATTGAATCTTACTTCACACCTGGCCCTCTATGTTGGAGTAGAAATATGGGCAATAATGAAAACAATAAACTTCAACTTAATAGAAGAATCTATTAATTTAATCATAAACAAAAACTATCAAACAAAGAAAAT
>JAISGU010000043.1 GCA_031262935.1 Mycoplasmataceae bacterium | reverse complement strand
ATATTTTGTCATAACTTAACTCCTACTTAATATAAGTTAGACAATTTTTTATACCTTTTTACGAAGTAAACTTTATAGATTTAACCTCTAAAAAAGCAAACATTTTGAGACTTTATTCTCATTTTCTAACATTTAGCCCCTTTCTGAAATTGAATACGATATTTAAGGTCATCGAACGATTCGTAATCATCTATATAGCAACCCGTTCATTTGTAAACATCTGAATTCCACATATGATTGTCACTAAATTTAATTCCTAATGGTTTTGTATGTGACTCTTTACAAAATTTAATGTATTCACGACTATTTTCATCTGCTTCTACATAATGTATTATATCGATTACTTTAGATACATCTTCGTAAACAATACTATCTACTTTATCAACGTGTGGGACAATAAAAAAATCATAATTTTTAAATAGTTCTATTGCTTTTTCAATACGGATTCCATACTGAGACGATAATTTGATTTGACTTAGTATCATTTCAATTTCTTTCAATTGTTCTTTTTTTAAATCGTTATTTAATATGAATACAATATGACCTCTTTTACCATTTTTTCTAGAAACAGTTAATTCAAAACCGGGATAGATTATTAAACCAAGATTCATTCTCTTGTTAATTTCATTGATTTTCAAGAAAAATGAAGTCGAAAATATATCATGATCAGTAAAACTTATGATTTTTACGCCACTATTTCTAATTCTTAATAGTGTTTCTTCATCAGAAATTCATCCAATTGAATCTCCAATGATTCTAGAAACCCTACTATGCATGTGCAAGTCAAGTTTTGTCATATTTAATTTCATGACTTTTAAGATAAGTCTAACCTGATTGTTTTGTCTATATTAAGCACATATGTCACCTATGTTGGCCAAAATACTGGCTGGGTTATCAACCCAAATAATTTATAGCATATTAATTTGACAAAGTCAATATCTAAATTTTTTGCACTTTATTAATTTTTATAAAGCTATTCAAAAGTTCACCAAGACCAGATCCAATGACTGCTTGTCTTTCTAATTCGTGTCAGGTGTCTTCATTACAACGATATTCGTATTGTTTAAAGCCGTGAGAATATGTTACAAGCAAAGAACCATTATTCCAATTTATCTCTCTTATTGCTTCTGACCCGTTTACTATCATATCCCTACTCCTTAGTTAACCATTCAACGATGTTAATTGTTTCAATTCCGCTTTTATCAGTAAAATGTACTTGCTCTTCAGTAATTACTAATCTTTTAAAATAATCATTTATCTCTAATAGTCTATCATATTCACGTTTTTTAGTGGACTCTTTATCAAGTTTACTAGCTACTTGTATGTACATATATTGACTATCTTTTTTGGTAACAAAATCTATTTCACCACTTCTTGTTTTGCCAATGTAAACATCATATCCCCTTATCATCAATTCATTTAAAACAATGTTTTCTAATAAACTACCACGATTAACAATTTCAAAATCACTATATGAATTTCTAAGACCTTGGTCTACACAATAATATTTACCTGCAGTGATAAGTATTTTTTTACCTTTAGTATTAAAGAATCTTACTTTAGTAAACAAAACAGCTTCGCATAATCATTCCATGTATCTCCTAACAGCAGGATATGAAGTGGTTGTTTTATTGTTAGACCTTAAAAAATTTGATGTTTTACGATTGGAAAAATCGTGTCCGATATTTTCAAATGAATATTCTACAACTTGATAAAATTCTTCTGGTCTTATTAAACGATGTCGCCCTTTTATATCGTGTCTAATACTATCATTAATTAAACTTTGAAGTCTTGTTTTAACCATTTTTTTGTCATCTCATACTTCGAAAATGGTTGGTAATGAACCATACTTTAAGAAATCTTCAAATACTTCATAACGTCCTCTTTTTTGTAAGTCACCTGTTGAGTCAGCAAATTCTAAATATTCTTTAAATGAGAACGGATAACATTTAATACGAATATACCGATTTGTAAATAATGATGCTAGTTCTTCAGAAAACATTTTTGAATTAGAACCAGTAATGTATATGTCAAACTTATAGTCTTCATTTTCAAACAAACTAATAATTGCTTTTTCAAAGTTGTCAACTTCTTGGACTTCATCTAAGAAAACATAATTCATATGTTTTTTATTAGACGCTTTCATAATTGCTTCGTGTAGCTCGTGATAAGTCATTGTTGACAATGACTCTTCACTAAAGTTAAAACTTATGATTTGACTTTTGTTAATACTCTTATCTTTTAACAATAGCTTTTTAAATTGTCTTAATATCGTTGATTTACCACAGCGTCTTACACCTGTTAATATCTTAATAGAATGCTTATCTTTTCATTTTAAAAGCTCATCTAAATATCGTTTTCTTATAAATTCCATAAAATTTCTATGTGTATCACTTTTAGCAAATTCGTCAATTCTGATACACTTGACTTATAACATAAAATACATTAATTTGTCAAATTTAATATTGATCATCTGATGAATCTTCATCATAATTATCTTCTGAAGGGATATCAGTCCATCTTCCTTTGCCATGTTTCTTTAAATCATTTTCAATTTGTCAATTATTAAGATTTTCTTGTCAGTCAGATTGACATCTCAGATAATTTGGACATTCTTCACAAGCTTCACCTTGAAACTTGCCCGGACATAATGCTTTCCCTTTATGATCAACTTTATCAATACTATACATATTATTTTTATATGTCAATAAATCGTTTATTAATATTTTTTTAATTGATAATTAACACATGGCTAAAAATCCAAAACTAATTGATAATCAAAGAAAAAAACTTGTTGACATATTAAACAATAATGCTAATGATTATCAATATTTATCAATTGCTACAGGATATTGAGATTTAGAAGGAACGTTAGATGTAATTGATAAAATTAAAAACTATAAATCTATTCGCTTACTTATCGGTCAAGAACCTATTCCTCATTATTTAGGAGTTAAGTCTCAAATTTTTTGTCTAACTTGCATTCATTATACACCTTGCTTCTTTTAAACAAATAGAGTTCGATTAACTGCATTTGATTTTGATATTTCATACCGTTGTGTTTTCG
>JAISGU010000030.1 GCA_031262935.1 Mycoplasmataceae bacterium | reverse complement strand
ATATTTTGTCATAACTTAACTCCTACTTAATATAAGTTAGACAATTTTTTATACCTTTTTACGAAGTAAACTTTATAGATTTAACCTCTAAAAAAGCAAACATTTTGAGACTTTATTCGGTTATTTTTGTTTATACTAATAAAAAATGAAGAAAACACTTAAAACAAAATCTAATAAAATGTCTTTAAAAGAATTTATTTGATATGGATTTAATTTTGTTGTTTCTGCAAGTTTTGTAAACTATTATGCATTAGCCGCTAACGCTAGTGCAAATGGTGGTGGATTAGGGTTCTATGCGATTTTGGTATGAATCATTGGTGGGCTATTTGCTTTTATTTGTGTTAAGGCTTTTGCTAGAATGAGTCAAGTTCATGATGCAAGTCAAAATGGTGCATCATATGTATATGCAAGATCGACGTTTGGAAGAATGACGGGGTTATTAGTTGGGTTCTTGCAGTATGCTTACTTACCTTTTTCTATTACTTTTACAATTATGGTCTGCTTCAAAGGTAGTTTTGCTGAACCATTCGTTAGCCAGGCAAGCGCTGGTGTGTGAGGACCATTCAATGATTTGTGGATGGATTTAATTGGTATTGGCATTTTTGTTATTTGTGCTGTTGCAGTAAGCTTTGGAATGAAATGATTCAAAAGAATTGGTAGTGCTTCGGGAATTGTTAAATGGCTAACGTTCTTTATCATGATTATTGCTGCTCTATATATAGCTTGTGCAGGTGCACCGAATAATCCAGTAGTTGATGGAAAACCCGTTGATGTAGGAAATGCTGGACATAATTTAGCAGTATGAGCAGCTAATTCACATTTTAAATTTGGTTGATTTATTAAAGCATTTAATTCTTCATTTTTTGCTTTCGTTGGATGTGAATTAGTCATTACTGCTGGGAAGAATATTGAAAATCCAAATAAAAATATTAGCAAAGGACTTGCGATTACCATGCTTATTGCAAGCTTGTTCTATGTATTCTTTTGCTTTTTATTATTTATGAGCAGCACTCCAAATTGATTACCTGAAAGTTACAATATTAGTATCTTTGATGTATTTGTTCCATGATTACAAAAATTTGGAATGATTGTAGCTATTATTGGGGTTATCTTTTCTCGTTTAATTACTTTTGTTTCTAAAACATTATATGGAGGTACTGTGCTTCAACCTTTATCAAAAGAAGGTTTTATTTCGGAACGATTTGGTCAACTTGGAAAAGACGATATGCCAATTTCAGCTATAAAATTAAATATTATCTTAATATTGTGTTCATGTTCGTTGTTTTTAATAATTCCAGATATCATCAAAGGTTCTTTAATAGCTAGCAATCATTTTGATCAGAATCAAGTATTCTTTGATATGAGCGGACTTTCGTCGTTCGCTTCTTTAATTACATTAATTGTTTATTTTATGGTTGTTTTATGTACTTTATGATTAACGAAACAAAAAAAGATTAAGTGTAAGTTTTGAGAAATTATTGGTTACTTTATTGCAGAAGCGCTAGTTATTGTTGTGCTTGTGTACCATTTTTATGATTTGATTAATGGTGTAGTAACATCAACAACTAATTGAATTAATAAAGTTGGAAAGGATCCTCTTAGCGATTTTATTAAAGCAATAACAAAAATTTCTATTGAATTATTTTCATTAGTTTTAGTATTCTCATTGTTCTTTATTAATTACTTTACCTACTACAAAAGAAAATTGTTATCAAGAACAAAAGCTCAACAAAAAAAGTTGGATGCACCATTTAGATTATTAACATTATCTGAACAAAAACGATTAGATTAATATGGGTGAACAACAAAAGATAGCTGAGTTGAAACAATTAATGAAAGACAATCCTTCATTTGTTGTTTAAGTGGTGCAGGTGTATCTACTAAATTGTAGCGCCTAAACTAACCGTTGGTTAGTTTTAATTTAATAGACAATTTGTTACACTTATTAATTAGTCGATTGATATCAACATTAATAGGTTTACGATTACTGATTAATATTTTGCCATTGACAATTACTGTATCAACGTTGTTATAAGAAGAGTTGTAGACAATATCACTAATTGGATCATTAATAGGGTTAGTCATAATATCATTTAAATCATATAGGACAAGATCTGCATCTTTATTAATATCTATTGAACCTTTAGTTTCATCTATTTTTAAAGCTTTTGCTCCATTAATAGTTGCCATTTTTAAAACATCATAAGCATTCGATGAAGTTGGGTTTTCATTAATACCTTTTTGTAACAAACAAGCAAATCTTGCGACATTCATAATTGATTGATTACATCCGCTACCATCTCCATCAGTTCCTAAACCAACAACGATGTTAGATTGTTTCATTTTATTAACATTAGCAAATCCACATCCTAATTTACAATTAGTAATTGGGTTATATGAAATTGTACAATCTAATTTTTTAAGATTCTTAAAATCAGTATTTGATAACTTTACGCAATGAGCTAGAATGATTTTATAATCCTTAAAATATCTTAATAAAACTTCGCTTGGATGTTTTACATGGTGAATTTTTTTAATTTGCTTGACTTCATTATCATTTTCACAAAAATGAATATGTAATAATTTTAAATTTAATTCTTTAGCCAAACCAACACATTTAGTTAAATAGTTTGGTGAACAGGTATATAGTCCATGAATACACAAACTGACATTCTTATTCCCGTATTGATTTACTAAATTCCTTACTTGATTAAATTTATCATCATCTTTCTTTTTGTCTTTAGTTTCAATTAAAGTGGGTGATGTAATCCAATTAATACCTAACTCATTACATACTTTAATAATTTGATCAGTTTTAAAATACATATCATTAATAGTGGTAACGCCGCTAATTAAAGATTCCATCACTCCAAGTTTAGTAAATCAATACATATCATTGTTTGTTAGTTTATCTTCAATTGGTCATATTACTTTAGTTAACCAATCTTGCAATGAATAACCATCTACCGCTTCTTTAAACACATTCATCGGTATATGAGTATGACAATTGATTAGTCCTGGTAAAACATATTTATTAGTGGCGTTAATTACTTTAGTACCACTAATTTTTATATTTTTACCTACCTCAATAATTTTCTTATTATGAATAAGTATGTCAATATTCTTAACAACCTTATCATATTTATTTGACATACTTATTAGATTACAATTCTTAATTAATATTCTCGACATATTTAATAAATGCGATTATATTAAAAATAACCATCTTGTTAAGACTTCAGAATTTTTCAAAAATTTAAAATAATTAAGACTCAATTACCCACACTTTTGTTCAAAACAGCATTTATATTTGTATTTCATTAATGATATGTTTTCCCAGAAATTGCTGAGCCTAAATAAGGCGAAACAATTAGAATAATCATCGCTGTAGCAAACAAAATTAGTAATAGTTTTCATGCCGATTTATAGAATTTATTTAATGGAACCTTTGCCATTTCGCATCCAATTACGAATGGTCCTGCAGTAGGACTTACCAAGTTAACTAATCCATTAGCCATTGAAGTAGAAGCTATTCCAGTTGCAATTGAATAACCATTAGTGTATAAAGCAGGAGCAGCAATTGGACCAAACACTGCATATGCAAAACCGCTAGTGCTTGGAATAAATATAGAAATGATGATAAATAATAAGAACATAACAATAATACCGAGAATGTGATTTATTCCAAGTACATTTCCTATCCCACCAGAAACCATATTACCAAATCCTGAACCTGATAAAATTAATGATAAACCGCGAGCAATAGCGATGACGATGCCAACATTCATAAAATCTTTAGCACCAATAATACAATTGTTGTAGAAATTATTTGCTCCTTGTCAATTTAAAGCTGATACAACAATTGTACCCACTAAAAATAACATTGCAAATGAAACGACATCTCACGTGCCGACCGGTGTCATACCAGATACTAAGAATGGGAACGCATTAATTAAAGCATTATTAATATCTGTGAATCCATGGAATCCAGATATCATATCTTCTCAAGGTATAGCTCCAAGAATCAACATTACAAATGACATCATAAAAATTATTAGAGTCGCTTTCCTTTTACCTGTTAACTCAGGGATTTCTGTGGATTTAAATTTAAATGTTTTAATATGCTCATTTTTCAAATCGTAAACTAATGATATTTTAGGGTTTTTCTTAATTTTTCTCGCATATAAAGTTACAAAGATAATACCAATAGTTAAAAAAATTAAATAGATTAAAATTCTTAAAATAATCCCATCAGAAATGCTCATACCTAAATTTAACTCAGCATTTGTTGCGTCAACTGATGTCAATATCATAAATGGATTGATAATCGAGCTACAAACACCTAAGCCAGCCCCAAAAAGGATTGTTAAAACGCCTACAATCCCATCAAAACCTGCAGCAATTATGATTGGCATTACTATTGGATAGAAGGCTATTGTTTCCTCGCACATTCCAAAAGTAGCTCCACCAATAGAAAATAAAAACATAAAAATTGGGATAAGAATTAGTTCTTTACCTTTTAATGCTTTTGTAAGTCTTCCAATACCAGCTTCTAACGCTTTAGAAGAGTTAACAACTTGTAAGAATGCTCCCATAATAAATAAGTAGATGATAATATCGGCGGCACCAGCAAAACCTTTAATTGGAGCTAAAACCACATCTAAGACGCCGGGGATTACATAATATGGATTAACAATAATTAGAGTCATTTGCGTACTATCAATGCTTTTGACCTGCCCATATATTTTGTTTGCATCAAAAAAATATGACCCAACTGTTGCGCCTGATTGAATAGGTATAGTTACAGTGTCGCCAACTCTTGAACTTGAAAAGATACCTAAATATTGAATAGGATTAGTATTTTTAATGTCATTTGTTAATACATGCCCTTGAATTGCATAAACCATTCACACTATTAGCACTACTGTTGCGGTTACATATACCAACATTATTGCTGCTGATATGCCTTCTTTTTTTTCTAATCTTTTTAAAGAAGTATGTCTATGAAACAGTATATATATAAGTACCGATCCAATAATGGGTATTCACATAAAAATAATCATCTTTATACAATGATTACTTATTTCAGCTTTTTTTAATAAGGAAAATGTATTTCAAGATAACCAAAACAAACTACTGGTCGCTAGTAATGATGCACTAACAAGGAAACCAATTTGTTCGCTATGACCTAATTTATCTCAACCAACCAAAGTTAACATAAATCAAAGCATAATTGTATAGGCAAATAATAAATTGCTTAATACAATTGCTTTTTTGTATTTAGTAATTGGTTTGTTTGATGTAGCTTTCATTAATTAATCTTGCTAAGTATTGAACAAAGAACATTATAGACAAAATAGAATGATTTTAATTCCATTCTTTCATTAGGTGTGTGAACATCATGGAGGTTTGGTCCAATCGATATTGCCGACATTTTAGGATACTTAGAAAGTATTTCGCCAGATTCTAATACTCCTGGTATAACCTCTACTTTTGGCGTTTTATGAAAATTATTTTTGTAAATTTCTAAAATTTTATTTAATAGCTTACCGTCAATCGTTGGTTGTCAAGGAGCAGTCAAATTTAATCTTTTAAAAGATCATTTGTTCGTTTTTATTAAAGAAATGATTTTATTTTGAATATCTTTAATATTCTTGAAAGTTTCACCACGGTTCAATCACTCTAAAGTTAATGAACCATTATCAAATTTAATAATCCCTAAATTAGCGCTTTCGGATACAACCTTATATTTTTTATCATATTTAATTTTACCGTTAGTAACATTACTAATAAAATCTACGATTTTATTAGTGTCTTTAGTGTTAATAGCTTTATTCCTGGTTTTTGTTAAAGTTACTTTAAATTCTAGATTAGGTTCATTTTTTCTATTAATCTTTTTTAAATTAATTAAATATTTTTTAGCATCATTAATAAAATTTTTTGCTTGATTATCATTAACGTTTACATAAATATCGCAAAAACCAGGAATAACATTTTTAGCCATCCCTCCTTGTGCATTACATAACTGTATCTCGTATTTATTTGATAATTTATTTAAACATTTAAATACTTCAATAATTGCATTCAATCTATTTAAATGAATATCACCACCAGAATGACCTGATAATAATTTAAATAAACTAATTAATACTGTTTGTCCTTTTGTTGTTACAAGTTTTGGTTTAATGTAACATTCAATATCTTCTCCACCACCTGAACCGATGGTAATAGTATCATCTCCCTCACCATCAATATTAAATAGATACTTAGCTTGTAACACATTTTTTTCAAGTTTAATTGCCCCAATAGTTGTCGTCTCTTCCTCAATTGTAAACAACGCTTCTAATGGGCCGTGCTGAATTTGTTTATCTTCTAATACAGTAACAATCATTGCCACACCACCACCATCATCCCCGCCAAGTGTGGTATTATTAGCTTTTAAAATACCGTTTTTAATTGATACTTGGATTGGATCTGTTTTAAAATTATGCTTTGATTTTTTAGTTTTACTACCAACCATATCTAAGTGGGCTTGTAAACAAATTGTTGGTCTTTTTTCGTATCCTTTAGTTGCGGGAGTATGTGCGTATAAATTACCAACCTTATCAATTTTTGCTTTAATGCCACCATTTTCAAATCTTAGTTTCAGATAATTCCTTAATTTTTCCTCGTTTCCAGAAGTATGAGGAATTTTGCAAAGATCCAAAAAATTGTTAAGCAGTACATTATTCATAGGTTTAAATTATACACACCATAAACTTAAGAACTCCTCCAGTTATTTTTTGCTAGTTACATATAAACTATGAAAAAAATAGTATACATAAACTCCTACTAGTCATATTGAGAATACGCTAACATTTAGTAAGAATTCTTGTATAAACCATTGTGTCTCTCAAAAACAAAAAAAAGTGAGTCCGATTCATATAAACCATACGATATAAATTAATCAAAACTTTTTTGATTTAAATTTATTTTTATCTTTACTTCAACATGGTTGAATATTTTTATCTTTTATAAGACCTAATTTACAATTAAATAGATACATATACTTTTCAAATGTCCCAGCAACATTTTGTCCTCAAGCAGATTTTGTAAAAAATACATATCCCAATTCACATAATGCGACTGATAAAAAACCATCAAAAATATAATGTTGTTTAACAAATAATGTAGAGAGACAAACAAGTATGCCATATATTCACAAAAATCAAGCCGTAATTCTTTGAGAACATTTAATGTTTTTTTTGAAATATGAACCTCTAAATGCATGCATTAATAACAAGCAAAGACATCAATGTCCACTAGGAAATGTTTGATCAAAAGAGTCGGTTGTAAATGTTCATTGGCACATACTGTATAAAAAATTACTTTTTGCTTGTTCATCAGTAATAATGGGTCTAAAATTTGGAGCAATACCATTGGGTAGTAAAACAAATATGATGACTGATAGAATATTGATTGTTATTGAACAAACAATAAATTGATAGAACCTTTTTCTTCCCATAAAACCATAGACAAGGAATGGACCAATCACTCAATATGCATATGCGGTTGTGTAAGGAATGATAAATTCTTTAACGAAAGGTAATCAATTATCGAAACCAGAGTCCAATATCATAAAATTAGGATTGCTAGGATTGCTAGGGTCATATACCCCATATATTTTTGATGTTATAGCACGTGAAACTATATATATGGCTTCACCGATGATGTAATGTAACAAAGCTATTGTAAGACATTCTAGAACTCAGTGTTTAAAAAAAGATTGATATTTATTATTAGTTAATTTAAAGAATGATTTATTTTGCATTTTACTATGAGGAGACCAATTCTTTAGTTGAATCTAAAGTAAATGTGACTTCCATAAATAAGTATACTCGTTCTTTTGAATAGAAATATATGTATAGTGTTAAGTTCAAAGCAAATTTCCCTTTTGATGTAATTTTCTGTCCCTCTTTTATTTACTTATCTTCTATAATAACTCGCATAAATCAAATTACATTTAAGGAGTTACCATGTTTAATAAAATTAAAAAAACCTATACTTACGGAGATGTTCTATTAGTTCCACAATATTCTAATGTTATTCCAAGAGCCGTATCTACTAAAACAAAATTAACTAATAAGATTAAACTAAATATCCCAATCGTTTCCGCAGCAATGGATACAGTTACTGAAGAAAAAATGGCTATTGCTATGGCTCTAAATGGTGGTATTGGTTTTATTCATAAAAATCTTACACCAGAAGAACAAGCAAAACACGTGACTAATGTTAAAAACTATAAAGTTGATTTTAAAAAATATCCTGATGCTAACGTTGATAAGAATAACAAATTAATAGTTGGTGCAGCAATATCGATTGCTAACAACAATATTGAAAGAGCAGAAAAATTAATTAAAGCTGGTGTTGATGTTTTAACGATTGATAGTGCACATGGCGATTCTTATAACGTTATCAATGCTGTTAAAATATTAAAAAAGAAATTTAAAAATATTCAATTGGTTGCAGGGAACATTGCTACAGCTAGTGGAGCTAAGCATTTGATCGCAGCAGGTGTTGATGCTTTAAAAGTTGGTATTGGTCCTGGTTCTATCTGTACAACACGTGTGGTATCTGGTGTTGGTCTACCCCAATTATCAGCAATTGATGCTGTTTATAAAATTGCAAATAAAAAACACATCCCAATTATTGCAGATGGTGGTATTAAATATTCTGGTGATGTTGTTAAAGCTTTGGTTGCAGGAGCAGATTGTGTAATGCTTGGAGGAATGTTAGCAGCTACTGATGAAGCGCCAGGTGATGTATTAATATTTGACGGAGAAAAATATAAACATTATGTAGGTATGGGTTCATTAGCAGCAATGCAAAGAGGAAGTGCTGATCGTTATTTTCAAAACAATATGGATGCCAAAAAACTAGTTCCTGAAGGAGTAGAAGCCGCTTTAAAATATCGCGGGAGTGTAGATCAAATTATTTATCAAATGGTTGGTGGAATCAGAAGTGGTATGGGTTATTGTGGTGCTAAAGATATTTCAACACTACAAAGAAAAGGACAATTTGTTGAAATATCTATTGCTGGATTTAATGAATCTCATGTTCACCATTTAGACCGAATAAAAGAAGCTCCAAATTACCACGGAAAGTAATGTATTAACAAAATTTTTAAAAAAATTTATTTGTGTTTTATAAGATAATGGACAAATTAGGTTGGTTTTTTATGATTTAATCATAGTAATTCTTCTACCATTTTTCTTTGTTTTGAATATACAAGTCCAGGATGATCACCAAGCCTTTTTCTAAGT
>JAISGU010000026.1 GCA_031262935.1 Mycoplasmataceae bacterium | reverse complement strand
ACGAAAACACAACGGTATGAAATATCAAAATCAAATGCAGTTAATCGAACTCTATTTGTTTAAAAGAAGCAAGGTGTATAATGAATGCAAGTTAGACAAAAAATTTGAGACTTAACTCTGGTTTAACGTGGTTCTAATATGATAGATTTTTTGTGCCAATTGTTTAGATATGACTGGATAACCATTTTGTTTGATAATATCTCTAAAATTTTTAATAGGAGACATAAGTTCATCCTTTTTATTTTTATGTTTATTAATAAAATTTAGAGTCTCAGGATGAAAAATTTCATAAGATGTTATAGAACGACATTGATTTAACATTTTCAACTCTTTTTGACATTCAAAAACCAAATGTCTTAACACACAAGAATCTTTACCGCCAGAAAAACTTATAACTGGTAATTCATTAGATTTGCCGTTGTAAAATTCTAAAAATTCAATTATTTTTTCTTTTGCTCTTCTCACTTTAACTTTCAAAGGCTCTTTATCAACATCGCCAGATTTCAATAATTGTTTTCTTTGTGCAACGTGAAATTTGTTATCTATACCGTTTATTTCACTTCAAAGTGGATCTTTAATAGACATAAAAATTACCCTTTTTACAAGGTCCTCCAATTAGTTTCCCACGATTTATTTGATTGCGACTTTGAGAGAGAGAGAGAGAGCATTACATACTTCATACTAGTTATTCCCTATCCTCAATTTTCATAATCATATTATCTTTTATTTTTTTTAAACATACCAACTTTTTATAGCTAAAATCTGCAAAATTATTTTAGCATCCATTAAATAGATAAGAGCATATTTGTATATTCATTAAGAGACAATATTAAATTTTTGTCACTAGCTGATTTTATTTGTCCGTGAATGTGGAATATATATGCATTGGTATTCTTTTTCAATCTTTTTGATGATGATTTTACTGAAAAACTAACACCGTTTAATTCATTTTCAAGAATATTATCAATGTTATACGTAAGAACACGCTTATTAATCTTTTTACACTTAATTAGATTGACTATAGATTTAATTATTGAATTAGGAGGTAGAACTGGCGATGGTTTCGTAGAATTTCAAATCAATCGATAATAATCATTTAAATTATTTGTTAAGTCGTAATAATCTTTCAGAACTTGTATCCTAGTTAACGGACTCTCAACGTTTAAATAAATATTATTTTTTATTGATGGAGGGAATTGAGTGTGTAATCATAAATTATCAACCATATCATTTCAGTTTTTTAACCCATAAGGAATCGAAACACCAGCTCCCAAAGAAATTATTGGTTCATCATTATTTTCTAAAACGCTTTTTAAATGAAGCTTATTAAATTCATTTATGATGTTATCTTTTTCTAAAAAAAATGAATTACAAAAATCAAAGAAATTTTTATTACTACTAAAATATTTTTTATATTTATTTTTAAAATCAATATTCTTTTCTAAAAGCATTTGAATAAATGGTCTACTATTCAATGTTTTTTCTTCGGTAAATTGTATCTCATATTCAACGATAGAAATTTTGATCTTTTTTAATATTTCTTTTGAAATTAAAACAGTAATTTTATCATTATTATCACTTTGATTATCATACAGATTCTCTTCTATATATATATTGATATGAAAAATTATTTTTTAATGAATCAAAATTAATTAAATATTCTAATCAATTCTTGATTAGAAATAATTTTAGAAAAGTAGCATCATCCATAATTGGATTATACTATTCCATCAAATTAATCTTCATTAATCGATTTAATTCCACAGCATATTCCATTGGTAGTTCTTCAGTAAATGGTTCAACAAAACCCATCACTAATAAATGCTTAGCCGTTTTATCATCAATACCACGGCTATTTAAATAGAATTTCTTTTCTTTATCTAAATCTGTAACTTTAGCTTCATGTTTTAAATGTGAACTTTGATTATTGATAATTTCTGTTGGTATAGTATCACTCTTACTATATTTATCTAAAATCAAAGTATCACATTGGACATCACTAAAACTATTAGTGGCAGATTTAGTAATATTTACCAATCCACGATAAGTAGCATTACCACCACTATGAGCAATTGATTTAGAGATAATTTGACTTCTAGTATTTTTACCGATATGAATCATTTTAGCGCCTGCATCTTGAATGACATCTTTATGAGCAGTTGCAATAGAAATACATTTAGAAGATGAATTATCTCCCTTTAAAAGGGTACATGGATATTTCATATTTAATTTACTACCTAAATTACCATCAATTCATTCCATTGTAGCGTTTTCTTCACAAACACAACGTTTGGTAACTAAATTCAAAACATTATCACTTCAGTTTTGAATAGTTGAATATCGACATTTAGCGTTCTTGTTTACAAACACTTCAACCACAGCAGCGTGTAAATTATTCTTATCATATATAGGAGCAGTGCACCCTTCGGTATAATGAACCTTTGCTCCTTCATCAACAATAATTAACGTTCTTTCAAATTGTCCAACCGATTTAGTGTTAATTCTAAAATATGCTTGTAATGGTTTATCAAGTTGGACGCCTTTTGGAACATAGATAAAAGAACCACCTGATCAAACAGCTGTATTTAAAGCAGCGTATTTATTGTCAGTATAACTAACCAATTTACCAAAATACCTTTTAACTAAAACCGGATGCTCTTTAATAGCTGTTTCAATGTTAGTGAAGATAACATGCTTATCATTTAACTCTTTAATTACCTTATGATAAATACTTTCACTATCATATTGATTATTAGTACCACTTAAATATTGAGCATGTACTTCACTAACATTAAGCTTTTTAAAAGTATCTTTTACTTTATCGGGTATTTCTTCTCATTTAGGATTAACTTTAACTGGTGAAGAATAATAAATGTAATCGTTAAAGTTAATAAAACTTAAATTAGGTCCTCATTTGGGATTTTTAAGTTTTAAGAATGTATGATAAGCTTTTAGCCTTATTTCTAACATTCATTTCGGTTCACCTTTAATTTTAGAGATTTGTCTAATAACTTTTTCATTAAGTCCTTTAGATGTTGATACTTTAGACATATTAGTATCACTAAAACCATATTGATATTCATTATTTAATGATTGTTTTTTAAGCATGTAGTAATTATCTCGCAAATATAATGTAAATATGATTATTTACAATAAAAGTGTTGCTAGTTTTATTGAGGATTGCAATCAACACAATATAAGAAATGAAATCGTTAATTCTTTGAAAGAGCATGGCATAAATCATAATAATGATTCTGAACAAAAGTCTTGAGAATCATCGTTACCAGAAATGGCGAAAGTTCTAGATAGTAAACAAATTAATAAAGATATAGATGTAGCTATCGAATACAAGTTACACGAATCAAAATCAAGAATTGATTTTATGGTATATGGTAAGAATAATAAACATTCTTGTTTAATGATTTTTGAATTAAAACAATGAAGTAATGTATTTGAATCGACTAAGGACAATTGTGTATTTGTTAATACACATTTAGGAATTACAGAAGATCATTTGCATCCTTGTGTTCAAGCTTTCTTCTATAAATCAAGATTAGATGGTATGAACAAATATGTTCAGGAAAACCATGTAGATATTAAATCTGCCTCATATTGTCATAATCTTGATGAAGGATATCGAACATTTATGAGCAACATATCAAAACGCTCTTATATAGAATTGTGTTGTAGTTTTTAAAGTAATTGATACACCATTTTGACAAGAAATGCATATAATCGTCTTATGTCCAAGAAACAAAACATCAAAATAGAATACAATAGAGACCAAAATAGCAAATATTGAAAAGTGGTAAAAGAAAGTTATACGAGTTGAAAAATATTGGAACGTACGCAAATTACAAGAGAAGAGTGGCAGAAACATAATAAAGGCGATAAACACTAAAAAAGTTAAAAATAATTACACCATTTCTATGAAATATGGTATAATATTTACATGCAAATTAACTATACAAATGTACAAGAAATTCAAAATCAAATTACAAACTTTTTAAACAAAGATGAAATAGATGTATTGCTTAGTAGATTAACAATAACAGGCAAAGTTAAACTTCAAGAGTCAATATTTAATAAACTATTCAAATACGACCAACCAAATATATGTCCTCATTGTGGTAGCATAAAGACTCACAAATTTGGATTTAAAGATGGTAAGCAAAGATTGATATGCAATTATTTTAAACATACATTTGAGTTTAGTCTCAAATTTTTTGTCTAAATTGCATTCATTATACACCTTGCTTCTTTTAAACAAATAGAGTTCGATTAACTGCATTTGATTTTGATATTTCATACCGTTGTGTTTTCGTTGTAGCCTACGGATTGGTGAATTTATACC
>JAISGU010000028.1 GCA_031262935.1 Mycoplasmataceae bacterium | reverse complement strand
TTGAACTATACTAACATTTGTATAGTTCGGAGATTTAAAAATATAAAAATGGTTATAAAATAAACCTTTTTTGAATATCTAAATCTTAGAAAACCAACCCAATTTGGCCATTAAGCCTTACTTTATTAGTTTTTTATAGACATTTTCTACTTTATCCACATACTTATGACCAATTGAAAGTTTAAATCCCTCGTTTTTACCATATTTAGGGATAATGTGAATATGAAAATGCATTACTATTTGTCCTGCAATGTTGCCTTCATTACTTAGGTAGTTAAAACCTCACGGTTGTAAATATGAATCTTTTAGTAAGTTACTTACTTTATGAGCAAGTTCGATAACAGCATTAAGTGTTTTAGTATCACATGATGATAAATCTCTAACGTGTCTTTTTGGAATAATAATAGTATGTCCATCACTTATTGGGTCAACATCTAAAAAAGCGATAGCTAATTTATTTTCAGCAATCATTTTACTTGTTATTTCTTTTTTTGCTATTTTACAAAAGATACAGGTACTAGTCATAAAAAGATAAGTTAATGGTATTAACTATGCCTTCTTTTCGCCTTGATTATTTTGTTGCTTTGCTTGTAATTCTTTTTGTTTAGCAATGGCTTCTTCTTGTTGTTTTTTAATAATTTCTCAATTGATTCTAACTTTATTAAAACGTTTAATTAATTCTGCGGCTGTTTTTTCTTCTATCATTACATTTCTAATACCTTCAAATTTTGCTTTAGCTGCTTTCTTATCTTCTTCAGTAGTTTGTAGATTTTCCATATATTGTCTAATACCTTCGCCGCTCGATAAGTTATATTGATCTAGTGATTTTTTAACATCATCATCACTAACAATAACATTTCACTCTTTAGCTAATTGCTGAAAAATTAATGATTTAATAATAATTTTTCTAGCAATTTCTCTCAATACATCATCTGAACGATTTTGGAATTGCGGTTTAATTCTTTCTACAAGTTGAGTTAATTCTTGTTCATCAAAAGTAATATCATAGTTATGAACGATTTCGTTCATAATCGCGTTAAAGATATTATCACGAGCAATAATTTGTGTTACTCTTTGGTTAATTTGTTGATCAGATTCATTTTTAAATAAATTTTTAAGATTTTTTACATGTTGTTGAATCATATTTGGATCTGCATGTAATCTGGTAATTTGAATTTCTTTATTAATATCTAATGGCTGTTTTTGTTTTAGTGTTGATTTCATAATAGTGATTAATTCTACTTCGTTTTTAAATCTAATAACACTTTTTTAACTGGTGTATAAGAAAATCGATGGAAGTTTTTAATTGGACCATATTTTTTTAAAGCTTTTAAGTGTAATAACGTTCCATACCCTTTATGTTTTTTAAAACCATATTGAGGATATTTAACATCCATTTGATCCATATATTTATCGCGAGTAACTTTGGCAACAATACTTGCAGCAGCAATGGAAATACTTTTTTCATCACCTTTAATAATAGGATTAATTTTGACATTAGTATTAATTTTTTCGGCATCGATTAATACAATATCTGGTGTTAATTTTGTTAATTCTTTTACAGATCTTTCCATTGCTTTTATGGTTGCTTGCTTTGGATTTAATTTATCAACATCTATAGAATCAATAAAAATGATCGAAATATCACAAGCGATTTCTTGTATTAAATTAAACATTCTCTCTCGTTTATTAATGGAAATTTTTTTAGAGTCATTAATTTCATTGTTTTTATATCCAATTGGTAAAACGACACAAGCAACAACAATTGGCCCTGCTCAACTACCACGGCCAACTTCATCGATTCCAGCGATATATTTATAACCTTTATGAGCGTATAAATTCTCATAATAATACATATTATTTTTTTTCATAATTTACTTTAATAATTTTCCCGTTAATTAATGAATCATAAAAATAATTAATCGCTCTTTGTGTGTCGTTGATGTTGTTTGCTAATTTAAATTTATATTGTTCACATAGAATGTTTAAGAAATCGTTGTAAGTTGTGTTGTTATTGATAATCATTTTTTTACAAAATTCATTTTTGTAGTTGACCATAAGATATTCATATGCTCATTTAGAAATATCATTAATTGGTAATATTTCCTTTTTAATTGCTCCAATTAGTGACAGTTTATATCCAATTTCATCTGATTCAATATTTTTAAATAATATTCCAGGTGTATCATAAATAAAATATTGTTCATTTAATTTAATGACTTGTTTTGTTCTTGTTACACCAGGTTTATTAGCAACTTCAACCTTATTTTTGTTTGATAAAAAATTAATTAACGATGATTTTCCAATGTTAGGTAAACCTACAACCATAATATAAAATTGTGGATGTAATAACCCTTTTTTAATAAGTTTTTCTTTTTTACCTTTTAAAAATTCATCTATTTTTTTAAATATTTTGTTTTTAAAATTCTTATCATTAATTGAACCTATTAATACATTATTATTTTCTATAACATCGGATAAATCTTTTTTTAAAGCAATTTTTAAAACTGGTTTATTAAATTTATTGATTAATGCTTCATTAGAGGATGCAGTAATTGCTCTAGTATCTAAAACTTCGATTAATAAATCAAGATTTTTAACTTTAGTAATGTCATTAAGACTTTTAGCCATGTGGCCAGGGAATCAATTTATCATACTCATAAATTATTGTTCTGAACCTTGACGATAAATTTTAAATGTACCGTCTACTCCTCTGACTGTTGAAATTAGGATGGTTGCTTTATCATCAACCTTTCTAATAAGTCTAATAATATTTGGAGTCTCAACATATAAACAAACGGTTCATAGCATATCCTTATTTTTACCAGTATATGCTCCCGTCATTTTGTTAATACTCATACTATGAGTGTAGTTGTTAGCGAATAAATAATTTTTAATAGTGTTAATTTTTTCACTCATGATTTCAACCTTAACCATTTGGTGAAGTGGATAAAAATGATTTAGTAATATACCAAATACAACAACATAAATAACACTTGCCACAAGGTTTGCAGATAATAAGAATTGTCAATTGAATCCTGCTTTATCAATTATTCCGGCGGAGATATACGATCCAGTTATTGCACCAATTAACAAACATAGACCATTAACAATGATCATTAAACCACCCAACGGTTTATGTTTGTTAATTGAATAATAAATAGAAACAAAATCACCACCAGCAGTACATCCTCCAACAATATATAGACATGCATAACATATAGCGCTAATCAAACCATAAACTAATGCATAAATAAATAGCATTACTGCTTTATATGGATCATAGTCAGGATTAAAAACTTGTCAATTGTCCCCGTTAAAATCAAAAGGAATAACATAAACACCTTTTTGAGCAAAGAGATTTGATAAAGGATTAGGAAAAGTTTCTGTCCCAATGTGATCATACGGTGTTCAAGGATAAACTGGTTGCCCTAAGTCATGAGTTTCACCTGCAGGAACAGTATTTCCAAATATAAAAATATGGTCAATGTTTGGAATATATGATATTCCTAAACCGACCACAGTATTTATGAAAACAAACACAATTGTAATTAAAGTAAATGTTTTACCGATTTTTTTAAAACTAAATACAAAGAGAGGAATATTCAAAATAAAATATAGACCTCAGAATAGTAAGTTAAAAATAAGGGTTGTAATTTTTGCATTAATTCCAGCGTTTCCCATACTTGCTTGGGTAATACGAGCGATCCCTTGAACAACGGCCATTAATCCAGAGTTATATAATCCAGTGTTTTTCAATGTTAATTGAATGACAAAAGCCATTACAATTCCAATAACAATTGATACGATAAGACGGTATTTTAATGATTTTTTACCATAAAATCTACCAAACTTAATTGTTCCGGCTTTTAAATTAACGGTATCGTAATTGTTTTTGTTAAATGACTCTGGCTGAGACTTGCTACTAAAAGAAAAATTAAATTTATGTGTTTTTTCTTTCACATTTTTATTTGGCTTTTTAGTAGCAATTTTAGCCATAGATATTTCCTAATTGTATTTTTTATTTTGTTGCAGATTTAATTCTTGCGGCTTTACCACTTCTTTGTCTCATATATGAAATATAAGCTCGTCTTACTTTACCTTTTTTATTAACGGTAATTTTAACAATTAACGGTGAATGATAATAGAATGTTTGTTCTACTCCAACCCCACTCGATTCTTTTCTAACGATAAAAGTTTTTGATAAGTCTTTACCAGTTATTTTCATCACGATTCCATCAAATCTTTGAACACGAATCTTACTGCCTTCAACAATTTTTGTGTGAACAGAAATCGTGTCACCAGCTTTAAAAATTGGTAAATCTTCACGCATTTGTGTTTTTTCTAATTGTCTAATAATGGTTGCTTTATTTAGTTTTGTCATATTTATGCTCCTTAGTATATTTGTTAAATAAATCTTTACGATATTTTTTTGTCTTTAATATTTGCTGCTGTAAACGATATTTGTTAATGAGTTGATGATTACCACTTAAAAGAACTTTTGGGACTATATACCCATCATGTTCAATTGGTTTGGTATACACTGGATAGTCTAACAAGTTATTTTCAAATGTTTCACTAGTCAGACTATCTTCATTGATTGAATGTTCTAATAATCTAGAAACGCTTTCAATCAATACCATTGATGGAATTTCTCCACCAGTTAAGATGTAATCACCAATAGAAATGATTTCATCAACATAATTAATGATTCTTTCATCGAATCCTTCGTAATGCCCAGCAATTAAAATCAAATGTTTACATTTTGATAATTGTTTAGCTCTTGATTGGTTGTATGTAACCCCCTGCGGACTTAACAATATCACTTTGCTAAGTTTTGTTCTAACACTTTTAATGGCGTCCACGATTATTGGTAATTGGATTACCATTCCAGCACCACCACCATATTGATAATCATCTACTCTTTGATTTCTATTTTTAGAAAATTTTCTAAAGTTAACAATTTCAACTTTAATAATTTTCTTTTGAATAATTCTTTTGATGATTGATTCTTTCAGAAAATTATCAAAGAGTTTAGGGAATAATGTTAGAACAGTAATTTTCATTAACTATTTTTAATTTCTTCTACTTTTGCTGTTTCAACAGGTTTTTCTGTTGAAACAGTGCTTTGCTTTTTAGCATTTAAAGCTTTCTTTTCAGTACGAATTGCTTTTTTAGCTTTAATTCTTTTGTCAGATAATTTTCTTACATGTTTCTTATTTGTTTTTTTAGTTTTTAAGTATTCAGCTCAAACACCTTGTTCTTTAAACATTGCAAGAATTGTTTCTGTAGGTTGTGCACCATTTGACAAATACTGAATTGCTAAAGATTTATTAATTTTAGCGATTCCTTTATTTGGTTCAAATGTTCCGATTAAAGCAACATAACCTCCATCTCTTTTGGTTCTAGAATCAGTCGCTACAATTCGATAGAATGGAGCTTTATGTTTCCCTAACCTTGTTAATCTAATTTTTACCAATTTAATATCCTCCTGTAAAAATGTAGAAAGATTATATAGATAAATATCTATAAGGTATTAAGTATTCTTACTTAATACCATTTTTCTTAAAAAATCAACAAAGTTATTAGCTAAATTAACAAAAGTTTGTTTTCCTTCTTCGTCTTTTTGAACATCGCCTTGTTTTAATGACAAAGTCATGTTTCAATAAGATGAAGTAATAATAGGCATTTCATTAATACCAAAGAAGAAGTTGATGGCAGCATAAGTAAAATTACCACCACTTCTTCTTACAGAAACTATAGGAGCACCTGGTTTTCCTTTTAAATAATTACCATTAGCGTTATTAACATAACCACAACGATCAATAAAGTTTTTAACATTCCCTGTAACATTGGAATAATATGTTGGAGAACCAATGATTAATCCATCGGCGTTAAAAACTTTATTGATAACTTCATTTAATCCATCGTTATCAATAGAACATTTGTTGTTCTTGTTTTTATAACAACCATTACATGCTTTGCATCCAAAAATGTTCATAGATCCTAATTGGATGATTTCACTATCAATTTCATTTTCTTTGAAAATGTTTTGAATCATTTCTAATGATTGATAGGTGTTTCCGTGTGTTCTAGGGCTTCCGTTTAATAAGATTATTTTTTTCATAGATTAAATTATAGACATTAAGACTTCATTTATATATAATGAAAACACTTTTAATATTTGGAGTAAAAATGGAAGTTAATACTAGCGAAAACAACACTTGTCAACACAATGATAAATTCGCACAATTTGAACATAAATGTAAAGAAATTAAAAAAAGCAATGGAACAAAACTTATGGCTTTGCAAGAAGCACAAGTGTTGTTTGGTTATTTAGAAAAAGATGCAATGGAAATTGTTGCTAATGTATTTGATACAACAACTAGTGATATCTATGCCATCGCATCTTTTTATGCACAATTTAAATTTACTAAACAAGGGAAATATCGTATTGCTTTATGTTTAGGAACAGCTTGCTATGTAAGAGGTGCTGCTAAAGTTCAAGAAGAATTAGAAAAAGAACTTGGGGTAAAAATGAATGAAACAACTAAAGATGGTAAGTTTACTTTAGGTAGTGCAAGATGTGTTGGTTGTTGTGGATTAGCGCCTGTAATGTTAATTAATGAAAAGGTTTATCCATCAATAAAACCAGAAAATGTTAAAAATGTTTTAAATGAGTATAAGAATTAATTATGGCTGTAATGACTATTGAAAAATTAAATGAGATTAAAAATAAGTTTGCTAAAAACATTGAGCTTAGAAAAGTTTATCATGATAAAGCAAATGTTGGAAAAAGACAAGTATTAGTTTGTGCGTCGACTGGATGTATTTCTAATAAATCCATGGAAGTGTTAAAAAGATTTGAACAACAAGTAAACCAACACGGATTAACTAATAAGGTTGATGTTGTTCAAACGGGTTGTCATGGATTATGTGAAATGGGACCTGTTGTTATTGTTTATCCTGAAGGAGCTTTTTATGCAAAAGTAAAATCAGAAGATGTAGATAAAATTGTTGAAAACCATTTGAAAAATGGCCAAATTGTTACTGACAAATTATGATGAGCAAGTTATCAAAATAATCAAGTTATTCCTTTAGAAGAAACTGGGTTTTATAAAAAACAAATTCGTATTGCTTTAAAAAACTCTGGATTAATTAATCCGGAGAACATTAATGAATATATTGCAGTAGATGGATATCAAGCTTTATACAAAGTTCTAAATGAATCACCTGATGAAGTTATTAAGACCATTACCGATTCTGGATTAAGAGGAAGAGGTGGCGGAGGATTTCCTACTGGATTGAAATGATCGCTTGCTAAAAAAGCTATTAATAAAAAGAAGTATGTTTGTTGTAACGGCGATGAAGGAGACCCAGGTGCATTTATGGATCGTTCAATTCTTGAAGCTGATCCACATTCAATTATTGAAGCGATGGCAATTGCAGCGTATGCTATTGGGTCTGACGAAGGTTACATATATGTACGTGCTGAATACCCAGTTGCTGTTAAACGACTTGAAATTGCTATTGATCAAGCTAAAAAAATGGGCTTATTAGGTAAAAACATTTTTGGTAAGAATTTCAATTTCAAATTAACAATTAGATTAGGAAGTGGAGCTTTTGTTTGTGGCGAAGAAACTGCTTTGATGACTTCTGTTGAAGGAAATCGTGGTGAACCAAGACCAAGACCGCCATATCCAGCAAATGAAGGTTTATATAAGAAACCAACTATTCTAAACAATGTTGAGACATATGCTAATGTGCCAAGAATTATTTTAAAAGGTTCTAAATGATTTGCTTCTATTGGTACAGAAAAATCTCACGGTACTAAAGTATTTGCGTTAGGTGGTAAGATTAGAAATACTGGATTAATTGAAGTCCCAATGGGAATTACTTTAAAAGAAATTGTTTACGAAATTGGTGGTGGTGTTTTAAATGATGGTAAATTTAAAGCTGCGCAAACAGGTGGCCCTTCAGGAGGATGTATCCCATCAGAACTTGTTGATACGCCAATTGATTATGATAACTTATTAAAGATAGGTTCGATGATGGGTTCTGGTGGATTAATTGTGATGGATGAATCTTCATGTATGGTTGATATTTGTAAATTTTATATGGAGTTTTGCGCTGATGAATCTTGTGGTAAATGTGTTCCTTGTCGAATTGGTAATCGTAGATTATTAGAAAAATTACAAGACATTACAGAAGGTCGTGGTAAGAGAGGTGATTTAGAATATCTTGAAGAATTATGTAATCATATTAAATCAACTTCATTATGTGGTTTAGGGCAAACATCACCAAATCCAATTCTTTCAACAATGAGATATTTTAAAAAAGAATATGAAGCACATGTTTATGATCATAAATGTCCAGCTGGAGTTTGTCAAAAATTATTACAATATACAATTGATCCAGCCAACTGTAAAAAATGTTCATTATGTGCAAGACAATGTCCAGCTAAAGCCATTACTGGTACAGTTGGTCAAACACCGTTTGTAATCGACCAAACTAAATGTATTAAGTGTGGCGCTTGTATAACGGCATGTAAGTTTGGGGCAATTGATAGAAAGTAGGAGTATTTATGGAAAAGAAAATGATAAATTTAAAAATTGATAACATTCCAGTTCAAGTTGAATCAGGAACAACTATTTTAGATGCTGCTAAAAAAGTTGGTGTAAAAATTCCTACACTTTGTTATTTAAGAGAAATTAACGCCATCGGAGCTTGTCGTATTTGTTTAGTTGAATGTAAAAATAGGAGACCTTTATTAACAGCTTGCGTTTATCCTTGTGAAGAAGGAATGGAAATTATTACACATAGCGAAAGAATTAATAAAGCTAGAAAAACCAATCTTGAATTAATTCTTTCAGCACATGTAAAAAATTGTTTATCTTGTGATAAATCAATGCATTGTAAATTACAACAACTAGCATACGAATATGGTTGTGACGAAAACCATTTTAAGGGAGCAATGTCTGAAAGAATTATTGATGATTCTTCATATAGTTTACATCGCGATTCGTTAAAATGTATTTTGTGTAAACGTTGTAAAGCAATGTGTTATGAAACACAGGATGTAAAAGTTATTAATGTTAACAAAAGAGGATTTGATAGTTATTTAGGTTGTGCTTTTGGGCAGAAAATCGCTGATACTGCATGTGTTGGTTGTGGACAATGTACATTAGTTTGTCCAACGGGTGCTTTAAGTGAAAAAAATGATATCGACAAAGTGATTACAGCTTTAAATGACCCAGAGTTAACTTGTATAGTGGCTCCTGCACCATCTGTTCGTGTCGGTATTGCTGAAGAGTTTGGTGAAAAAGTTGGTACAAATGCTGAAGGCAGATTAGTAACGAGTTTAAAAATGCTAGGATTTAATAAGGTATTTGATATAGATTTTGCTGCTGATTTAACGATTATGGAAGAAGCACACGAATTAATTGAAAGAATTAAAAATAAGGGTATTTTACCAATGATGACAAGTTGTTCTCCTGGTTGGGTTAATTATCTAACGGCTTATTATCCAGAGCTAATTCCTAACCTATCAAGTGCTAAATCTCCTCAAGGTATGTTTGGATCAACAATTAAAACATATTGGGCAGAAAAGAATAAAATTGATCCTAACAAAATATTTGTCGTAACAATTATGCCATGTACAGCTAAAAAAACAGAGATTCACCGTAAACGTGATACTCATGAAGGAATAATGGATGTTGATGCTGTATTGACAGTAAGGGAATTAGGGAGATTACTAAAAAGACAAGGAATCAAATTTAATGAATTAAATGATTCTAAATTTGATGATCCATTAGGCGAATCAACAGGCGCAGCAGTCATTTTTGGTGTAACTGGTGGAGTTATGGAAGCTGCTTTAAGAACTGCTGCTGACACTTTAAGTGGTAAGTCTTTAAAAAAGATTGATTACAAGAAAGTTCGTGGTACTAAAGGTATTAAAGAAGCAGCTGTAGAAGTTGATGGTGTGAAACTAAACGTTTGTGTTGCAAGTGGGTTAAAAAACGCACATGAAGTTATGGAACAAGTTAAAAATGGTAATAAGAAAAACTGATCATTTATTGAAATTATGGCTTGTCCAGGTGGATGTGTTAATGGTGGAGGAATGCCGTTACACGATTTAAGCGATGTATCATTTGAAACGAGAGCAAAACTTCGTGCAAAATCAATCTATAAAGAAGACGAAAAGAAACACATTCGTAAATCTCATGAAAATCCTGCTATTAAATCTTTATACGAAGAATATTTTGAAAAACCTGGTAGTCATAAAGCTCATGAATATTTACATAATCATTCTTATGATAAAAGAAAATTTATTTAGTTTTTCTTTCTAACAACATTTACATTTGCAGTTTTAATAATTCTGTCATAAAGTTTGTAAGCTTTAGTAATTACTTTGCTTACTTGATTATCTTTTAGTGTGTCGCTATGTACAAAATCCAAGCAATTCATATATTTAGGGTTGAATTCATCACCAATATTAATATTAATTTCATTAATACCTAATTCGTTTAATGAATCCTTTAACATATTTAAAAACATTTTAAAACCCATCTGATATTGTTTAATCTTTTCATCATTTGGAGTATGACTTAAAGCTAACTCGAACTGGTTGACAACATTAATTAACGATTCAACTTGTTTTTCAATCACATATTTTTTCTTTTCATCTAACTCTTTAGAAGCTTTAGTGTTAAGTTCATCCATCTTTTCTTTTAATAATTTATTAGCTTCGTCCATTTTTGATTGAACTTTATTGACATAATCTTTATTAATATCCTCAACTTGTTTTTCAAGAGCACTAATACGATTATCTTTTTGAATAAGTTGTGACGTGAGATCAATTATTTGTTTTAAAGCTTCATCTAATTGTTTTTTAATGTCATCAATAGATGGTTTTTGAACATCTTCAACTTTTTTTGAATCTTTATGTTCATGATTGGTTTTGTCTTTTATTTCTTTTTGTTCTTCGTGTTTATGTTTCATATTAACTTAACTCCTTTTCAACAATTTTGTTAAATCGATCAACTTCTGGATTGATATCATTATTAATACTCCGTAGTTTTTGCAATTCATCCTTAGAATAATGTTTAGGTTTAGCATAAACAATTGTCAAAACTAAATCACCATCTGTTGATCTAAACATTTTTCTTTTAACATTTTTAATACCCATATTACTTATAGTGATTTGCTCTCCGTTAGCAGTATTTGATTTTAATTCAATCTCTTTGATTCCTTGTGGTGTAGGGATTTTAATTATTCCACCAGTAATCGCGATAATTGGGTCAACAACAACATTGGCGTATAAAGTATTTGCATTTCGTTTAAAAATACGGCTAGGTTGTACATATATATGTAAATATAAATTTCCCCTAGTTGAACCAATCGAATTGCCTTTATTTCTAACTTCTAGTGTATCACCATTAGAAATTCCTGGGTCTAAATCTATATCAATCACTTCAGTTTTATCAAGATATTTTTTACCATTACAAACGTGACAAATTTTTGAAACAATTTTTCCTGTACCTTGACAATCAGGACAATATTCTTGTTGTTCCATAATACCTAAAATTGTTCTTCGTCTAGAAGTAATGACACCTGTTCCGTGACATTTCGGGCACGTTTTAACATCGTTTGGTGTATCAGTACCAGTTCCATGACAATTAGGACATTCTTGTTTTGTTTTAATGGTAATGCTTCTTTTTGCACCATTAACACTATCTAAAAACGAGATTGTTAAATTAGCTTCAACGTTTAAATCATATTGTTGACGATTGTTTGATCTTTTTTGAGTTCTTCGTCTACTCCCACCACCAAAAATATTACCAAAAATATCTCCTAAATTTCCTTCATCATCATCTCCGCCGAAAGAGAATTTAACACCACCAGACCCCCCCGTATTCCCAAACATTTCATTAAAGAAATCAAATGGATTACTACCATGGAATCCTTGCTGATTTAATCCCTCATGACCATAATGGTCATAAGTTTTTCTTTTTTGTTCATCCTTTAAAACTTCATAGGCTTCATTAATTTCTTTAAACTTCTGTTCAGCATCTGATGCTTTATTTCGATCAGGATGATATTGCATTGCTAACTTTCTAAAAGCTTTTTTTATATCATCTTGAGAAGCCGTTTTAGATACACCTAACACATCGTAATAATCACGTTTTGACATAATGTAAAACATTATAACAAACAATTAGCACTTTATCAAGTTGATTGCTAATTAAAAACTTTTTAAATGAATTTATAAGAGCATGGTCAACAATCATTATTATGAGAATGTTATATAAGTTTTCAACTTGTATAATTGGTAATATGAAAATTGTTAAAGGGTTTTTTCATTACTTAGGATTACCATTTGTTTGCTTGGCATTTTTATTTGGATTATTATCAGTTAAAAAAGCTGCTAAAAAATATTTAAGAGATAAAAATAGTATTTTAACCGTTGATAGATATAAAAAAGTTTATAAGCTTTGTAAAAAATATTTGTTTATTAAACATATAAAAGTTGATAGTCACGGTTTTAATAATATTCCTAAAAAACCTGTACTTTACATTTGTAATCACAAGTCAGCGTTAGACCCTGTTTTTTTTATTAAAACATTATTTGAACAACAAGGTTTGTCTTATTTTTGTTTTATTGCTAAAAACGAATTAAAAAACGGCAACAAATTTATTAAAGCAGCAATGGATTTAATTGACACAATCTACATTGAACGTGGTAATTTAAGACAGGAATTTGAAGTTTTTCAACAACAATTAAGCGCTGTTCAAGATGGCAAGAGTATTGTTATTTTTCCAGAAGGCACAAGATCATTTGTCGATAAATTTAATCCATTTAAAGCAGCTTCATTAAAAGTTGCTTTTAAAAGTTATATTCCAATTGTTTCAGTCTCGATGTATGGTTCTTCTGGCTTATCAAAGCACGAAGATAAAACTAACAAAGATAAACACAAACATATTTACTTAAAAGCGATCGAAGTGTTGAATCCATCATCTTTTATTACTTCAAAAGAAGAATATATATGTGAGCAACTACAAACAAAGATTCAACATCAATATGATGCTATTAAAAAACTTGTTGAATTGAAGAAACAAGTTTTTCCCAAAGAGGAGTAATATGAAAGAATATTTACAATTGTTGCAGCATATTTTAGATAAAGGAGAAAAACATCATAATCGTACTGGCGTTGATACTATCTCCACTTTTGGTTACCAAAACCGTTATGATATTAGTAAATATTTTCCATTATTAACTACAAAGAAAATGGCATATAAAACAATGGTACATGAACTTCTTTGGTTTATTAAAGGTGATACTAATATTAAATATCTTGTTGATAATAATTGCCATATTTGAGATGAATGGCCATATGAAATATTTAAAAAATCTAATGATTTTCATAACGAAACCTTAAAAGAATTTATCGATAAAATTAAAAATGATAATGAATTTGCAAAAAAACACGGTAATCTAGGTCCAGTATACGGAAAACAATGAAGAAATTTTAATGGTGTTGATCAATTGCAAAAAGTTATAGATCAAATTAAAACTAATCCTACTAGTAGAAGATTAATTGTCTGCGCATGGAATCCTGCTGATGTAGACAAGATGGCTTTACCGCCATGTCACGCTTTGTTTCAATTTTATGTTGATGACAACAAAGGATTATCTTGTCAGTTGTATCAAAGAAGTGCAGATGCATTTTTGGGAATACCTTTTAACATTGCTTCATATTCTTTATTAACATACATTATTGCAGCGATGACAGGACTAAAACCAAAAGAATTTGTTCATTCATTTGGTGATTTACATATTTATGTAAATCATTTAGATCAAGTTCATGAACAATTGAATAGAACACCAGGAACATTACCAACACTTAAAATTAAAAATGTTCATCAAAAAATTGCTGATTTTACAATTGATGATTTTGAACTAGAAGATTACAGTCCACAACCATCTATTAAAGCTCCTGTCGCTGTGTAACCTATAATCATAGTTGTGAGCGACATTAGTAAATCTTATAAAAGAGAAATATTAGATAGATTATTTTCCTCAAAAAGAAAAATCTTAAAATTTATTGGTCTAATTTGTGTGCCAATTGTTTATGCTTTTATATGTATTTTTGCTTTTTGAAATCCATTTCAAAATATTGGAAAAATTCCTATTGCCATTGTAAGTTTAGATAAACCAGCAGACGCAACTAAAGAATCATTGGTTGATGACTTTATGAATGATTGAAAAAATAATGCTTCTGATACAAAAGCTATGGGGTTGACATATGATGAAAAGACACAATCGTATTGTGCTGAAGTAAGTGATACAATCTTTTTGAAAAACATCAAGTACATAAATACAGACACATCCAAATATGCAAATTTTGATGAAACAACAAAAAAATGAACTGTAGCTCAATCAGAATATTTTTCTGAGATCGATTTTCCACCAAACTTTACTGATAACATTTTAAATCCAGGAGAATTGAAAGGTTCCATTAATAAATATATCTCCTACCAATATAACTTTATGAGTGGTGAAATTCTTACAATCGGTTCTGATTTTGTATTGGATGCAATGCTAAATAATTTATTTAGCACAATTGGATTTGACATAGGGAGTCTTATTAATACAGATATTCCAAATCAGGGATTTGGTATTTATGGTATGGGTATAGGACAAATGTTTTTATGTATTGGAATGTGAGTTGGTGCATTTGGAATGATTATGGTTTTGGATCGTCATCGACGAGTTAAAAAAATATCCACTAGAAAATGATATTTTTCTAAATCATTAGTGATGGGAACAATATCAGTTATTCAATCGTCATTATTAATGTTAAGCATTTGTGGATTAGGTTTTTATAAATTAGGAACCTATTTCCCATTAGAATGATTAATGATATTGTTTGCAGGATTAATATTTATCATTATCATTCAAGCGATATGATATTCCTTTAGAGATAAATCTATCGCTTCTTTTATTATTGTGGTATTTTTAATTCTAAATATTTGTTGTGGTGGTGGAACATTCCCTGCATTTATGTTGAATCCATTATTTATGGTGTTAAGTTATATTATGCCTTTCACGTATCTAATTCACGCTCAAGGCGCCATTATTTATGGGTTATCAGCTGGCGTCAATATTTTTAGTAATTGAATGATGGTTCTACAATCGTGTGGCATACTATTAATATTTCCAATTGTTTTCTTTTTATGAGGATTATTTATTTCGAGAAGAAGAGAAAGAGAAATATTTTATGGTTCATGCAACAAAAAAGATGTTTTGCATTCATTACAATTGCTACATATGGATAAAAAATATTTAAATATCAAAGGTGAATTAGATTGAAAAAAATTACCAAAAGAAATTATGCCTAAAGTTGTTGAACTTACATTATCTAATCATCCATATGAAAAGAAATTTAAATGATTTGAAAAATATCGTAAAGAGATTGAAAAAGATTCTTTGAACGTTGAAGATTAATCGCTTCAGATTTTATCAGTAATGACTTTAATTCCTAATTTATTAGCTTTTTCTTGCTTACTGCCACCATCTTTGCCGACAATTAAATAATCAACAGATTTAGTCACAGTTTCTAAAACGTTGGCATCATATTTTTGTTCAAGTAGTTCTTTAATTTTGTGTCGAGGGATATCAAAAGACCCTGTGATAACAAATGATTTTTGATAATAAGGACTTGTTTTATCTAATTTATTTGAATCATTTTTTGAAACATAGTTCATATTGACACTACTATTTTTTAAATCACTAATTAATTTTTGATTAGATTCGTTTTTAAAATAGTCTACTATTGAAACAGCGACAACATCACCAACATCATTAATGTTTTGTAATTCTTCTTTAGAAGCATTAGCAAGATTGTCTAGTGATAGATATTTTTTTGCTAAAACTTTTGCCGTTGTTTCTCCAATATGTCTGATACCAATTGCAAATATTAATTTTTCTAATGAATTATTTTTAGAACGATTAATATTCTGTAAAATGTTGTTAAAAGATTTTTCTTTAATTTTAAAATCGCCACTTAATATGTCGTTTTTATATTCTTCTCATTTATAAATATCGCTAATGCTTTTAATAATGTTGGCATCATATAGTTTTTTAATATTCATTTCTGATAAGTCTTCAACATTCATTGCTTTACGACTTGTAAAATGAACCATAGAAGCTACTGTTCTTGCAGGGCAAGATACATTAGTACAATATTGGTCTACTTCACCTTTTTGTTTTTCTAATAAGGAATTACAAATTGGACATTTAGTAATTGGTCTAAAAATGGAAGTATTTTTTCTTAAATCTAGTATAGGACCAATTACTTTAGGAATAATTTCAGCTGCTTTAAATATTTTCACAATATCACCAATTTGAATGTCATTATTAATAATGTAATCAGCGTTATGTAATGTTGCAGATGAAATTATTGATCCTCCTAATTTTACTGGTTCAAGTGAAGCAACATATGTTATTCTTCCTGTACGACCAACTGTAGCATTAATGCTAATTAATTTTGTTTTAGCAATTTCTGGAGGAAATTTATATGCTGTTGCTCACTTTGGGAATTTTGATGTTCTACCAATTGTGTCATAGAGATTAATATTGTTTTCTTTTATTACTACGCCATCAATTGGATATGGAATTTGTTCTCTATTATTAGTGAAATCTTCAATAACTGATATAACATCATCAATGTTTGAACATTTTTTAATTTCGTTAGCAGTGTTGAAACCTAGCTTTTTAAGTGTAGCAACAACATCTGATTGTTTGTGGATGTTTAGTTTTATTAAGTCATCATCATTTGGAATGTAGTATGCAATCATTTGTAAATGACGATCTGCAGCAATTGATGAATCTAGATTTCTTAATGAACCTGCTGCTGCGTTTCTTGGATTAGCAAATTTATCATCTTCATTTTCAATTTTGCTATTGATTTTTTCAAATTCTTTAAACGATAAGAAAACTTCGCCTCTTACTTCAAAACGATCAAAATGATTATTAATTTTTAAGGGAATAGTTTTAATCGTTTTGATGTTATTAGTCACATCTTCGCCAAATTCTCCATCACCTCTTGTAATAGCTTGAGTTAGAATGCCTTTTTCATAAATTAAAGAAATACTTAATCCATCAATTTTGGGTTCAACATTGTATTCAACTTCATTTAATCCAGTTAATTTTTTAATATCATTATCAAATTTCTTCATATCGTCATAAGAAAATTGATTTGATAATGATAACATAGGGAATTGATGTTTAACCTTATTAAACTTATCTAATACTTTTCCTCCAACTCTTTGTGAAGGAGAATCAGGAGTGATGTATTCTGGGTGTTCTTTTTCTAATGAAAATAATTCCTTTAATATTAAATCATACTCTTGATCAGAAACAGTAGGTTTATCAAGATCATAATATTCCTGTCCTCATTTAATTAATTGTTTTCTTAAAAATTCAATTCGTTTTAATACATCTGACATATGTTAGTAAAGAATATAAGACATTAATATACATAATTTTAAGTTAAAATTAATTAAATGTCTGTTAAAAAAAAAGGTAAATGGTCAGGAATAAAAAAGTTTGGTTATGCTTTTAGAGGTATATATACCTCTCTAAAAGAAGAAGCGTCATTAGTTATTCATTTTATTGTTGCAATTTTAGTTCTAATTGTTGCAGCAATACTTACTAGCAAAGCAATTACACCAAAACCAATTAATTTAACTGATTGAGTAATTGTTATTTTTGTAATTGGTATTATTATTGGTATGGAATTATTAAATACAGCAATTGAAAATTTAGTTGATATGATTGCTTTTGAATACAATATGAACGCTAAGAAGATCAAAGATGTATCGGCAGGAGCAACATTAATCTTATCATTAACTGCAATTGCTGTAGGATTAATTATCTTCATTCCACCAGTTATTGCTATTTTTACAGGTAAATAATGAAATCAGGATATGTAGCAATAACTGGTAAACCTAATGTTGGTAAGTCAACATTTCTAAATACTTTATTTAATAAAAAGGTTAGCATTGTTTCTCCTAAGCCACAAACAACAAGAAACAAAATTGAAACACTATATGAACAAGAAGATGTTTCAATTGTTTTCATAGATACACCAGGTTATCACGAAGCAAGGAATAAACTTGATCAATTTTTAAATTCACAAATTAAATTAAGTTATAAAATGGCTGATGTTGTTTTATTATTAGTTGATTTAACAAGGCCAATTGATGAAGAGGACGTTCAATTAATTAAAATCATTAATGATTATCAAGTAAAAGATGTTTTATTAGTATTAACTAAATATGATATTTCAAGCGAAAGAGTTGTAAATGAATATGTTAATAAAATCAAATCTTTAATTGAAATTAAATCATATTTAGCAATATCGTCTAAAAACATAACTAATATTAATGAACTTATCAACAAAGTTAAAACATTATTGCCAGAAACTGAGCATAAGTTATCAATTACTGAAAGTGATAATTTCTTAATTAGTGAAATTATTAGAGAACAAATCATTTTTAATACTAAGAAAGAGATTCCTTATTCAACAGGTGTCTATGTTGAATTAAATACTTATGATCAACATTCTAAATTAATGAATATTAATGCTGTAATTGTTGTTGAAAAGGAATCACAAAAACCAATCATTATTGGTAAAGGTGGTTCGATGATTAAAAAGATTGGTACTAATGCTAGAAAAGAATTATTAAATTACTTTGATTGTAAGATCAATCTCAAATTATTTGTTAAAGTAGAAAAAGAATGAAGAAATAATCAAAACGTGATGAAAGAAATTGGTTATTCAAATTAATGTTTAATTAGTAACTACTATTATTTTTCCTAAATTTAGAGAAATGTGGTTTATGATGATGGTTGAACCGATGATTATTTTTATGGAATGGTTTATGATTGCTAGGACTGTTATTTTTGTTTCTTTGATCTGCTACTTTAACCTTAATTTGTCGACCATTTAATTGCTTTAAATTAGTGATTTTATCTACAGAGTTTTTCTTAACTTCAATAAAGCTGTAAGTGTCTTTTGTATAAACATCAATAATGTCATCATTTGGAATACCAATATTTTTTACAAGCGTATTCCTTAAAGATTTGTTATCAAACTTATCTTTATTGCCGATTGTAATAAAGAAACGAACAGAATCTTTATTATTATCAAAATGAATTTTTCTTGGTTGATGATCATGATGTTGTTCTCGATTAAGAATTGGTCTTTCACTCTTTTCAGGAAAATAATCATTGAATTTGTATTCTTTAATTTTTTCATTAATACATCTTTCAATTTTTCTAACATTACCATTAATATCGTTAGATATTAATGTGTATGCATTCCCTGTCATTTTTGCACGTGCTGTTCTACCGATCCGATGAATGTAATATTCCATATCTTTTGGAACATCATAATTAATGACTGCATCAACACCTTTAACATCTATACCACGTGCAGCAATATCGGTTGCTACTAACACTTGAAGTTCTTTATTTCTAAAAGTTTTCATAACACGGTCTCTAGCGTTTTGCTTTAAATTGCCGTGTAATGAATCTGTAACAAATTTTTCTTTTCTAAGTGTTTGTGCTAATCACTTTGCTTTATGTTTTTGATTAGTAAAAATGATTGTTAAATAAAAATTATTTTCTTTAATTAATTTAGCAATGATTTTTATTTTATCTCATTCATTTACTCTAATGTAATATTGTTTAATTTCTGGTAAATCTTTTTCGTTTAGTTGTACTTTACATTTATATGGATTTGGTTGTTGGAATCTTTTTGATATTTCAATAATTTCTTTAGGCATTGTTGCTGATAGTAAAATAGTTTGATGTTTATTCTTAATAAAAGAAAGAATCGAAGTAATATCTTTGATAAAACCCATATTTAACATTTCATCAGCTTCATCTAATACGACTGTTGAAATGTTATTCAAATTAATACTTCTTCGTTTTATATGGTCTAGTAATCTTCCTGGTGTTGCAACAATAATTTGTGGAAGATTTCTTTTTAAGTTATTTAATTGTTTTTTAATATCTTGTCCGCCATAAATTGCAATTGAATTAATGTTTTGTAGATATTTAGATAACTTCTTGTATTCTTCAATTGTTTGTAAAGCAAGTTCTCTAGTTGGTGATAATACTAAAACTTGTGGCAATTTATTTTGATTATCAATTCTTTCTAATGATGGTAAAACAAAGGCACAAGTTTTGCCGGTTCCGGTGGGAGCTTGTCCTAAGATATCATTATTATTTAATATCTCTGGAATGACTTGCTGTTGGATTTCAGTCATTTCAGAATAACGAGCATCATTAATAGCTTTTAAAAGTTCAGGTTTTATTTTTAGAGAATCAAAATTCATTAAACGATTATAGGTGTAAAATTCTAAAAGAAAATATTAGTTCAATATTTTTGTATGTTAAATATCACTTGTATGTAGTAATCAATCAATTACATTTACTACTATTACACCGTTATTAATTTCTATATCATCACTTACTGATTCACAAAGAATAACACATTTATTTCTATTATTGAGATAATTAAAATTACCAATTTCTGAATCATAATTGTCTTTGTCTAATGTTTTACAAACTTGTAAATTTATTGACATATTATCTTTTGTTATCAAGAAATCAATTTCTTTATTGTTAGTAGTTATTAAACCTTTAACAATATAGTTTCTTCTTAATAATTCTATATAAACAATATTTTCAATGATTCTACCATATCCACTTATTTTTTCTTGCATTAGAACATTTCTCATTCCGTGGTCGGTAGCAAAATATTTAGATGTATTAATGAGCTCTTGATTATTTTTATAAGAAAAATAATCAAGTTTATTAACAATTAATGCTTCTTGCAAATATGTTATGTAATTACTAACCGTTGTAGGGCTTAAACTTCACTTATTTTCTTGATTTCCTATATCTACAATTTTTCTTAAAGATATTTTTTTACCACCAATGTTTTTAAGTAGAAATCTACAAATACGATTAAATTCATCAACATGTTCAATCGTATATCTATTTAATATATCTTTTACAAGAATGTCGTTATATACACTGTTAATGTATTGTTTTTGCAGTTGTTGTTTATCTTCATAAATTAGTTGTCCTGGAAGCCCACCAAAATCTAAATATTTTTTCCAGATTTTAGCAAGTTCATTAAGTGATTGTGTTTTGACTAATTGAATTTCATAATCATAGAAATCTTTAAAGGAAAGTGGGAAAAGTTTGATTTCCATAATTTTCCCAGTTAATAGTGTGCTAATTTTATTACTAAATAAATAAGCATTAGAGCCAGTAACATATATATCTATAAAAATTTTTTTTGATAATGAATTTACAGCTATCTGTCAATCTTGTATTATTTGTACTTCATCGATAAGTACATAGTATTTAAGATTTTTATTTGTACATTTAGATAGTACATATGTTAACATTTCTTTTCATGTTGTAAAATCATAAGTATCAGGTTGATCTAACGATAGCAAAATAATTTGATTTGAATGAATTCCTATTTTTTTTAAGTATTCAACATATTGTTGTAATAAAGTAGATTTTCCACAACGTCTTACTCCAGTAATTATTTTTATTATGGTTGTTGTATCTTTATGTTGTTTTAATAATTCTATTTCTGCTCTTTTTATCATATATGTCTATTATAATGGACAAAATGTATAAATTAACATTTTTGTTTTTTATATTAGACATTAAAGATAGATGCTTTGTATCAATTTTTGTTATTTACTTGCTTTAATAACTGCTTTAGCAATTGCTTTAGGGACTCGTTTGTCTAAAACGCTTGGGATTACATAATCACTAGATAGTTCATCCTTACTTACTAAATTAGCAATTGCATGAACGGCAGCGATTTTCATTTTATCAGTGATTTTTGCTTTGGCATCTAGTGCACCACGGAACATTCCTGGGAAAACCAGTGCATTATTAATTTGGTTTGGGAAGTCGCTTCTTCCTGTCCCCATAACTTTAATATGAGCTTTTCTAGCAACTTCAGGTAATATCTCTGGTGTTGGATTAGCCATAGCAAAAACAATGGCGTTTTTATTCATTGATTTAGCCATCTCTAACGAAACGATATTACCTACACTAACGCCAATAAATACATCAGCTCCTTTCAAAGCGTCTGCTAAATTACCTTTTTCATTATGCCTATTAGTTAATTTAGCGATGTCCATATGATGTTTTGGTAAGGACTTATTATTTTTATTAAGAATACCAACACGATCAACCATGACAACATTACCAAATTTCATTAATGTAAGTAATTTACCAATAGCAATACCTGCAGCACCAGCTCCATTAATGACAATTTTTAAACTTCCTCATTGTTTTTTAACTACATTAATTGCGTTTGTTAATGCTGCGGCGACAACAATGGCAGTACCATGTTGATCGTCATGCATAACTGGAATAGATAATTCTTTTTTTAAAGTTTCTTCTATTTCAAAACACCTAGGAGAAGAAATATCTTCAATATTAATACCACCAAATGTTGGTTCTAAATTCTTAATAATGTTAATAATTTCTTTTGGATCTTGTGTTTTTAAACAAATTGGTACAGCATCAACATTAGCAAATTCTTTAAATAAAATGCATTTACCTTCCATCACAGGCATTCCTGCACTTGCACCAATATTTCCTAGTCCTAGTACTGCTGAACCATCAGTCACAACCGCTACTAAATTACCTCGGCAAGTTAAATCAAAACTTTCTTTAGGATTTTTAGCAATAACTCTACATGGCTCAGCGACACCAGGGGTATAAGCGGTTGCTAATTTTGATGCAGTATTAATTTTAAACTTTGGAGTTACTTCAATTTTTCCGTGCAATTTTTTATGTAATTCCAATGATTTTTTAGCAAAGTTCATAATAGATAATTTATACCATTTTTATAGTATTGAATGCTTTTTATTTTCAATAATCTTACCAATTATTAAAAATCCATTTAAGAACATCGGGATTAAATTTCCGACTCAAGTTGGTACTGATGTTCAACCAGTCCATGTGTCTACATTAATTCAATTGGTTAATGAAATTCCCAACGCATAAATAAAAAACATTAAATTAGCAATAAAGAAACACATTTGAACGGATAGTCTAATATGTTTAAACGTTTTAGTTTTGATACAAATGATTAGATTAATAATTCCTGCAATTGTTAATGAAATTGCACCAACAAAACCGATTGTAATAAATATTCATAAAAAAATAGCTGATGACATACAAAAAAACTCCTTTGTAGTCGTCATCAGCTATTTTAGCGGTTCATTAGGTAGACAACATTACCTTATAAAAATTTATTTCTTTTCAACTTTTTCTACAATACTAACTTTAGTTTTGTTAGCACCAAATTTTTGATATTTAACAATACCAGAAATTTTAGCAAATAATGTATGGTCTTTCCCTTGCCCTACATTTGTTCCTGGATAAATTTGATTACCTCTTTGACGATAAATAATCATTCCTGCTTTAGCAAATTGACCATCTCCTAATTTAGCACCCAGATATTTAGGGTTACTATCTCGTCCATTTTTTGTTGAACCAACACCTTTTTTACTAGCCATGAATTATCTCCTTTACAACTAATTTTGTATATGGTTGTCTATGACCTTGCTTCTTTGTGTGATGCTTTTGACTAATGTGTTTAATAATTAATAATTTTTCTTTTTTTCCTTGTTTAACTATTTCACAAACTACTTTTGCTTTTGCTAAATAAGGATTACCAATTTCACTATCAATCATTAATACTTTATCAAAAGTTATTTTATCACCTTGTTTTCCTTCAATTTTTTCAGCAAAAAAATTGTCATTTTGACTTACTTTGTATTGTTTATTACCTGTTTCAAATATTGCAAACATTTACATTCCTCCTACAATCTTAGACTCGCCTTGGTGGTATTCGTTTAAGAATTTTATAAACCATTTTAGTGCGGTTGAAGCTGCACGATTGTTTTACAGCACATAAATAATAACATATTTTAGATAGATATAAAAAAATATCGGCGTAAACCGATATTAATTTATCACCCCATCATGAAACTACTTCTCATTGGGAATGGACTAATTCTTAGATAACCATTATTATGTTTACCAACATAAGAATTAGCTGATTGGTTATGACTTGTAGTTCCATTTGCTTGTTGTGGATGAGTCATTTGAATAACACTAGTGGCAATATCCATAACTGTTTGAACTATCATCACGGCACCGGTAATTGCTACTCACAACATCATTGGTCCAATTCCACCTATAGTTTTTTGTTTAGTTTGTTGATCCATTTTTTTCATCTTATCACCTCCTTTCTTATAATGATTGGTATATGAGTGGTCAAAAAGTTAAAACAATGGAAGACTGAGCAAAATACTTTGAAAAGAAAGCATCAAAACAAGAATTAAGTTTCGACACTAAAAAGAAACTTTGTGATAAATTCGGTTGAGATATTAACGAATTTATTTAATTTCTTTTGTATGTGACTTACCTTCGGTTTTTCAAATTCAATCTTTTTCTTTAATTAGCAACGATGCTTTACCATCGGCATCATTGATATTTTCAGCATCTATAACTTTAGTAATTGTTGCTTTACTAATTAATGTTTTAGTGACTTTGTACTTTTTCGCATTATTACCTCCTACATACTTATTGACCGGGTTTTTAGAAATTTACTTAAAAAGTTTTTAAAAAATAAATTAATTACATTAATTTACAAAGATTTTTAAGTAAATTTACAAAAACTATGTTAATATTTGAAATGTAGGATGCAACGATAAATAGTTGTATAAAAAGATTAAGAATTAACTACTCTTAACCGCAAAGATTATTCAATGGATTCTACATCATCATGGTCTAAGAAGGTAGGGGTAGCTCCCCTATCTTTGTTTTATATCAAATTAGGCCCTAAAAGTTGGAGTAAATTTATTATATGTCAGATAAGCATGCATTTGTTTATACAAACCATACGATTTAGGTGTAT
>JAISGU010000025.1 GCA_031262935.1 Mycoplasmataceae bacterium | reverse complement strand
CGAAAACACAACGGTATGAAATATCAAAATCAAATGCAGTTAATCGAACTCTATTTGTTTAAAAGAAGCAAGGTGTATAATGAATGCAAGTTAGACAAAAAATTTGAGACTTAACTCATAATTTGCCAATGTCTAAAAATACGATTAAAAAATTTCTAACTATTGATGAACAAATAGAACATCTTAAAAAAGATTACAAACTTGTGGTAAACGATGAGAGGCTATTCAAACGATTTTTGAGAAAATTTAACTACAGTAGATTAATTTATGACTATGGCATCGCTATTCGTAATAATTTTGGTATGTTTTTGCCTAACACTAATTCAACCGATATCATTAACGTTTACAATTTTGATACAGTTATTAAAGAAAGATTACTATCTAAAATATTCAACATTGAGAAAAGATTAGGAACAGCTATTGCATACTATGTAGCAAAAGAAATGAAAAATAAATGATTATGTGATGATGGTAAACTGTTTAGATTATCTAAAAACAAAAGAAACATTATTTTGAAATCGTCCAGTCAAAAATTTCTAAAGAGATTATGTCTTTTCTATATAAGAAACAATGTAATTAATCAAAAGATCAAAGGAATAAATGATATTAAGATGTCAATGATTAAAGACATACCTATATGAGAAGTTACTAGATATTGAGAATACGGTACAACGGTTAATTTTTTGATGAGCATTAAGATTAATAGCATTAAAGTAGACATTATTAATTCGTTTGCTAACCATAAAATCATTAATGTTAACGACAAGCATATAGATACCAAAATCAATAATTTCATAAGTGCAATATCTGTTCTTGGGAAGGTTCGTAATAAATGTTGTCATAACAACAAGCTATTTGATGTTAAGTTTGGTAGTCCAATTGTTAAAAATGTTGCTGATTTTATTAGAGACAAAATAAATCCTAAATATATTGGTAATAGTGTAAGACTATGAGACATTGCTACAATTATTGACTATCTAAATCCAGTTGATATACACAGGATTGACAAGAAAGCTACAAGTATCATTAACTCATGATATGATTTACTTCTAAAACCTATAGATAAAAGAATAAAAACTGATCAATTTAAAATCTACAAAAAAATAGGTAAATAATTTTTATTTTGTATTTCTATCTATATAATTGTGTTGTTTAGGAGTTGGAATAACGTCAAGTCGATTACCAACCCGAATATAAAAGAACGCTAGAAATAGCGTTTTTTTATTTACATTCCGGTTTTAATTCGTGATGATGTATCTCTAAGTTTATCACCAGTACTTGAAAGACTTGAACCAGATGATGACGCCACTGATGTGGCAGCTGTTAAAGCAATGCGTTTAGCTTGGTCTTTTGGTACACCTTTTGATAATTTACCATAATAAACTACAAAATATATTGACACAAACATACTTAAAAAACCTATACCTAATAATGCGCAATAAATATACATTGGCACATTAGATTTTTTATAGTTGTCACCATTTGGCAATTGCATTAATCATATTGTAAATAAAATTATTCCTACCACTGCCAATATTGCACTTAGTGAGAATCAAATTCATGTGATAATTTTTGCTTTTTTATATTTCTGTTTAAAGTTTATCTTTTGATTAGCTAGTTTGTTCATATTAGTCCTTTGTACATTCTTTTAAATATTTACTAATTAATAAAATTCCATCTAAAATCATTTTTTTATTTTCATAATTTTTAAGTTTATTTTTTTCATATATTTTGCTTGCTAGAAAAGCCATTGCTCTAAATCTTTCCTTTTCAAACGAGCATCGTGACATATCTCTGTTATATAAGCCCCTACCGTGAGAATAATTATCTCCTATACACATTGGACAAACATTTTTACAAACGCATTGTAGACATTCATTATCTAATTTATCATTTGGAATTATGTCTGTGTAAATGAGTTTTTTAGCATCGTCATATTCTAGTGCTTTGTCACCTATTGATAAAGGAATAAAAGTTTGACATGGATATTTCTTGCCATTTACATCGTAACAGCACATATGCAAACAACTACCACAATAATGTCTTTGTGGCGCTTTCGGTTCGCATATATTTGACAAGGTATTTGCATCTAACATTTGAGATATTTTTATATTTTCATTTGATAAATAGAATGATATCATTTTATTAAGTTCAATCTTATATAGTTTAAGCAAATCGCTATTTCATTTACCATCGTAGGCCAAATTTCCATAAACATCAAAACCAATGCTATGTAAATAAATAAAATTATTAGACAACATTGAAATACTATTCGGAAAAATGGTAACCTTTACACTTTTACAATTAGGTAATTGTTGCCAAAAAGGTATATCAATTTTGTTAAATGAATTGCATCTACCTATATTATGAGAATATTGACATCCGTCCAATGACAAGCCTATATCAATATTTTTGTTATTTCATAAAAATTTTTTAATTTTGCTAGATAGTATTGTTCCGTTTGTTGATGTTGTAAATATAAAATTAAACTCTTTAAATTTATTATTTACATATTTAACAATTTTTTCAAACAAATCGAATTTTAAAAATGGTTCACCACCAAATAATTCAATTACATATTTTTCTTTTTTATCATTTATTTCGCTATCTATAATTTGACAAATTGAAGAAAAATCTGAAGTCTGGCAAGACTTATTTCTTTCATAACAATACTTACAAGACAAGTTACATTTTCTTGTAAGTATTAAAGAAACTATTTTTATATTATTTTCCTTCTGTATAGGCGCAACTCATTCTGCATCCTTCGGCACCACCTGTTGATGCATCAGTAAAGGCGCAATTCATTCTACATCCCTCACCTGCAGAAGATGAACCAGTAAAGGCACAACTCATTCTACATCCCTCTACAAAATTAATATTTAAATTATTCTTATAAAGATTTTCCTTCCCTATTTCATTAATTATTTTTTCATTTATTTCAAACATTTATTACTCCTTATAGTTTATAGACATTTCGGTCTATTATTTATTTAAATATTACTAAAGAATTTTTAACTTCTATATCTAGCTCATGAAAACTATTAATAATATTTTGTAAAAGACAATCATTTTGATTACATTGTTTCTCTAAATTACATTTACAAACTTTGCAATAAGGGGAAATGGTTATACTTTTAATAACTCTTTTTAAACTATCATCAAGTTCAACATCTAAATAGTCTTTTTTGTCTTCGTTTTGATTAATAATCACAAATCTATATTCCTTTTCATATCTATATCAATTATTTTTACAAAACATAGATGCTTGTATCCAAATGTTATCGTTAGAAGGGAAGGGACCATTATCGTTTATGTATTTGTTAACATCATCTTCAAATTTTTTCTTATCACTATATTGATATAAAACCCTGCCGTAAGAAATGTTTTCTGCAAAAATTCAATCATTAATTTTATTAATATCTAATTTTTGTGAATAAACATACTTATCAAATAAAACTGACATAAGTTCAAATCTATTAATTTGTATAGAAACACCCATATGATTTGAGTTAAGGCATGTTTTGTGTGCAGATCAAATTAGGCCCTAAAAGTTGGAGTAAATTTATTATACGTCAGATAAGCATGCATTTGTTTATACAAACCATACGATTTAGGTGTATTCCCATTGAGAGATATTTGAATTCTTTCTTC
>JAISGU010000044.1 GCA_031262935.1 Mycoplasmataceae bacterium | reverse complement strand
TGAACTATACTAACATTTGTATAGTTCGGAGATTTAAAAATATAAAAATGGTTATAAAATAAACCTTTTTTGAATATCTAAATCTTAGAAAACCAACCCAATTTGGCCATTAAGCCGAATATTGAAAATAGAGTGTATTTTAAACTACATAGATTAAATGCTTCATTAAAAGTTACTGATTTAAGAATTCCTCGTGGTAATGAATTGGAATTTATAAAAGGTTGATGGACAATCAGAATTAATAAGCAATATCGTTTAAGGTTTAGATGAGAAGACGATAATGCTTATGATGTCCATATAAGTAAACATCACTTATCAAGTGGTAGAACCTAATTACTTCTTATTCAAAGCTTGTTCAATCGCAATAATCCCAACTTTGCCACAATTAATACGGTTTAATTGTTTATTAAGATCTTCAAAGACATAAAGTTCTTTTAATAACTTTTTATCATATGGTTTACCATCAATCATTCCTAAATAGTTATTAATAATCTTATTAGCATCTTTAACTGTCTTATTCTTTAATAGATTAGCCATAATGTCTGTTGAACTTGTAGATATTGCACAACCAATTCCACTAAACTTAACATCATTAACTTTGTTGTTTTTAATATTAACATAAGCAGTTAAATCATCTATACAACTAGCAGAGTCTTTATGAGCAGATTTATAACCCTTAACAGTGCTTTTATTTTTAATAAAAGCACTTGGATTTTCATAATGATCAAGAATAATTTCTCGTCTTAAATCTAGATTGTTTGACATGGATAAGATTATAAGTTTGTTAGTTTAAAAACTAACAATATCACTCTTCTTAAATTGTTTTAATGCTTTTACCAAAGCATCAACATCGTGCTTATCATTGTACAGATAAAATGAAGCTCTTACAACTGCTGGTTCGTGCATAATCTTATCAGAAAGTTTAGCACAAGATAAACCACCACGAACAATAATATGTTTTCTGCCTAAGTAGTTTGCTAAATCTTGTGAATGAACGCCTTTAATATTAAAAGCAACAATTGGGTATTTAGCTTCTTTATTAACTAAAACTACATTAGGTAATTTACTTAATTCTTGATTAATGTATTGTTTTAATTCTAGTTCGTGTTTTAATAATTTATCTCATCCAAATTTATTTAAATAATCAATAGCTGTACCTCAAGAAATAATACCTGCAGTATGAGGACTACCACCTTCAAACTTATCAGGACTTGGTGCATATGTAAACTTATTACAACTTACTTGATTATTCATTCCACCACCAAGTCTTAATGGTTTTAATGATGAAAGATATTTATCTTTCATATATACACAACCAATACCCGTGCCACTTAACATTTTGTGCCCACTACAAACCATAAAATCAATATTAGATTTAGTGACATCTAATTTCTTATGTGGTATTGCTTGTGTTGCATCAACAACAATAATGACGTTCTTATTTTTTTTGTGAGCTAATTTTTCTATTTTACTTATATCTAATTCATAACCAAGTAAATTAGAAATATTAGCAAAACTAATAACTTTAGTTTTAGAAGTTATTGATTTAATAATTTGTTCTTCAGTTGGAATTTCATTTTCTTTATTTGCATAAACAATTTTTATACCTTTTGTATTTTGTAATTCCATTCAAGGTAATAAATTACTTGTATGTTCACCCATTGTTAAAATAATTTCATCATCTTTTTTTAAAGAATTGCTTAAACCATTAGCGATTAGATTTAGGCTTTCAGTTGCACCACTTGTAAAAATAATTTGCTTAGAAGATTTAGCATTAAATAGTTTTGCTAATTTCTTTCTAACATCTTCAATCATTTCGTTGACGTGTCAAGTAAATGATGAATCACTATTGTGTGGGTTAGAACATCATTTACTATAGTAATTGTTAATACAATCAATAACTGACTTTGGTTTAAGACTAGTAGCTGAACTATCTAAGTAAGTTCAAGTAGGGTTGTTTTTAAATCAAGGGAAATCCTTTTTAATATTAAATTTCATAGATTAAATATAGCATTATTTCTGACTTGCAAAACTCAGTAAAGTCTTATTTAGTTTTTCATATAAATCTACTGCTTGTTTATCCTTAAGATCTTTAATGCCACTAAACATTGAATCTAATAATAAAGCAGTAGATTTATCTTTACTAATACCACGACTCATTAAATAGAACAATTGTTCTGGATTAATATTTCCAATATTAACTGAGTGTGATGATTTAATGCTATTAGAATCAACAACCATTGATGGAATAACGTTTATTTTGCTTAAATCGTCAAACAAGATTCCATCAATGGTTTGATGTGCTTCAACATTAGTATTATTTTTATTAATGGTGCTAATTAATTCAATGTTAGTATTTCCTTTGTTAATCGCAAAAGTTTTAATAAATGTATTACTCTTTGAATAAGGACTATGGTTAATATTAATTTTAAAATTCTTAGCAGATGACTTATTCAAAGAGTAAACATATAAATTTAAATCTTGATGTTGTTTTAAATTACATTCAATGTTAATGTTTATATTAGTATTGTTAACATCAATAAAAAAATAATTATTAGTTTTGTCTTTTAATGTAAGAATTATTTTTTCAGATTTAGTTAATTCTTTAAAGTTTTGCACCTTTAGAGTTGTCCTCCAAAAATTTAGTTTTCATATCTTTTCTTCAAGAAACCAATTTGTTATTAATTTTTGGATATTTTAAAGCTAATATTTCAATAGCAATCATTCCTGCGTTGTAACTGTTATTAATACCAACAGTTGCTACAGGAATTGATTTAGGCATTTGTGCAATAGATAATAATGCATCTAACCCACCAAGATTAGCATTAATTGGTACACCAATAACTGGTAAAATGGTTTGACTAGCAATTACGCCTGGTAAATGAGCAGCCAATCCAGCTCCTGCAATAATTACTTCACAACCTTTATTTTGAACATTCTTTAATGTTTGTGTTAATTTTTCAGGAACACGATGAGCAGACAAAATAAATGATTCATATTCAATATTGAATTCTTTTAATATTGATGCTGCTCCTTGCATGATTTGAAGATCAGATTTGCTACCAAAAAAGATTGCTACTTTCATAATGATAGGAATTATAAGTTTGTTTAATGTTTAATTATGAATAATTAAATCAATCGTCTTGAGTAATCATATCAACACCAGCGTTTGCAAGCATTGCCAATGACATTGGTTCATAAACTTCAGTTCTTGAATAATCAGCAGTTCAACAATCCACATTTAAATGATTTTCATGAGCTTTCTTAATCATTGAATTATTAACTAAAGCATAATATGGATCAATGGAAATAGCATGAGTTTTATCTTTTTTACCATCATACCAAGAACCATCAAGATATTTTTCTCACCTATTAACATTACTATTAGAATCTTTTTTATTACCAATTTCATGTTTTCATAACGGATTGATTGAAGTAATGTATTGGCCAACTGCTCCATCATCAAATAATTTTTGAAAATGAGATATAGGGAATGTATTGTCTAATTCGAAATGTGCGTGTTCTACCATAGCATACAATAAGTCGTCAAAAAAGCTTATGAAATAGATACGACTAATTAACGTATCATCATATGTATCATTCGCTGTTTTAATATCTACAAAAACTTTATTAATAAATGTATCTAATTCAACTGTACTAATAACTCCAGTCTCTTTGTTAAGAAGAGATTCAATTTTTAACTCAATAATAGGGTGTTTGTTATTTCCTATGAATGTATTTAAATAACCTTTCCCATCTTTACCGTCTGATGAATCATAAAACGGACATAAAGCATCTGTATCGGGTAAAGAAAGATCTACATTGTATGGATTCATTTCTCCAACTGGATATGCTTTGTTATCCAACGGTCTTTGCATTGGACCATCTCTAAATAATTGTCCACTATCATTTAAAGTCTTAATTTCATCTGTTGTCTTATCACCAATCATAATTGTATGATCCTTAAAAGGATTAGAATAATGAGAACATCAAATATGTCTGTCTTTATCCATTTGTAAATCAGTTTCTGCTCCATAAAAATTCTTATCATCACTTGCGCCTTTAAATGCTGCGTAAGTATTTTGAAAATATTTTGCAGAATATCCACGATGAGCAATTAACTTCGTAGTACCAATTGCAGTATTGGATGTAAGTAATGGTACAATTGGTACTATTGAAGTTATCCCAACGGATGTAAAGATGGTAATGAAGGCAGTTTTTCTTGTCATATATAATGATTATATGGTTTCAAAAACTGTAAAAGGTCAATATTCCTATTTAAGAATTATTAATTTATTAGCAATTGCCATCTATATTGTCTTTCCTTATATATTGGTAATGAACATTATGAACTGAGTTAAATCAATGGATACAACTCTAGTTCAAGTATCAATGTTCTTTACTTTTTTAATTAGTTTAGTTACCTTTGTTTGCTCAATTGTTCTTTTAATAAAAAGAAAAGAACTAAAACAAGGTTTAATAGATTCTATTTTTAGAATTATTTTAATGGTACTAACGACATTGATCTTAATTATTGGAATAGTTTCCTTATTGTATATGTCAGGCGTACCATTAAAATATGCAATCGTTTTGGTAGATTATGTAACAATTGCATTTATACCTATTTCATTAATTACATTAGGAATATTCATTTATTTTTTCATTGTTAATAGACCTAAAAAGTAGTTGAATAAAATGTTGAATTTTTATCTTTCGTATAATATAGCAATTAACAATGAGTAAAAATTTATTAATAATTGAGTCTCCAAATAAAATCGAGACAATTCAAAAGTATCTTAAAGATATGGATTTCAAAATTATGGCAACGATTGGTCATATTCGTGATTTGCCAAAGAATTCAATGGGGTTTGACGAGAAAACATTAGAACCAAAATGAATTATTCCTACAGGTAAAGCAAAGATTAAAGGCGCTAAAACTAAACAAGAGATTGTTAATGAAATTAAAGATGCTGCAGAAAAAGCAGACAAGATCTATCTAGCAAGCGATCCTGATCGTGAGGGTGAAGCAATTGCTTGACATGTGTATAGTATTATTCCTGATAAAGATAAAGCCAAATGCTTTCGTATTACTTTTAATGAAATTACTAAACCAGCCATCTTAAAAGCACTAGAACACCCTAGACAAATTGATATTAAATGAGTTCAATCACAATTCGCTAGAAGAATCTTAGATCGTTTAGTTGGCTTTAATTTATCAAAAATTGTTAGAAAAAAATTAAAAGGAACATCGGCTGGTAGGGTTCAAACAGTTGCCCTTAAATTTATTTATGATCGTGAAAAAGAGATTGAGAAATTTAAGGAAACTAAATGATGAACTATTGATGTTATTTTAGAAAATAATGCTAAAGTAATGCTTCGTGAAGTTAATTCTAAAATTAAAGATATTAAGTTTTCTAAAATCGATCAAGAGTCGCAAGGTAACTTAGTTGAGTTTGGCGATGAAGCATCAGCTAAAAAAGTTTATGATACCTTGTCTCATGATTTTAAAATTTATTCAATTGACGAACCAACGCAAAAAAATAGTAACCCTAAGGAACCTTATAAAACTTCAACACTTCAACAAGATGCAATTAATAAATTAGGTTGAAGTGTAGGTAAGGTTACACAAGTTGCACAGCATTTATATGAAGGTATTAAGATTAAAGGAGAACATAGCGCTTTAATTTCTTATCCAAGAACCGATAGTACAAGAATTTCTGAAGGATTTGCTGCGACAACTAAAACTTATATTCTTAAATACTATGGTGATAAGTATTATCAATTTAGATCTTTTAGTATGAAAAAAGGATCAGAAAATACACAGGATGCACATGAAGCAATTCGTGTAATTGATCCTTTTACTACACCAAATCAATTAAAAACATTAATTTCCAAAGACGAATATTCTTTATACAAATTAATTTGAATTAGAACAATTGCTTCGTTTATGACTCCAGCAAGATATGAAACTACAATTGTTCGTTTATTGAATGCTGATAATAAATTTTATACATATAACCGTAGGTTATTATTTGATGGTTATAAAAAGATTTATCAGCATTATGAAGATTTAGATACAGAAATTGATATTGGATTAAGTAAATTAAAAAAAGGTCAAGTTTTAAAAAGTCAATCCATTGAAATTAAAGATCATACATCAATGCCTCCACCAAGATTTAATCAAGCAAGTTTAATTAAAACATTAGACGAAGCAGGTGTTGGTAGACCATCAACATATAAATCAATGGCGAGTATGGCGATTGATCGTGGTTATGCAAAACTTGAAAATCGTGCATATGCAATGTTACCAATTGGTAATACAATTATTGAAAATCTTCAAGAATATTTTCCTGAAATTATTGATAAGAAATTTACAAGTGGAATGGAAGAACATTTAGATGATATTGCTAACAATGATGAAAGATGAAAAGAATGGATTCTTGAAGATTTTAAACCAAAGTTTGATAAAGAATTAGCTAACGCTAAAAAGAATATGCCTGAAGTTAAACCACGTGAAGTCGGGCGAGCTTGTCCGAAATGTGGTGCACCATTAATTTATCGAAATTCTAAAAGAACTGGTGTTGAGTTTATTGGTTGTTCAAAGTTTCCTGAATGTAAATATGCTGAATTTCCTAACGCACCTAAACGTGTTGTGTTGGCAGAAAAATGTCCTGTGTGTGGTAAACCATTAATTGAAAGACAAAATAAAAGAGGACAACCATTTATTGGTTGTTCAGGTTTTCCTAAGTGTCGTTATTTAAGAAAGATTGATAAGGATGGACACAAAATTGAGTTCATTAATGGTAAAAGGTATCTTGACGGTAAAGAAACTGAAATTAAACCATTTGGTAGAAAAGCTAAAGTCAAAACAAAAATAACCAAAGGAAAGAAAAGTGTCAGTAAAACAACTAAAAAGTAATAATGATTTTTTAGAATCTATAAACAATCAAAATGTAATTGTAGATTTTTACGCTGATTGATGTGGTCCGTGTAAAATGTTATCACCAATTATTGATCAATTAAGTGATGAATATAAAAATATTTCTTTTTGTAAAGTAAATGTTGATGAACTGAATGATGTGGCTTCACAATTTAATATTATGTCAATACCAACAGTTATCTTGTTTAGTAATAAAAAAATGATTAGTTCATTTACTGGTTTTTTACCAAAAGAACAAATCATTAATTTCATTAATCAAAATTTACAAAAAAAATAGTTTTGAACTATCTTTTTTTTGATTTTGCTTTTTTACCTTTGCATCCGCAACCACATTTACATGATTTTTTAGATGTAGATTTCTTAGCTTTTTTCTTTGCAGCCATGACTATTCTCCTTATTACTCATTTATTATAAACTTTTTAGTAGTTTTGAAGTCTATTTTTACATACTTTTTTAGCAATGGTTCTTTACCTTTTTTATAAATATCTTTTGCAATATCAATAATTTTAGGATTACTTGATCCTAGTAATAATTGTCTTTTTAAATTAATGCTTAATTCATTAACTTGTTTTAAAAAATAAATTCTTGCAATAATGCTTGCAGCAGCAACCGCTAAATATTTATTTTCTGCTTTAGTTTCAAATATTGAAATAATTTGTGGATTATTAATATTTATCTTTTCAAAATATGAATAGTATTTATTTTCATTAACAAATTCATCCATTACGATTGGTGCATTTTTTAGATGATGTTTTTTAATCAAATCTTTAATTGTTAAATCATGCATATACGCTTTAAGAATGTGTGTATTATGAAATTTATTAATCATTTCATTGTACTTTTCTGGTTTAAATGATAAACAAGAAAATTTCACATATTTAATAATTTCTTTAAACATTTGTTGCATTTGCAAATTTGATAAATTTTTAGAATCCTTAACACCAATCTTTCTTAGAATTATTTCATTTTTCTTATCTAAATAAACAGCGCAAGTTACTAATCCACCAAAGTAGTCACCAACACCGACTTCATCACAACCGATATATCCTTTATCAAATGAAATATTTTTTTTAGTGACTTGTGTTTTATTAAATAAATTTTGATAAAAAGCATCAGCATTATTTCCTTGTAATAATAGTTTCTTATTTTTGAAGATTGATATTGATATATCTTTTGTTTTGTAAAAAAATAAGATGTTAGGATTAGAAATAAAAATTCTGAATGATTTAAACTTTTTATTAATTTTTTTTATTTGATTATCATCTAAAATAGAAGTAAAACTTTGCACCTTATAATTATAAAGAGCAATGTCAAATAAAATAGACTACAAAATTAAAGAAATTCTTAATAAAAAGTTTCAAAAAAAACTTCATAGTGGTTATGACCCAGAAGATGTTGATTTGTTTTTCGATAAAATCAATGATTTTTTAAAATCATTAAATATTGAAATGGCTGAATTCAGTAATCAATACAATGAGTTGAAATCACAAAACGCAAAGATGAATGATCTCATTATCCAAAAAGATAACATGATTAAAACTTTGGAAAATGAGATTGAATCATTACATCAAGAAGGTTATTCTTTAAGAAGAGTTAAAGATGATATTTATAAACTTCAAGAACAAATTAAACAAAATCAAACTAAAAAATAATTAAAAAAATCTTAAAAAATATTTAAAAAATTTTAAGAATACTTTTTAGATATTTTTTCTTACATTTATTTTGCTATTTAATGCAAGGAGGATTTATGAATTTTATAGCAATTATTGGAATAGTTAAAGGTTTAATGAAAGGAAAAACTAACGAATATGATGTTTTGAAGGTAAAGGTTGATAAACCTTTTATTGAAAAAGATTGTGAAGATTGGTATGAATTAATTGATGTTAATTTAGACAGTGCAATATTTAAGAGAGAAATTAAATCAATTAAAAATGGCGCAATCGTTGGCATTAAAGGAAGAATTTCTCAAAAAGACAATCAAATGTTATTGATAGGTGAAAGATTACAGGTGTATTAGCATGAAAATTATCTAATCACGTAGATTTTTATTTCTTCTTGAAAACGCCTCAAGTAATAATGCCGTAGAAAGCATTAATTAAAGATACTGCAAATGCACAAATCATTTGCGTGTTGGTTACAATGCAATGAAGAATTAAAGTGACAATATCAATGATTAATCATAAAAATCATTGCTCTCTTACTCTTAATAACATCATAATCATTGCACACATGCCGACAATTAAACCCGCTGAGTCTACAAAATATCGCATTCACAATAAAACTTGTGAATCATATGGCGGTTTAATTGCCCCCCCATTCATAAAGATCTGAAAGTTTGGAATTTTATCAATAAACATGAATCCAATCGTTGCACCGATAACAACGCTTCATAAAATTAAATTTTCTCACCAATATAGTTTTCTATAAGGTTCAATAGTTTTTTTACCATTGGCTGAACGTTTTCATAAAATGAAACCAGTAACCTGAGCTGGTAAGTAAAAAATTACATATAAGATGGCGTTACCATTACAGCTTAATAATAATGAACTAATTCCTAAAAAAATACACCCGATAAAACCAAAAAAGAAATTGCTAATATGTTTTCTTGTGGAAATAATGATAGACAAGAAATTAAAAATATTTCCCAAATAGCTTACAACATTTAATACTCAACCACGACAAGTTCCTCCAAAAGGGTGGCTGTCTGGATTGATAAACATCGGTACAGTAAAACCTAATATAAAAAAGATAGTTGCCAAAACTCAATTTAAAAGCAAAATAAATTTTTCAAATGGTTTTCAGTTTCAAAAAAAAATTACTTTTTTATATCGAGGTATTTGATTATTCATAATAATTTGGAGCGGGTAATGAGAATCGAACTCACGTTAATAGCTTGGAAGGCTATAGTTCTACCACTGAACTATACCCGCATTAAGTTATTAATTTTAATATAGAAAAGTATGATTGAATAAATAAACTAATAATATACTTATCTATCATTATGTATAACCATAATTCAATTGAAAAGAAATGGCAAAAATATTGATTAGAACATCGTACATATCAATTCACCAATAATTTCAAATTACCTAAATATTATGTATTAGATATGTTTCCATATCCTTCTGGACAAGGGTTGCATGTAGGACACTTAAAGGGTTATACTGCAACCGATGTTCTTGCAAGATTTAAAAGATTAAATGGCTTCAATGTTTTACACCCAATTGGTTGAGATGCTTTTGGATTACCAGCAGAACAATATGCGATTCAAACACATAATCATCCAAAAGCATTTACTCAAAAAAATATTGATTATTTTAGACAACAACTACAAACAATTGGATATTGTTATGACTATAACAAAGAAGTTAATACAACTGATCCAAACTATTACAAATGAACACAATGAATTTTTAGTCGTTTATTTAAAAAAGGATTAGCAGAAATTCAAGACATCGATGTTAATTGATGTGGAAAATTACAAACAGTTCTTTCTAATGAAGAAGTGTTAATTAAAGATGGGAAGATGGTTTCTGAACGTGGTGATTTTCCAGTTATTAAAAAACCAATGCAACAATGAGTTTTAAAAATAACTGAATATGCTGATAAATTATTAGAAGGATTAAACGATGTTGATTGACCAGATTCATTAAAATCTATTCAAGAAAAATGAATTGGCAAATCAACTGGTACGATTGTTAAATTTAAAGTTAATAAATTAACTTTAGATGTTTTTACAACAAGAGTTGATACTTTATATGGCGTTACTTTTTTAAGTATTGCTCCTGAAAATTCATTAGTTAAAAAACTAGTTAAGAAAACACAACTTAAAAAAGTAACTGACTATATTAAATTAGCTAAATCAAAAACAGATTTACAAAGAAAAGAAAACAAAGATAAAACTGGCGTCTTCACAGGAACTTATGCTGTTAATCCAATTAATAACGAACAAATCCCTATCTATGTTGCTGATTATGTATTAAATACATATGCAACCGGAATTGTGATGGGCGTTCCTGCTCATGATCAAAGAGATTTTGATTTTGCAAAAGAAATTAAATTACCTATTAAATTCATTATTGAAACTAAAGATCATTCAAAAGCCTATGAAGACGATGGGAAACATATTAATTCAGAATTTATTAATGGTTTGAATAATGAACAAGCAAAACAAACCATTAATAAGTGATTAAAGAAAAGTAAATTAGGTGAAGAGCAAGTGGCTTACAAACTTAAAGATTGAATTTTTAGTCGTCAAAGATATTGGGGTGAACCATTCCCAATTATTTATGATAAAAATAATAAACCATTATTAGTTACTAATTTACCAGTTTTACTACCAGAAACTAACGATATTAAACCAAGTAAAACTGGTAAATCACCATTAGCCAATTTAACTAAATGAGTTAATGTAACTATGAACCATCATAAATATATTAGAGAAACTAATACAATGCCACAATGAGCAGGTTCTTGCTGATATTATTTAGGTTATTTATTAAAACAACCTGATGGTAGTTATTTGGATTTAAATTCTAAAGAAGGTAAAGAATTATTTAAAAGATGAATGCCAATTGATTTATATGTTGGCGGACAAGAACATGCTGTTTTACATTTATTGTATGCCAGATTTTGATACCACTTTTTATTTGATATTGGTGTAGTATCAAATAAAGAACCATTTAACAAAATTGTTAATCAAGGAATGATTTTAGGACCTGATGGAGAAAAAATGTCTAAATCAAAAGGCAACATTGTTAATCCTGATGAAATTATTAAAACACATGGTGCAGATGCTTTAAGGTTATATGAAATGTTTATGGGTCCAATAACTGCAACATTAGCATGAAATGATCAAGGATTAGATGGGATGAGAAAATGATTGGATCGTGTTTATCGTTTGTTTACAACAGATTTTAAAATTGTTGATGATATTAAACAAATTAATAATTCGTTAGACATTGCTTTTAATAAATTTATTAAAACTATTACAAAAGATATTAATGAATATAACTTTAACGTAGCTATATCACAAATGATGATTTACATCAATGCATGTTATGATAATAAAACTTTATATCAACAACATTTAGAAAAATTTTTAATTGTCCTTTCTTGTTTCACACCACATCTTGCTGAAGAACTATGACATGAACAATTAAAAAATAAAGATTCCATCTTTAATCAATCGTGACCAACTTATGATGAAAATAAAACTATTGATCAAACGATCTCATTACCGGTTCAAGAAAATGGTAAATTAAGAGCTGTCATAACCATTAATAGAGATGCCGAACAATCAGAAGTAGAAAAGATTGTTATGAAAGATAGTAAAGTGATTAACTTCTTAAATGACCGAAAACCAAGAAAAATTATTTATGTTAAGAATAAAATTCTTAACATAATCATTTAATAATTAAATGGTATGATTCATATAATTAAAAAATATGCTACATATCATTAATCATCCAGTTGTAAATGTTAAATTATCAAGAATGCGTAATAAGAATACAGATTCTAAAGCGTTCAAATCTAATCTATTAGAACTTAGTCAATTCATGGCTTATGAACTGACTAAAGATTATAAAACCATCAACTTTTCTATCACCACTCCCTGTGGCAAAGCTAAAGGATATAAACTTAAAGATAAAATTGTTTTAGTACCAGTATTAAGAGCGGGATTAGGAATGGTTGATGGTTTTAAATCATTAATTCCGCAAGCACCAATTGGTTTTATTGGTTTATATCGCAATGAAAAGACATTGGAACCAGTTGAGTACTATTGTAAAATGCCTGAATCTATTAAAGATTCTAATGTCATTATCGTTGATCCGATGTTAGCAACTGGTCATTCGTTAGTTGCAGCTATTAATATTATTAAACGATATAAACCTAAATCTATTAAAGTGGCTTGTATCGTAGCTTCACCAGTTGGTATTAAAACCGTACAGAAAGCACATAAAGATATAGACATCTATACTGTTAGTGTTGATCAAAAACTAAATAGCAAAGGTTATATTGTTCCTGGATTAGGTGATGCAGGAGACAGAATCTTTGGTACAAAATAAAAAAGATAATACTTATTTTTATATAAGTGGGTATTGGTCAATTGGTTTAATGTTGTTAGGATTATTAATATCATTAATCATTGGTCCAACATTAAACCAATTGAATATTATTTGAGCATTCGCTATTTCTTTACCATCCCCATTTATTGGTGTTTTATTACATAAATTAATTATTGATACATTAATTTCTTTTTCTAAAAATGGTATGAGTAAAAAAGGTGTAATTACTGTATCTATTTTTATGTATGTATTTAAATATATCATTGTTGTATTACCATTTATTATCGGTTTAGTTATTAATATTCATTTTAAAGATGCTTTTAATATTTATGTATTATTTACCGTTATTTTAATTTATTCATTAGTTTCTTTAATTAGCCAATGATTTTTTATTAAAAAGTAAAAAAATCTGGTTCTTCGCTATTTTGTGTTGAAATGTTTATTTAAAGAAACTAACTAGAAAATTAGATAAAGATGTTGGTATTTTTCTAATTAATTAGAATCATATTTTTTATAGTAATTAAAAGTTACCTCTTCATAATTAATATTTTGAGAAGAGTTATAAATCATCTTGCTATTAAAACTTTTTTTATCTTGGTAGTTAGTAATTCCAATAGTAAAAATATTTAGTTTATTTAATATATCAATGTTTTGCGGTGAATCATCAAACGCGATACATTCATTCCCTAATAATTTAAGTTTATTCATTGCCATAACCGGGGGAGTAAGTGTAGCTTTTTCATCAACACTAAAACCTTTTAGGTTATCATAGTTAGTGACATAGTCAAATTCTTTATAAATATTAGTTTTTTTTAATAGGATATCAACATTTTGTGAAGAACTATTAGCAATTAGTAAATAATGTTTTTGTTTAATAGTCCTTAATAAATTTTTAATTCCAGCATATAAAGCTTTTGAAGAAATACCTTTTTCAACTAGCGAAACAAATAATGAATTCGTTTCGTTACATATTGATGTAATTTCGTTTTGAGATAATTTAGTTTTCTTTAATAAAATGTTAGCAACTTCCATTCTTTTATGTCCGTAAGCCTCTTTTCATAATTTGTCATTCAGTAAAATATTATGTTGACTAAGAATACTTTTTCAACATACATAACGATAATGTTCTAAGTTTATTAGAACACCTTCAACATCAAACATAAAAGCTTTAAGCATAATTAAATTTTATCAATTTCTAATAATTTCTTAACAACAGTTTTATTAGTTATTTTTTTATAAAGATTATTTCTTAAATTATGTTTTTTGTATAGATGCAATTGATTTTCATAATCATCAAGCATTTTTTTAGAATGTTTAATACTATCTGCGATAGCAATTGATGACACGTGGTACTTTTTAGCAATTTCATTAAGAGATAAATCGTTTAAAAAATAATCATTTAAATAGTTCTGTTGTTTGGTAGTAAATAATGAATGATACCATCCAAATAGTTCGGCGTATTTAATAATGTTCTTATTTTTCATTAATGTTTAACCCTTTAATTAAACCGTTAATAAACATTTCTAAATCAAATTGATGTAAATCTTCTAACTGTTCTCCGAATCCAATGAATTTGACAGGAAGATTAAATGCATCTTTAATGGATAGAATAATACCACCTTTTGAAGTTCCATCCATTTTAGTTAAGATAATACCTGTTAATTTAGTTACTTCATTAAAAGCTTTGGCTTGATTGATGCCTGATTGTCCGGTTGTAGCATCAATCGTTAATAACGATTCAACTGGTTGGTTTGGTTCAAACTTTTTAATTACATTATTAATTTTTTTAAGTTCATTCATTAAATTAACTTTATTTTGTAACCTACCAGAAGTATCACATATAACAATGTCAATTTTGTTTTCTTTTGCATAGGTTAATCCAGAATAAATAACGCTAGCTGGGTCTTGACCATCTTTCTGTGGTTTATGAATATAAATACCGATTCTTCCCGCTCATATAGAAAGTTGCTGAACAGCACCAGCTCTAAAAGTGTCGCCAGCAATTAAACAGATTTTATATCCTTGTTTTTTATACATATTAGCAAGTTTAGCGATACTAGTTGTTTTACCAACACCATTTACACCAGTGACTAAAATAACATTAATTTCATTTTTATTTATTTTAATATCGGTGTCAATGGACGTGTCTTGAATGTAATATACAAATAACTTATCAGTAATGATTTGTTTGATTAAATCTGGATCAATAACTTTTTGAAATTTTAATTCTTCTTCAATAGAAGAAAGAATCTTTTGTGTAGAACTTGTGCCAATATCTAAGGATAATAACAAAGATTCAATATCATCAATTAAGTCTTGATTAACTACATGATATTTTTTTGAAATTTCACTAATAGAATGTTCTAAAATACCAGATGATTTTTTAAGACCATCATCAAATTTTTTCTGTTCAATTTGAACGGTTTGTTGATTTATTTGTGCAATTTGTTTAGAAACTTTTTTCTTATGATGTAATAAATCTTTAAGTTTAGAAAATAAACCCATTATTTATCCTTTACACTTTTAAGGTCTCATAAGTTTCCGAAACAATATTCAAGAATTAAAAATACTATAAAAAAAGTGAACGAGACGCCACACAGTACATCAAAGAAGTAACTGACTCATAATGATGGAGTATTGTTAGAAAGAATACCGACTAATGTTAAGATTATTACAAAACATAAAGAGAAAATAAACAAAATAAATCACATTTTTTTAAAAAAATGTGATTTACCAAAATAATACATTTGATGAACTTCAGTATTATTTTGGTATTGATTTTGTTTCTGTGGAGGTTGGGTATTTATGTTTTTTTCTTTTTCTACAACAAATTTAAAATTTTTCCCAGTAACATATTCAAATGCTGGTATCCAATAGTTAATATCAAGTTCCGATTCATATTTAATTTTGTCATAGATTTCTTCATATGAGAAACTGTTTTGTTCTTTTTTTAATTGATCTAAAAAAATAATTTGTACTCAATTTAATTCTTTTAAAAACAAAGTATTGGTTTTTTTCATTATTTATCCTTATCATTAGCAAAATCTTTTTTTGCTTGAGTCAATGAAACGGGGAAGATGGTTGTAATGCCTTTAGTTTGACTTGTTGCCCCCATGGTCGCACCATATAGGTAATCACATCTTTCCATAGTTCCTGGACGGTGTGTAATTACTAAAAATTGTGTATTTTTAGAGTTTTCTTTAATGATGTTACCAAAACGCTCAACGTTAGCAGGGTCTAATGCAGATTCTGCCTCATCAAGAATAATCAATGGAAAACTCTTAATTTTCAAAATTGTAAACAAGATTGATAAAGCAACAAGTGTTTTTTCACCACCTGATAGAAGATTTAAGTTAGTTACCTTTTTACCAGGAGGATTAGCTAATACATCAATACCGCTCATTAAAACATCATCTGGATTAACAAATTGGATTTCACTTGTACCACCACCAAATAAATATTTAAAGACTGTAGGTAATTCTTTGTTAACAGCATCAATTGTTTTGGTGAAATCTTCTTTGGCCTTGACATCCATTTCTTTAATAACTTGAATTAAATCATTATGAGCTTTTTCAATTTCTTTTTGTTGAATAGTCATTTCTTCGAAACGTTTTTGTTTTTCTTCAAGTTCTTCAATAGCAGTCATGTTAATAGAGCCAAGTTTATCTATATCCGCTTGTAACCTGCTAATAGTTTCTCTAGCTTGAGCATCACTCATTGGTAATTCATCATTGTAATGCTCTTTAGCATAATCAAGTGTCATTTTATATGTTTGATTAATCTTTGTTTTAGTGTTATCAATTACTGCTTCACATCGAACTTTCTCGGTTTCATGTGTAGCAATAGTATCACGATGTTTATCAACTAAGAAACGTAATTCAGTAAGTTTTGCTTCATAATCTTCAACAGATGCTTTATTAATCATTTTGGTTTGTCTAGAAGTGTTTAAGTTAATGCTAATATGGTCTTTTTTAGATTGCAGTTTAGCAAGCTGTTCATTAAGTGAAGTTTCACTTCACTTATTTCTTTTATCTTCTAAATTATTTTTCTTAACTAATTGGTCATAATCCATTTGATATTTGTATAGTTGACTTTCGTTGTTACGAATTGATTCTTCATAACGAGACATAATAATTTTTCTTTCATTTTGTTTAGTGTTAGTTTCATTTCATTCAGCATTAGTTTTATCAAGTTCAACACGACAATTAATTAATTCATTATCAATATGTTCAAATTCATCTTCAAGTTCAGTTAATTTCTTTTTCAAATTAACAGAATTAAGTGAATTGACTTTGTTAAAACCACCACTAATAACACCGCCTGGAGCTACGATATCTCCATCTAACGTAATAACACGATACAACTGATAGGTATATTGTGAAAGAATAGTGGCGTTATTAATATCGTCAGAAATAATAATGTTACCTAATAAAAAATTAAATATGTTTTGGTATTTTTCATCAAATGTTATTAATTTATTAGCAGTATTAATAAAACCATTCTTACCATTAATAACTTGATAATATTCTTCTTTTAAACCTCTAGGTTTAATAATGTCCAATGGTAAAAATGTTGCCTTGCCAGCTTTATTTTTCTTTAAGAAATCTACAGCAATTTTTGCATCATCAGTAGTATCAACAATAATGTTATTAATATTTTTTCCCAATGCTGTAAGAATTGCTTTTTCATATTGATCTTCAACTTGTAAGAAATCTTTTACCAATCCATTAATTCCAGTTAATGCTTCTTTATTTTCAATAATAGTTTTTACACCAGTATCTAAATGACTCTTATTTTCTAGCGCATCATTAATGTTTTTAATTTCAACCCTTATTTCAGCACTTCTAATAGATTGTTTACTAGATATATCCATTAATTCGTTACGTTTAGTTGCAAGCTGCTCAATGGTATCAGTATAGACATTGATTTCATCTTGCAATTTTGTAGCTTTTTGTTTTGTGTCGTCTAATTCGAATTTTGTTGTTGACAAAAGTTGACGATATGCTTCTGCTCTTTTTTCAACGTTATCTGTTTGAATATCGTTAGTTAGTTTGTTTTTAATGGTATTTTTGGCGTTTTCAATCTTATTAACCTCTTCTACTAAATCTGCTAGTTCAGTGGTTAATGATTCAACTTCTTTATCAGCAGCTTCTGCTCTTTCTTTGGTAACTTTTAATGATTCAGTAATACTTTTAATATTTGGTTCAAATACTTCTAATTCACTTTTTGCTTTTTTTAGTTCAATTTGAATTTTAGATAATTTCTCTTGAAAGAAACTTAAATCCTTAACAAGAATTGTTAAGTCTAAATGCATTAATTCTTTTTTCTTTTGGTCATAAATTTTTGCTTTTTCAGCTTGCTTAGATAATTTATTGACATCTTTTCCAAGTTCATTAGTTAAATCAGTTAAACGATTTAGGTTTTCACTGACTCTTGCTAATTCTGCATTTGATTCTTCCTTTTTCTTCGTATAAAGACCAATTCCCGCAGCATCTTCAAATATTGTTCTACGGTCTTCTGGTTTAGCTTCAACAAATCATTGTACTGTTCCTTGAGAAATAATTCCTAATGAGCCTTTTGATAAACCAGTATCTAGAAAAATATCCTGAATATCCTTAAGCCTTGCAGGGGCATCATTAATAAAATATTCATTACTACCAGTGCCTTTAGTTAATTTTCTTGTAATTGATATTTCTTTACCATCATAATGGATTACTTTTTTGCTATTATCGAATGTTAATGTAACTTCAGCAAATTTAGCGGCTTGATGATCATTAGAACCATGGAAGATAACGTCTTCATTAGATTTTCCACGAAGTGTTTTAGCGCTTCTTTCACCAAGTACTCATTTAACAGCATCAACAATGTTAGATTTTCCACTACCATTTGGTCCTACAATACCAGACATTGGTTGTGAAAAATCTAAATCAATATTATTTGCAAAAGATTTAAATCCAGTAGCTTTAAATTTTTTTAAAAAAATCATTATTCTTCTCCTTTAGCAAATTTACAATATGCATTTTTAGCTGCTTGCATTTCAGCATCCTTAATTTTATTACCTTTTCCGGTTCCGTACTTAATATTATTAATAATTACATTCACAATAAAGTTGCCATTAATATTTTGTATAAGTTTGTAATGAATGTCATGTTTAGAATATTTTTGCATATATTCTTGAAGTAATGATTTAAAGTCACGATTATCGTTCAATGAATGCATTGAGAAATATCTAATGATGGTTTTAGATAATATTTCATTCACTTTATTAATTCCTTGATCCAAATATACGGCTCCAATAAAAGCTTCAAAAACATCTTCAAGAATAGAATCTGCTATTTTGGTTGTAGATTTAATAGCGCCACCAAGTTTAACTATCTTATTTAGATTTAATTCTTTTGAAGCTTTTACCTCAGTTTTTGATTGAACCATAATGATTCTATTTTTAGACATACTACCTTCATTAAGATGTGAATGTTTGTTGTATAAAAATTCACTTGTTACTAAAGAAATGACAGCATCACCCAAGAATTCTAAACGATTGTAATCGTAATGAAGTTTATGATCATATGCATATGTAGAATGAGTAAAAGCTTCGTAATAAATAGCAATATTTTTTGGTTTAATATTAAATTTCTCAAATATTTTTTGTAAATTGTTATCCATTAAATTAATAAATTAATTTTACTATAAATACATTTCATTTCTTACCAAAAGAATTATTGTCATTTAATTAAAAAATAATTCTTTTTACCCTTTTTAATAATCATGCATTTATTAGTGTTTTGTTCAACAATAAAATCAAATGAATCAATAATTTTATTATTAATAGAAATTGATTTTGTTTTTATTAGTTCTCTCGCTTGACTTTTAGATTTACAAACATCTACTAGAACTAATAAATCTGTAACATTATATTTTTGTTCTTTCAAAAGAGTTGTAGGTAAACTTTTGATGGCTTCATTAAATAATTCATTTGTAAGTGTTTCAATTTTTCCTTCATAAAAGGCTTTACTAATGTCAAGGCAAGATTTATAAATTTCTTTTCCATGGATGTCTTCAATAATTAATTGAGTTAGTGTTTTTTGTGCGGTTCTTTTAAATGGTTCTTTTTTATGTTGAAGCATAATATCTTCGATTTCTTTTTTAGAAAGAAAAGTTAACATCTTTAATAATTTTTCAATTTGATTATCTGGTTGGTTATATAAAAATTGATACATTTCAAAAGGAGTGGTTAAATTAGCATCTAGATAGATTGCACCTTTTTCACTTTTTCCAAATTTTGTTCCATCTTCTTTTGTTAAAAGATTGATGGTGATGCCGCATGCTTTATTATCATCACCAAAAATCTTTCTAATCATTTCAATACCCGTTGTGATGTTTCCTCATTGGTCACTTCCACCAATTTGACAAGTAATATTTTTATTTTGATAAAGTCATGCAAAGTCATAACCTTGAATTAAATTGTACGAGAATTCCGCATAAGAAATTCCAGTTGACAATCTTGAACTGATAATTTCTTTTTCTAATAAATAATTAATGTTTATTAATTTACCAACGGTTCTTAAGAAATCAAAAATATTCATATCTTTATAAATGGTTGTGTTATTAAAAACTTCAGCATTAGAATATTTTTCTATTTGTTTTTTAATGGCAAAACCATTTCGCTCAATGGTTGATAATTGTTGGATAACTCTTTCAAAATTCTTACCACTAGGATCACCAATTTGCCCAGTGGCACCACCTATAATTGCTAATGGTTCATAACCGGCACATTTTAGTCTTCTTAAAACTAAAAGCATACAGTAATTACCTAAATGTAATGATCTAAATGATGGATCAAATCCAATATATACACCACTTTTTTCTTGTTCAAAGATTTTTATTTTATCTTTGTTAGTAACATCTTTAATTAAACCACGTCACTCAAATTCTTGAATTATGGACATATTGTAGATTATAAGAATTAAATATTATTAATAATTTCCACTATTTGATTTATTGATTTAGTAAACATAATATCAATGTTTAGTCTAGTAGTGTTATCAATGTGAGGAACCTTAATTATGGGTGTTTTTTTGTCAATAACATTCATTAGGGTTTGATATGTGTTTATACATTCAATATTTTTTTCTTGATACATTGGAATAATAAAAGAAAAAATTTTAGTATTATTATTAATTTCTTTAATGTCTTTAATACCGTATAGTAATCTTTGCAGTTTAGTATTAGTTAATGGATAACTGATATTGAAAGAAACATATTCAATAAATTTAAATATGGGAATGTATCTATTTAGATAACTTGAATTACAATCAATGATTAAATAATTAAAATACTTACGTAATAAATTTATCTGTTTGGATAATAATGTTGGAGTGACTAGTTTTTCTACAAACGTGATAATTTTTAAATTTTTCTTGATATTTGACATATGAAATCCTGGTAATAAAAATTTGTTAACAATATTTTTTGTTGTTAACAAGGAATTACTTTGTTGAGACAATTCACCAATATGCAATAACATTACTTTTTTACTTTGTGATAATTTAACAGCAACTTCATAAGCGATGGTTGATGCTCCGATATTTGTTTTTGCAGATAAAAAAGCTAATGTTTTCATACTATTTGTCTTTGATAATTTGGTTTCACTGTCGAGGGTATAAATGATTTGTAGATTTTATTTTTTTATAAACTAAAACATTATGAGTCATTTTATTGATAGAAATAAAATGTATCATAGGTAGTTGTAATTTAATATTTAGTTTATTAGTTATAAAATTAGCCTCTTGTAATTCTTTTTCAAAATTTAAAGATTTTGGTTCTACTATTAATCCATTAACTTTGGCGTATGGAACCGATAATTCTAAAATAATTTTTAGTGGAGCAACAGCACGCGAAGTTACTAAATCAAATGTTTCTCTCATTTGATTATCAATATTTTCGGCACGTTTATTAATAATGTTTACTTTTATATCAAGAGTATTAATTAATTGATTAAGGAAATTAACTTTCTTATTATTTGATTCAACGATAGTAAGATTGGTATGGTTAAATAATAGTTTTAATAAAATTCCTGGGATACCAGAACCACTACCGATATCTAAAACCGAATTAATATGATTAAAGTCTAATTCTTTATATGGAACAATTGATTCATAAAAATATTGGGCATATATTTTTTCGTCATCTGATAAGTTTGTTAAATTGATTTTTTTATTTTCTTCTTGTAAAAATTTTTTATATGTTTCTATTTTGTCAAAAAACTTATCAGATACAAATGGGAAAATTGATTTTATATGTTGTTTAAATTCCGTTTTATTCATAGGCTATTTATTGATGAAGTATTTAATTATCATTAAATCTGTTAAATTAATTCCAGATATTCTCTTGGCTTGTCCTAGTGTTAATGGTTTAATGATGTTTAATTTATCTCTAGCTTCTAAAGAAAGATTTTTAATGTCATGATAATTTTTAATAGATTTAAGTGATAAATTTTCATATTTTTCAAAGTTATCAATATTTTTTTGTTGATTCTTTATATAACCTTCAAACTTTACATTTATTTCTATTTTCTTTATAGAATCATTTGTTAATTTAGATAGCAACGTTTTATTTAATATGTCTCTAGAATACACATCTTGTCTTTTTAATAATGTATATAAATTTTGTCCGGAATTACCATATTTTTTTAAAAGCTTTTTATTTTGTTTTAAACTAGTTGTTTTTAATTTGGTTATGATTTGGTTTATTAATTTATTTTGTAATAGATATGATTGATAATTTTTCCTATTAATCAAACCTATTTCATAACCAATTTTTATTAATCTATCATCGGCATTATCGTTTCGTAATAACAATCGATATTCAGCGCGGCTAGTTAATAATCGGTATGGATCAGTAATTCCTTTAGTTACTAAATCATCAATTAAAACACCAATATATGCTTGATTTCTTTTAAGAATAATTGGCTGTTTTTTTTCAATAGATAGTGAAGCATTGATTCCAGCTATTAATCCTTGACAAGCTGCTTCCTCATAACCACTTGTACCATTTACTTGACCAGCAAAATATAAATTTTTATACATTTTACTTTCTAATGATGGTCATAACTGAATGGGATTAATGGCATCGTATTCTATTGCATAAGCATATTTATCAAATTTTGCTTTTTCAAGCCCTTTAATGGTGTGAACAAATTCTTCTTGAACTTTTTTAGGCAAAGATGTTGATAAACCCTGAAGATACATTGTATTCATTGATAAGGATTCAGGTTCAATAAAAATTTGATGTCTAGATTTGTCACTAAATCTAACTATTTTATCTTCAATACTAGGACAATATCTTGGTCCTATACCTTTAATTTTTCCTGAAAACATTGCTGACTCTTTTAAATGTTTTTTAATAATTTGATGAGTTTTCTCATTTGTATAAGTCAAATAGCAAAGTTGTTGTTTTTTTAAGGGGAGAAATTTTTTATCAAAAAATGAAAAGCATAACTTTTCACTACTACCAGGTTGCTTAATAGCTTCTTTAAAATTGATGGTATTTTTTAATATACGAGGGGGCGTTCCTGTTTTAAGTCTTAAGATCTCAAATCCCATTTCTTTTAATTGATTAGATAATGCACTACTTCTTGGTAATGATTGTGGACCTTCGTTTTTAGCATCTCGTCCTATGAATGTTGTGGAATTCATATATGTACCGGCAGTAATAATGATTTTTTTAGCATAGATTTTATTTGTCTTTTTACATTGGACACCAGTAATAGTTTTTTTAGAAATCAATAGATTCATTGCTTCATCAATGATTAAATCGATATATCGTTCTTTTTTTATTTGTTTTAAAAATCATTGATGATATTTAACTTTATCAATTTGAGATCTTAATGCTCAAACACCTGGTCCTTTAGAACTATTAAGCATCTTGATTTGTAATTGGCATGCATCTGTAGCTTTTGCTTGCATACCACCTAGTACATCAATTTCACGTGTGACAATTCCTTTAGCAGGTCCTCCGATAGATGGATTACAAGGTGCTAAAGCGATTGATTTTTCACTTAGTGTTAATAATGCTACATGCTTTTTTTTGTGAGCAGCAACAAATGCTGCTTCTAAACCTGCATGTCCTGCACCAATTACGATTACATCATATGTTTTTTTCACGGGGGATTTATTATAAGGATAAACCTATAATAAAACTAATAGGAGATTGTTATGAAAACAGTAAAAATATATCGATGTAGTGAATGTGGAAATATTGTTTATTGTTAAGTAAGGTGAACATAACAATAAATAAAAAGTTGGATTTTATTCCAACTTTTTATTTTCTAATTTCTAGTTTTTTTACAAGTTCTCGATATTTTTCGATATCTTGTTTTTCTAAATAATTCAATAACGAACGTCTTTTAGAAACTTTTTTAAACAAACCTCGTTTAGATGAATAATCTTTATTATTGGTCTTAACGTGATTTGTTATTGAATTAATTTCAGCGGTTAAGATAGCGATTTGTGATTCAACACTACCCGTATTTTTTTCACTGCCACCGAAATCTTTAATTAATTGTTGCTTAAATGCTTTACTTATAGCCATTTATATTTTTCTTCCTTTATCTAATACTTATAGCCATTACATAGTATTAATATAGGAAGTATATTAAGACCAAGAAATGGTTGTTGGATTATATATGATTATCTGGCGGTTACAATGAAACTCGGGCTTCCATGAGCTTAGGACGGTCAGACTCCGCAAATCTGATTTAACTAGCAAAAAGAATGTTGTTATTTGATAACAAAATATACGGGTACAACGAAAAAAGTGCCCCACGATTTTACGTTGGACACTTTATATGGTGGTCAGACCCCGCAATCAATTTATAGCACAAAAAAGCTAATTGTGTTCATAAATCTATAAATGTTATGTGATAAGCAATATTCCAAATTAGTAGAGGAGCTAGTTATGGAACTAACAAAAACAATAACCAAATCATTCAAAGAATTTAAAAATATTCTATTGAATGCACATCAAAATTTAGAAAAAAATAGTTTAAAAACAGATTGAATTGTTTGGTTAAACAATTTCCAAAACAATTCTGACCTATCACTCCCAAAAGGAATTTTTATAAGTGAATTGCCAAACATTTTATTTCAAAAGAATTATTTAACTCTTTTAGAAAATGAATGACAAAATGTTTCAGTATTCTTATTCGTTTGTTTTCTTGAAAGTAAATTAGAAGGGAAGAAATGTCTGTAAGAATAAGACATAGTGAGTATTGCCGTAATAAAGCTTTTGAAATTAAAAAGCAATTTATTGCTTCTCAACAAAAGGTTTATGGCACGATGTGATCTTGAGATAAACACTTTAAGGATAATTCTTACAAGTCTCAAATTTACCAGATTCTAAAGTACCGAACATTATTTGTACCTAATACTACTATTACTGATTTACAAATTAGTCAAATTATTGGATGCTCTGAAAGATGGGTACAAGAGGTTAGAAAATTTTTAGTGAATGTTTTAAAAATATTTTCTCACGTTAGACAATTAGTTAAAAAAGTAACTAGATGAGTTTATTTAGTCATTAAAAAATTAACCCATAAGGAAGAAAAAGAAAATCGTTTAACTGTTTCATTCGTGCAAAGAGAAGATTTAATTAAAAACAAAGTCTCTACTGATCCACCAGATAATAGTAATTCAACTGATTGAAATGAAAGATTAGTTGAATGATCGCTTGATTAAAAATAGCGACAATTAAATCTCAAAAATTAAAAGACTTCAATAGCCAAGTTTTAAATATTTTTACAAAGTAATTTCTAAAAAAATTCGTGTAAAAATATCTTTTTTTATTGCCGCAGAATGTGAGTAAAATAAAATCTTATGTTAGTAAAAGATTTTTTATATGTAAGTAAAACATTCTAGCAATGTGAGTAAATTAAAGTTTGATAAATATATACATATTTAATAAACTATCTATTAATCTATCTAAATAAGAGTGTAGTAATAATATTTAAGCATTAATTCTCATTCATTGCTTGTTCACAAACATATTGTTAGTTTTAAATACTAAACCATTTAATTTAGCAAAAGCTATTTCACATGCATCATAATTTTTACCAGATGAAATAATGTAATGTTCCATTACAACTCTTGGAGTATTACCTAATACCATCGCAATCGTATTAACATCAACACCCATTTCGTGCATTAGAGTCGCTAATGTTCTTCTGCATACGTGAGCCGTAAATTTAAACGGTAAATTTGCTCATCTTTTAAAAGCTCTAAATCCAGCACTAATTAAATCTTTAGTTAATTTACGATTATCTTCTAGAAAAAATTGATAACTTTCTAGTGGAATATAAACTTCACGTTTTTTACAAGTCTTTTCTGTATTAATAATGATTTCTACCATTTGTTGTGTTTTATCTCATCTATTACTAATAATTCGAGATTTAGGGTCGTTATGGAAATTTATTGATACTAATTCGCCAATCCTCATACCACTTTGTAGAAGTGCTTTAAAGCATTCATAAATACGAATTCTCGCATTTTTTACAGCTTGTCGGTGATTTACTAGTTCTTTACTTAAATCATCGCTAATTCACAATTTAAACTTAGTATTGATTAAATTTATATCACTTTCTGTAAGCCTAGTGGTAAATTTGCTTACTACATTAGGCCTATGATGTATTAACTTGTGATTAAACTTTCACACCTGGCCCTCTATGTTGGAGTAGAAATATGGGCAATAATGAAAACAATAAACTTCAACTTAATAGAAGAATCTATTAATTTAATCATAAACAAAAACTATCAAACAAAGAAA